>JASHNY010000098.1 GCA_030041385.1 Alphaproteobacteria bacterium
CCGCAATCTGATCCGGAGGCGGACGGTCGCCGCGACCGCCTCGCCGATTTTCTGGCCCGGGCGAGCGGCGCAAGCAAAGTGGAGATTGTCGCCATCGCCCTGCTCGACGGCGGCGCGATCCAGCAGAACTGGGGCATCGATGCGCAGTTTTGCGGTGGGCGGCTGTGCGGGAATCAGCGCCTCGTATTGCGCACCGACGCGCCGACCGGCGTGCCGTCGAGCCTCGGGCGGATGGAGGAATTTGCCGTGTTGCAGGCGGTGTTCGCGGCCGGGATCGCGGTGCCCGAGCCGCTCTGCGCCTGTGCCGACAGCGACGTTTTCGGGGCGCCGTTTTTCGTGATGCGGCGGCTGCGCGGGCATGCCCTCGGGCGCGTCATCACCCGCGATCCCGTGCTGGAGCCGGAATTGCCGGAAATCGCCGCGCGGCTCGGCCGCGAATTGGCCCGTGTCCAGACGATCCGCCCGCCCTGGCGCGGCCTCGAATTCCTGCCGGAGGACGGCGGTCCGCTGCTGCGGATCGCGGAGTTTCGCGCCTATCTCGACCGCCATCCGGTGCCGCGGCCGGTGCTCGAATGGGCGATGCGCTGGCTCGAAGCCCATCTGCCGGCGCCGCTGCCGCCGGTGCTGTGCCACCGCGACTTCCGCACCGGCAATTACCTGGTCGACGGCACCGGGCTTTCCGGCATCCTCGATTGGGAATTCGCCGGCTGGGGCGATCCCGACGAGGATATCGGCTGGTTCTGCTGCAAGGGCTGGCGCTTTGCCCGGCTCGACCGCGAAGCCGGCGGCATCGCCGCACGCGCCGATTTCTACCGCGGCTACGAAGCCGAATCGGGCCGCCGCGTCGACCCCGACCGCGTGCGCTTCTGGGAAGTCTTCGCCAACGTTCGCTGGGCGATCATCGCCTTGCAACAAAGCGACCGCTACCTTCATGGCGGCGAACGGAGCCTCAGCACCGCGATCACCGGCCGCCGGGCGACCGAATGCGAGCTCGAACTGCTGATGCTGCTCGATCCTGACGGGATGCCGCGGTGATGCGCGATCTGCCAGAAAGCCTCGACCTGCTGGAACTGGGCCGGCGCCTATTGCTCGACGACATCCTGCCGCTGCTGCCCGAGGCACGGCAGCGCGACCTCCACCTTGTCGCGACCACGATGGCGATCGTCGGCCGCGAGGCGGCGGCGGCGGAGAAGCCGGCCAACGAGATCGGGGCGATGCTGGCGCAATTCTACGATGCCCCTCACCCCGACCCTCTTTCCGCGTGCGGGGAAAGGGAGCCCGCGCCGCCGGCGTGGGAGGGTGAGGAGCAAAACGACCCGCTCGAATTGCTGCGCCGTCTCGCAATCGATCTGCGAAAGGGAGATTTCGAAACATCGCAGTCGCGGGAGCGGGCCGCGCGCGCGATACTATGGCGCTTGACCATTCTCAAGCTGCGCGAGGGAAACCCTCAGTTCCTCGCGGCGAACGGTATAGGCTGAGGCGGTGCCCGAGCCATCGGGCAGCAATCGGCGGGCAGGAGTTGGGTAGCGTGTCGGAGAGCAGAGTCGAGAGTGCGGTCGAAGCCTTTTCCCGCGGCGAGATCGTCGTCGTCACCGACGATGACGACCGCGAGAACGAAGGCGACCTGATCGTTGCCGCGGTGCATGCGACGCCGGAAAAGATGGCCTTTATCATCCGCCACACCTGCGGCATCGTCTGCGCGCCGGTGACCGGCGAGATTGCCCGGCGCCTCGCGCTGGCGCCGATGGTCGCCGACAGCGACGCGATCCACGGGACCGCGTTCACGGTGTCGGTCGATTACCGGCACGGCACGACGACCGGCATCTCCGCCGACGATCGCACCGCGACAATCCGCAACCTCGCCAACAACAATGCCGGGCGCACCGATTTCGTCCGCCCCGGGCACATCTTTCCGCTGATCGCCAAGGATGGCGGGGTGTTGATGCGGTCGGGCCATACCGAGGCGGCGATCGATCTGTGCCGCGCCGCCAATCTCGAGCCGGTGGCGGCAATCTGCGAACTGGTCAATGACGACGGTACGGTCATGCGCGGGCCCCAGGTCACGGCCTTTGCCGAGAAGCACGGCCTGCGGCGGATCTCGGTTGCCGACCTGATCGCCTACCGCCAGGAGCGCGAAAAGCTGGTGACCCGGGTCGCCGAATTCCAGGTCGCGAGCGAACTGGGCCCGCTTGCCGGCTATGGCTATGCGACGCCGTTCGACAAGGTGCAGCATTTCGCCTTTGTCTACGGCAAGCTCGGCGACGGCAAGAACGTGCCGACCCGGCTGCACCGCGGCAGCGTGATCGAGGATGTGTTCGGCGGCGCCAAGCCGATCCACGCCGCGATGCGCCGCTTCAAGCGCGAGGGCCGCGGCGTGCTCGTCTATTTGCGCGAAGGCACCTCGGGGGTGCCCAACCTCGCCTTTGCCGAGGAGACGCGGCGGTCCGAGCTCGAACGCGACCGGCAATGGCGGGAGATCGGGCTTGGCGCCCAGATCCTGCGCGATCTGGGGATTTCGTCGATCCGGCTCTATGCCAGCCGCGCCCGCACCTATGTCGGGCTCGGCGGGTTCGGCATCGAGATCGCCGAGACCGAGACGCTCGACGAGACGAGCGGCGGATGAGCCCGGCCAACGCACCGGAGGTGCTGATCGTCGGGCCTCTGTACCCCGCGACCCAGGCCCGGGTCGAAGCCGAGTTCGCCGCGCATCGCCTGTGGGAGGCGACCGACCGCGCCGCCTTCCTGCGCGGGCTGGCCGAGCGCGTGCGCGGCATCGCCGTCTATGCCCTGCACGGCTGCCCCGCGGAACTGATCGAGGCCCTGCCGCGGGTCGAGATCATCGCCTGCATGGGGATCGGCGTCGACCGCATCGACCTCGGCTGCGCGCGCGCTCGCGGCGTGCGCGTCACCAACACGCCCGATGTCGTGACCGACGATACCGCCGACATCGCGATGTCGCTGATGCTCGCGGTCGAGCGCTGCACCGCCGAGGGCGACCGCTTTGTCCGCCGCGGCGCGTGGCCCGAAGGCGAATTGCGCTTTGGCCGGGCCTTGCGCAACCGCAAGCTCGGCATCGTCGGGCTCGGACGGATCGGCCGCACGATCGCCCGCAGGGCGGCCGCATTCGACATGGAGATCGCCTATTACGGGCCGCGCGCCAAACCCGATGCGCCGTACCGCCACGTCGCCGACCTGACGGCATTGGCCGAATGGAGCGATATCCTGGCGGTCGCTTGTCCCGGCGGCGAGGCGACGCGGAACCTGGTCGATGCCGCGGTGCTCGCCGCGCTGGGGCCGCAGGGAACCTTGATCAATATCGCGCGCGGCTCGGTCGTCGACGAGACCGCGCTGGTTGCGGCGCTTGTCGCGGGCAGGCTCGGCGGCGCCGGGCTTGACGTGTTCGCCAGCGAGCCGCGGGTGCCGCCGGCATTGCTGGCGATGGATAATGTCGTCTTGTCGCCGCATATCGGCAGCGCCACCCACGACACCCGGCGGGCGATGGGCGACCTGATGATCGACAATCTGCACGCCCATTTCGCCGGGCGCGACCTGTTGACCGCGGTGGTGTGAGCGGCCGGCGGTGAGCATTCCCGCAACGGTCCTGCGGCGCGCTCGCCTGCATTACGCCTGGGTGGTGATGGCGATGACCTTTGCCGTCATCGCCGTGACGGCCGGGGTTCGCGCCGCGCCCGGTGTATTGATCGTGCCGCTGGAGCAGGAATTCCACTGGTCGCGCGCCACGATCTCGTTCGCGATCGGGGTCAACCTGCTGCTCTACGGCGCGATCGGACCGTTTGCCGCGGCCTTGATGGACCGCTTCGGCGTGCGCCGGGTGATGACGCTGGCGATCCTCGCGACCGGCGGCGCCGTCGCCGCCAGCCCGGCCATGCGGCAGCCGTGGGAACTCGTGCTGCTGTGGGGCGTGGTGGTCGGGCTGAGCTGCGGTTTTATCGGCGCCTATCTGGCCGCCTATATCGCCGCGCGCTGGTTTCGGGCGCGCGAGGGCCTAGTGATCGGCATCCTGACCGCCGGCAATGCCGCCGGGCAGCTCGTGTTTCTGCCGACCATGGCGAGCCTGGCCACTCACGCCGGCTGGCGGGTCATGGCCGTGGCGCTCGCCGCGGCGACGATCGTGTTGGCGCCGGCGCTGTTGCTGCTGATGCGCGACCGGCCGGAGGATATCGGGCTCGCCGCCTATGGCGCGACGCTCGACCACCCGCGGCCGCAGGTTTCGGCGGGCAACCCGGTGGCGCTGGCGTTTGCGGCCCTGTGGCAGGGGGCGCGGACGCGCGATTTCTGGCTGATCGCCGGCGCCTATTTCGTCTGCGGCGCCTCGACCAACGGGTTGATCGGCACGCATCTGATCCCGGCCTGCGTCGATCACGGGCTGACCGAAGTCGCCGGCGCCGGATTGCTCGCAATTACCGGCGTGTTCAGCTTTGTCGGCGGCACCGCCTCGGGCTGGCTCGCCGACCGCTGGGACAACCGCATCCTGTTGGCCTGGTATTACGGGCTGCGCGGCCTGTCGCTGATGTACCTGCCGTTCGCCTTCGGCCTGTCGTTTTACGGATTGTCGCTGTTCAGCGTGTTCTACGGGCTCGATTGGATCGCCAGCGTACCGCCCACGGTCCGGTTGTTGTCGCGCGTTGTCGGCAACGAGAAGACCGGCATCATGGTCGCCTGGATCACCGTGATCCACCAGGTCGGCGGCGCCGCGGCGGCGTTTGTTGCCGGGGTGCTGCGGATCTCGTTCGGGACCTACCTCGAAGCCTTCATGCTGTCGGGGCTGATGTGCATCGCGGCGGCGCTGATGGTGCTGTTCATCGGCTACGGAGGGCAGCGGCGCGAGCCGGAAATCGCCGCGGTGCCGGCGCAATAGGGAAGGGATCGGCGCTCTCGCTGCGGGTGGATCCGAGATCCATGCGGGTCGAAGGATCGGTCTGCTGAACCAGTGCTTCGCGGCCGGGGCGACGGCTCGAATGCAACGCATTACCCTATCGACAGACAGCCCTTCCCGATCAAGCCTAACTTTGTTGACAGCACGGTCGCGCTGCCGCTGAAGCCAGCGGCGGCGCAACCTGTCGTGCACCCCCGCACGGCATCAATCGCGACCTCCCCGACGCTATCCGACAGACCTCATCGACGTAGCGGGGAACCCGTCTTGAACGCCGCTCAGGATTGCGTGGAATGGTATCGCGTGGTGAAAGGCTGCGTCAGGCGTTGGAGGCGCGGGGCATTCACAAACAGATGGCGCTCGCCAACGAACTCGGGGTCGATGAAAGCGCGATCAGCCGGTGGCAGCGGGATTCCGGCCTGTCGCTGGCGCACGCGGCGCGCCTCTGCGAGGTCCTCGACATATCGCTGGACTGGCTGATCCTGGGCCGCGGCAACATGGACCTTCATCGTCCCCCTGAAATCGCGGCCAACGCGGCCAGCAGCATCGAGCCTCTTGAATCGCTGCCGGCGCCGGTCTTTGCGGCGATTCGCAACCTGATACGAGCCATTCTCGATGAATTGAATAAAAAATCCACTACTTCTAAATAATAATTTTTCTGATTATTGCAGACTTGATTACAGCGCAAGATCAATGTGGAAAAATTGCGCAGAAAGAAAGTAGTAATGTTTGCCGGTGTGCTCAAAAGGCGAAAATATTCACCCCTCGCGACCCGACAGCGCGAGCCCGGCAACAGGCTCTCGGTGCGAAACACGCGAGTATTGGGTGAGGAGTTGCAACATGACAATTCTCTATATCTCGAGGAAAGTCGGGCAAGGCTGGAGCGAATGCGCCGAAGGCGAGGGTGATCCCAACCCGAACGACGAGTTTCCGGTCACATTAAGAGCCGGGCGGGTCGAAAAAGGGCAAACCTACAAGCTGGCAAAAGGAAAGCAGAAGACGGATCTGGGACGGTATACGTGCATGCATGGCGCCGACAGTTCGCGAGGCGACAACAAGGTGGCGAGCTTCAAATACGCGGGCGATGTGGCGCTCATCGAGAGCTCGGGGTCGCTGGTCGCTTACAATTCCTTCAGGTCGGCATTGCAGGCGACGCAAAAGCTTGTGACCATCGAGATCGGCCTCGACGATCTCAAGAATCTCAAGGCATCAAATTACAAGCTCTGCTTTGCCAAGAAAATCGGGGATGAAGACTACAACGTCGTGTGGCAGGCCTATACCGAATATCTCTCCAACAACAGCTTCTCGTGGACGCCACAATACCAGCTCTTCGGCAGCAACACGTTTCAGGCCGATTTGACCGTCCGCGTATCGACGAATATCGTGTCGATGGGACTTGGGGAGACCAGCATCCTCGATTCGGCCGGCATCCTTGGGGCGCCGTCGACCGGTGGCCCCGCCACTTCCCTCAACCTCGACAACCAGTACGGGTCGATCCACCCCGGCGTCAACCAGCTGTCAACCGGGATTGACGGACGAACGGTCAGCACGCCGATCTACGTCGCCGTCAGCCCGATCGTCAAAGGCCAGACCGGGCTGACGCCGATCGAGAAGGTGATGGTGTGGTTCGAGCAGCATGTCGAGACCTCGACGATGTTCAGCACATCGCGCTCGATGGCGGTGGAGATCGATATGACCTCCACCAACTCGGCCACGCGCCTCTATCAGGACCAGGTGTGGAGCACGCCCTGACGGTCGCAAGATCGAACCGATCGCTCGACGGCGCGTTCGCCAAGTAAACGAGGAATTCGCCGAGAACCTATTGGCCGGGGTCACTCCCCGGCCAATTCTTTTGTTGACGATCGTGCGCGATTACCGCGGGACCTACCTCGAAGCCTTCAGATTGTCGGGGCTGATGCGCGTCGCCGCGGCGCTGATGGTGCTGTTCATCGGCGTCGGGCGCACCGGGAGCGACCGCATCGCCGCCGAGACCGCCCCGGCATAGGCGGCTCTCACGGCGCCGGCGACGCGGCGCCACAGCCCGGACCTGACAACATGGGCGACGACGACGATGTCGCTGGTGCCGATCTGGATCGAATAGCCGGGAACCATGCGGAACGAAACACATTCCCGCCCGCCGATCACGCGATAGCGGAATTCGCTCAGATGCCGCGCCCGCTGGCTGCCGGCCCAGCGCAGGATGTCGGCCGGATCACGCACCAACAATCGCATCCACTTGGTCCGGCCCATCGCCTCCGCTCCGCAATGCTGCCGAGGATGGTCAGGCCGAATGGTTAATTCCCGGTTTCCACCGGCGGCTCGCTATCAGGTTGCGACCGCGCTCGTTAGCCGACCAATGCGCCATCTCCCACGAAGTTCCGGCATGTTGCCGCCTCCGCTCTTTGCCGTCGCCCGCGGGCTTGACCGGCGGGTCCATGGATGGCCGGATTGGCTCGGAGATGGCGATCCTGGGAGACCGGAGCATGTGGGACATCGTAATCCGCGGCGGCACGGTCTACGACGGCAGCGGCAAGCCCGGCGAGCGGGCTGATATCGCGATCGAAGCCGGCCGCATCGCCCGGATCGGCCGCGACCTGCCGCGCGAGGCGGCGCGGGTCATCGACGCCGAGGGGCTCGCGGTCGCGCCCGGCTTTATCGACATCAAGACCCATTCGGATTTCGTCTTGCCGATCAACCCCAAGGCCGAGAGCAAATTGCGCCAGGGGGTGACCACCGAGATCATCGGCCATTGCGGCTATTCGGTCGCGCCGGTGTTGCCGGGCAAGACCGAGCTGCTGGCGCATTACCTCAGCGGCGGCGCGCCGTGGCTGCCGTTTCGCGAAATGAGCTTTCCCGAATATCTCGACACGTTTCCCCATGTGTCGGTCAACACGGGCATGCTGGTGGGTCACAACACCTTGCGGCTGATGGTGATGGGCCTCGAAGACCGCACCCCGACCGAGGCCGAGCTGGCGCAGATGGTCGCGCTGCTCGAAGAAGGGTTGCACGCCGGCGCGCTGGGCATGTCCACGGGGCTCTTCACCCCTCCCGGCAGCTTTGCCAAGCCGGACGAGATCATGGCCTTGGCGCGTGTCTTGAAGCGGCACAACGCGGCCTACTTCACCCATATCCGTGACGAATCGAACAAGGTGCTGGAATCGGTCGAGGAGGCGATCGCGGTGGCGCGCGAGGCCGGTGTGCATGTCGAGATCGTCCATCTGAAATGCTCGGGGGTGGACAACTGGGGCAAGGCGGCGACCGTGCTCGATATGATCGCGGCGGCACGCGCCGAAGGCTGCGACATCGATTGCGACGCCTATCCTTATGCCGCCGGCGCCAACCCGCTGAAGAACCTGCTGCCGGGCTGGGTTCAGGTCGGCGGCAACGAGGCGATGCTGGAGCGGCTCGCCCTGCCCGAGACGCGGGCGCGGATCGCGGCCGAGATCGCCGATCACGGGCTCAACAACTGGGGCCGCATCCCGTCATGGGAGGCGGTGCAGATTTCGATCTCGACGCGCCGGCCCGAAACCGCCGGGCAGACCGTGGCGGCGCTGGCAGCGGCGCAGGGAAGCGACCCGATCGACCAAATCTGCGACCACCTGATCGCCGATAACGGTGCGACGCGCGTGCTGATCACCTCGATCGCAGAAGACGACATCCGCACGATCATTCGCTCGCCGACCGCACTGGTCGGCTCCGACGGCAACTGCGTCGCCACCTACGGCACGGTCAGCCAGGGCATGCCGCATCCGCGGTTTTACGGCACATTCCCGCGCATCATCGGCCATTACGTGCGGGACGAAGGGCTGATCCGGCTCGAACAGGCGATCTACAAGATGACCGGCGGCAGCGCCAAGGCGTTGAAACTCAAGGATCGCGGCCTCATCGCGGAAGGCTATCGCGCCGACATCGCGATGTTCGACCCCGCGGATTTCAAGGACGAGGCAACCTATTCCGATCCGCACCGCTACCCGAGCGGCCCGCGCACGACCGTCATCGTCAACGGCGTGGTCGTCGTCGATCGCGCCGTGCACACCGCCGCGACCCCGGGCATCGTGCTGCGCCGCGGCGCCGATGGCGGGGTCGGATAGGATCGGCCGGTATTCTGGCGGAGAGGGAGGGATTCGAACCCTCGGTCCCCCGCAAGAGGGACAACGGTTTTCGAGACCGCCCCGTTCGACCGCTCCGGCACCTCTCCGACTGAACGGCGGCGAGGGCTTACCACGATCCGCGGGAGAACATCAAGCGAACGGAATGAAACCGGCCTCAAATCGGACACAACGGGAGTTCGGGCTTCCGGCCCGGTTCCGGCGCCGGCGACAGCCAGGCCGTGGACGGAGGATCAGGCGAGGCTTTTCGACACCATTTCGTAGGTGTTGGGGCTGAGATTCGGCGCGGCAAGAACGCGTTCGAGTTCGCCCCGCATGAGGCGCTGGCGCGCCGGGTCGTAGCGGCGCCATTGCCCGAGCGGCTGCACCAGCCGGGCCGCGAGCAGCGGGTTGGCCGGATCGATCGCCAACACCTCATCGGCAAGGAAACGGTAGCCGCCGCCGTCGGCGGCATGAAAATGTAGCTGGTTCCCTTGCGAGAAGGCGGCGACCAAGGCGCGCACCCGGTTCGGATTGCTGCGGGTGAAAGCCGGGTGCCCGGTCAGGGCGCGCACCGCGATGACTGTACCCGGCAATGACGAGCGCGCCTGCAGGCTGAACCATTTGTCGATGACGAGCGGATCGTCTTCCCAGCGCCGATAGAATCGGGCCAGCGCCGAGTCGCGCTCGGGACCGGCGATATCGCCGAGCACGGCGAGCGCGGCCAATACGTCGGTCATGTTCTGCTGTGCATCGAATTGGGCGAGTGCCAAGCGCGCGCCGGCCTGAGCGTTGCCGGCGGCGAGATAGGCAAGAGCAACATTCCGCAGCGCCCGCCCCCCGATCGAGCGGCCGTCGGTCCGGTACGGGCCGGGATCGGCAAATTGCCGGTAGGTCTCGGCCAATGGCTCGGCGAGGGCGGCAGAGACCGCGGCGCGGGCGTTTTCGCGCACCGCATGGATCGCCTCGGCATCGACCGTGTCCATCGCGTCGGCAAGGCTCGCCTCGCTGGGCAGAATCAGGGCCTCGGCGGCGAAGGCGGGGTCGCGCCCGGCGTCGGCGAGGGTTCGCCGCAGCGCCGCAATCAAATCGGCATCGAGCGCCGGCAATGCTGTGCCGACGCGATGCAGCGCGATGCGGTCGAGCAGGATGCGGGTCGCCACCTCCTGTCCCGCGTCCCAGCGGGCGACCGGGTCGCTGTCGTGGACGGCAAGAAACTTGAGCCGGTCGAGCGGCACCCCCTGGAGTTTCACTGGCGCCGAAAACCCGCGCAGCAGCGACGGCACCGGCGGCGCCGCGACGTCGACAAAGCGGAAGGTCTGGCGCGGCCTGTCCGAAACCAGGATGCGGGTGCCGGCGGCCGCCTCGCTTTCGTCTTCGAGCCGCACCGGCATCTCGTCGCCGTTCGGCCCCAGCAGCCCAACCGCCAGCGGGATCGGCATCGGCAGTTTCTCGGGCTGGCCCGGTGTCGGCGGCGTCGCCTGTGCCACGGTCAGGTCGTAGCGGCGAGTGGCGGCATCGTAATGGTCTTCGACGGTCAGTTCGGGGGTGCCGGCCTGGTGGTACCAGCGCGCGAACTCGCCGAGATCGACGCCGCTGCCGTCTGCCATCGCGGCGAGAAAATCCGGGATCGTCGCCGCCGAATTGTCGTGCCGTGCGATGTAGCAATCCATGCCGCGGCGGAACCCGTCCTGGCCGAGGCGGGTATGGACCATGCGGATCAGCTCGGCGCCCTTTTCGTAGACGGTCGCGGTGTAGAAATTGTCGATGCGCAGATAGCTTTGCGGCTGCACCGGATGCGCCAGCGGGCCGGCATCTTCGGGGAATTGCGCCGCCCGCAGGGTGCGGATATTGCCGATACGCGAGACTGCGGCGCTGCCCTGGTCGGCCGAGAATTGCTGGTCGCGGAATACGGTCAGCCCTTCCTTCAGCGACAATTGGAACCAGTCGCGGCAGGTCACGCGGTCGCCGGTCCAGTTGTGGAAGTATTCGTGCGCGATAACCCGCTCGATGCCCTGGTAGTCGGCATCGGTCGCGGTGTCGGGCTTGGCCAGCACGTAGCGCGTGTTGAAGATGTTGAGGCCCTTGTTCTCCATCGCCCCCATGTTGAAGTCGCTTACCGCGACGATATTGAACACGTCGAGGTCGTATTCGAGCCCGAACACCTCTTCGTCCCAGCGCATCGCCGCCTTCAGCGACGCCATCGCGTGGGCGCACTTGTCTTCGTCGCCGCGCCGCACCCAGATCGCCAGCGGCACGTTTCTGCCCGAGCGGGTCGTGAACCGGTCGCGGAACGGCACCAGGTCGCCCGCGACGAGCGCGAACAGGTATGACGGCTTCGGGTGCGGATCGACCCACTTGACCCAATGGCGTCCGTCGGGCAGATCGCCGGTACCGGCAGGGTTGCCGTTCGACAGCAGGACGGGATAGCGCGCCTTGTCGCCGGCGATCGTCACCGTGTAGCGCGCCGATACGTCGGGCCGGTCGACGAAATAGGTGATGCGGCGAAACCCCTCGGGCTCGCACTGGGTGCAGAAATTGCCGCCGGATTTGTAAAGCCCGCTGAGCGCGGTGTTGTTCTGGGGCTCGATCCGGGTCTCGACATCGAGCGCAAATGTTTCGGGCACCGCGGGCAGGATCAATGCCCCGTCCGCCTCGAAACGATAGCGGTCGGGCCCGATTGCCGCGCCGTCGAGGCTCAGCGACACCAATTCCAGCGCGTCGCCGTCAAGGCGCAGCGGCGCGGTACGGTCGGGAGAGGCCGGGTTGCGGCGCACGGTGAGGTGCGATTTGACCCTCGTCTCCTCCTCGGCCAGATCGAACGACAGGTCGACCGCGTCGATCACGAAATCGGGCGGCCGGTAATCGGCGAGGCGGGTCGGTTGCGGCGGGGCGGCATCGCGCGGTAGATCGAGCATGGGCAGCGCCATCCGGGGAGGGAACAGGTATGAAGCTCTACACCTACTATCGTTCGCAGGCGAGCTTCCGCGTGCGCATCGCGCTGAACCTCAAAGGGCTGACGCATGACGACAGCTTTCTGCACCGCGAAAAAGGCGATCGCGCGTGCGCCACTACCTGCTCGACGACCTCAACCTGACCCAGGAGCAGCTGCTCGGCTGGATCAAGCGCTGGATCGACGCCGGATTGCAGGCCATGGAGGAATTGCCCGCCGAGCACCGGGAAGGCGGCCGGTTCTGCCACGCCGACGCGGCCCCGGCCAACCAGCCCGACGCGGAGTAGCCGGTGCGGTCATTGCGACCCGCGGGCATGACCCGCGGGGAAGC
>JASHNY010000099.1 GCA_030041385.1 Alphaproteobacteria bacterium
ATCGCCGTGCGGCGGCGCGTGCGGCCGACCAGGCCTCGGGATCGGCGAGGAAGTTCCTGATCTTGTCGTATTCCCCGGCCTCGAAGCGGCCGAGCCGCTCGGCCATCGCCGCGACATCCCACCAATTGGCCAGCGCGTGGAGGGTGATGCCCTCGGCATCGAGGCTGGTTTCGATATGCGGGAAGATGCCGTAGTTGAAGATCACGAAAGTATGGCCGATCTCGCCGCCGGCCTGGCGAATCGCCCGCACGAAATTGAGCTTCGAGGTGCCTTCGCTGGCGAGGTCCTCGACCAGCAGCACGCGGGCGCCCTCGCTCAGCTGCCCCTCGATCTGGGCGTTGCGGCCGAAACCCTTGGGCTGCTTGCGCACGTACAGCATCGGCAATGACAGCCGGTCGGCGATCCACGCGGCGAACGGGATGCCGGCGGTCTCGCCGCCGGCGATCGCATCGAGCGCCTCGAAGCCGATCTTGCGCTGGATCAATTCGGCGCCGAGGTCCATCAGTCGCCGCCGCGCCCGCGGAAACGAAATCAGCCGGCGGCAGTCGATATAGACCGGCGACAACCGCCCCGAGGTGAAGGTGAACGGATCGTCGGGCCGAAACAAGACGGCCTCGGTTTCGAGCAGGATGCAGGCGGTGGTTTCCGCCGCATCGGACTCGCCCGCCGTGCGGGCAGTATGTGCGGCATCGAGCATGCGGCATTTTAACGGCAAAGCCGCCGAGGTTGACAATCGAAGATAATAGGAACAAATAGTGAACTTAGAGATTGATGGTGCTTGTTCATGTCCGACGCCGCCAATCTGGCCGTCTTGCGCGACCGCATCCGGCGGATCGAACAGCCGGCAGCGGGCATCAACGGCGTGGTGCCGTTCGGTTGCGCCGCCCTCGATTGCGCCCTGCCGGGCGGCGGGCTGGCGCGCGGCGCCGTGCACGAAATTCTCGGGCAGGCGGGCGACGAGGAGGATGGCGCCGCCGCCGCGGGCTTTGCCGCCAGCATCATCGCCCGGCTCGGCGCCGGCCCGGTGCTGTGGTGCCTGAAGCGGCCCGACCTTTACGGGCCGGGGCTCCTGGCGCACGGGCTCGGCCCCGCTCGCCTCGTGCTGGTTTCGGCGCCGCGCGACGACCGCATCCTGTGGGCGGTCGAGGAGGGGTTGCGCGCCGCCCGCGCGGCGGGGCTCGCTGCCGTCGTCGGCGAAGTGGGGCGGTTGCCGATGGTGGCAGGCCGGCGCCTGCAGCTTGCCGCCGAGCGCACCGGCGCCATCGCCCTCCTCTTGCGGCGCTGGCGCAGCGGCGACGAGGCGGCGGCGGAGCGCAACCGGCCGAGCGCAGCGGTGACGCGCTGGCGAATCGCCTCTCTGCCGGCGGCGGAAATCCCCGGCGAGAAGGGCATCGGGCGGCCGCGCTGGCGGGTCGAATTGCTGCGCTGCCGCGGCGGCGCGCCGGCGTCATGGGAGATGGAGGTGGCCGATGCGACGGGTCATGTATGTGTTCCTGCCGAACTGGCCGATCGACCGCCTGCACGGCGGTATTCCCTCGGCCCATCCCTCCGGCGCGCGGGATAGAGGCGCTTCTACCACCGCGTCGTCCCGGCGCAGGCCGGGGCCCACTGCCACCGTGGATACCGGCCTTCGCCGGTATGACGGGACGGAGGAAGATCCACCTCTTGCCACCGTCATCGCCTCGAGCGGGCGGCAATTGCTCGCCGCGGTCGACCCGACAGCGGCGGCAGCCGGACTCGTTCCCGGCATGCCGCTCGCCGATGCGCGGTCGTTCGTGCCCGGCCTCGTGACGCGGCCGGCCGAGCCGGAGGCCGACCGGGCGGCGCTCCTCCGCCTGGCCGAATGGTGCGGACGCTACAGCCCGTGGACCGCACCCGACGATGCCGCCGGGATCAAGCTCGACATCACCGGCTGCGCCCATCTGTGGGGCGGCGAGGCGGCGCTGGCCGCCGATCTGTCGCGCCGGCTCCTGCGCCAGGCCATCGCCCACCGCATCGCCGTCGCCGGCACGCTCGGCGCCGCCTGGGCGCTGGCCCATTTCGCAGCGCAGGACGGTGCCCCGGCGATCCCGCCGCCGCAGCAGGTGCGGGAAGCGCTCGCGCCTCTGCCGGTCGAGGCGCTGCGGCTCGACCCGGCCACCGTCGCCGGATTGCGCCGGGTCGGGCTCAGGCGCATCGGCGACCTCGTGCCGATGCCGCGCGACGCGCTGGCCCGCCGCTTTGGCGCCAAGGGGGTTGCCGACAATGTGATCCGCCGGCTCGACCAGCTCGACGGCACCGCCCCCGAGCCGCTGTCGCCGCTGGGCGCGGCGCCGACGCGGCGGGTGCGGCTCAGTTTCGCCGAGCCGATCGCCGACCCAGCCGAGCTCGCCGCCGCGACCCGGCGGCTGGCCGGCGAGCTGGTGCGCTGGCTGGGCCGCGACGGGGTGGGCGCGCGCCGGATCGGCCTCGGCTTTCACCGCGTCGACGGACGGGTCGAGCACATCCGTCTCGGCACCGCGCGGCCGAGCCGCGACCCCGCCCATCTCGCCGGCCTCCTCCTGGCGCGGCTCGACACGATCGACCCCGGGCTCGGGGTCGAAGACATGATCCTCGCCGCCTTCGCGGTCGAGCCGTTGGGTGCGGAGCAGTGCGGCTTTGCCGGCGACCCCGCCGCCGCGACGGCGACTGGTCTCGCGCCGCTTCTCGACCGGCTTGCCGCGCAACTCGGCGCCCGCGCGCTCAGCCGCCTCGAACCGCGCGACAGCCACATCCCCGAACGCGCGTCGGTGCCGGTGGTGATGGCCGACAATACTTGCCCGGCCCCTCACCCCAACCCTCCCCCGCATGCGGGAGAGGGAAGATCGCGCAGCGATCGGGCGGGGGTGGGGCTTTCCCGGTCGAAGCCGCCGCGGCCGGTGCGGCTGTTCGAGCCGCCGGAGCCGGTCGAGGCGTTCTGGGTATTGCCCGACGATCCGCCGTTCCGATTCTTCTGGCGCCGGCGCCGGCATCTGGTCGCAGAGGCCGACGGGCCCGAGCGCATCGCCGAGGAATGGTGGCGGCCCGGCGCCGCCGGGGATGCCGCCCTCGGCCGGGACGACGCGATCCGCGACTATTACCGGGTCGAGGACGAGACCGGGCGGCGGTTCTGGCTGTTCCGCGCCGGCCTGCCCGGAACCGGCCGGCCGCCGCGCTGGTTCGTGCACGGCATCTTTGCGTGAGACGCCGGGTAATGTCATTGCGAGCGCAGCGAAGCAATCTCTCACCGACGACGTTTCGCCCTGTCGGGATTGCCGCGTCGCCTGACGGCTCCTCGCAATGACAATCTCTGCCGCCTATGCCGAACTCCAGGTCGCCAGCAATTTCTCGTTTCTGCGCGGCGCCTCGCACCCGGACGAGCTGGTGATGCAGGCGGCGGCGCTCGGCCACCGGGCGATTGCGATCACCGACCGCAACAGCCTGGCCGGCGTCGTGCGGGCGCACCAGGCGGCGGAGCGCGCCGGCATCCGCCTCGTCGTCGGGGTGCGGCTCGACCTGGCCGACGGCACCAGCCTGTTGGCCTATCCCGAGGACCGCGCCGCCTATGGCCGGTTGACCCGCCTGCTGACGCTCGGCAAACGCCGCGCGCCGAAAGGCGAATGTCATCTCGACTACGCCGACCTTGCCGCCCATGGCGAGGGGCAGATCGTCGTTGCCTTGCCGGGTGCGGACGATGACCGCACAGCGGGGCTCGCCGCCCGCCTCGCCGCAGATTTTCCCGGCCGCGCCTATCTTGCCGCGCACCACCTCTATCGCGGCGACGATGCGCGGCGGCTCGGGCATCTCGCCGGGATCGCCGCGGCGGCCGGATTGCCGCTCGTCGCCACCAACGACGTGCTCTACCACGAGCCGGGGCGCCGGCCGCTGCAGGACGTGCTGACCTGCATCCGCGAGCATTGCACGGTCGCCGCGGCCGGGTTCCGCCTCGAAGCCAATGCCGAGCGCCACCTGAAGCCGCCCGCGGAGATGGCGCGCCTGTTCCGCGGCTACGAGGACGCGCTGGCGCGCACGGTCGAGATCGCCGGGCGCTGCCGCTTCAGCCTTGCCGAGTTGCGCTACGAATACCCCGAGGAGCCGGTGCCGCCGGGCCTCTCGCCGCAGCAGCACCTCGAAGCGCTGGCCTGGGAGGGCGCGGCCCACAGCTTTCCCGGCGGCGTCACGGCCAAGCTCCGCGGGCAGATCGAGCACGAGCTGGCATTGATCGCGCGGCTCGACTACGCGCGCTATTTCCTGACCGTCCACGACATCGTGCGCTTCGCCAGGTCGCGCGGCATCCTGTGCCAGGGGCGCGGCTCGGCGGCCAATTCGGTGGTCTGCTATTGCCTCGGCATCACCGCGGTCAACCCGACCGAGATCGACGTGCTGTTCGAGCGCTTCATCAGCGCCGCACGCGGCGAGCCGCCCGACATCGACGTCGATTTCGAGCACGAACGGCGCGAGGAGGTGATCCAGTACATCTATCAGAGATACGGCCGCGACCGCGCCGGGCTCGCCGCCACCGTGATCTGCTATCGCGCGCGCAGCGCGGTCCGCGAGGTCGGCAAGGCGATGGGGCTGTCGGGCGATGTCGTCGCCGCGCTCTGCGGCATGGTCTGGGGCTGGTCGAACGAGAAATTGCCCGACCGGCAGATCCGCGAGGCCGGCCTCGACCCCGGCGACCGCAACCTGCGCCTGGTCATCGATCTGGCCGGGGCGCTGATCGGCTTTCCCCGGCATCTGTCGCAGCATGTCGGCGGGTTCGTCGTCACCCGCGGGCCGCTCAGCGAATTGGTGCCGATCGAGAATGCGGCGATGGAGGACCGCACGGTCATCGAATGGGACAAGGACGACCTCGACGCGCTGGGCATCCTCAAGATCGACGTGCTGGCGCTGGGCATGCTGACCTGCATCAGGAAGGCGTTCGAGCTGATCGCGCGGCACCGCGGCGCCGCCTATACGCTGGCGACGATCCCGCGCGAGGTGCCTGCCGTCTACGAGATGTTGAGCCGGGCGGATTCGGTCGGCGTCTTCCAGGTCGAAAGCCGCGCCCAGATGTCGATGCTGCCGCGGCTCAAGCCCCGGGAGTTCTATGACCTGGTGATCGAGGTCGCGATCGTGCGGCCGGGGCCGATCCAGGGCGACATGGTCCACCCCTATCTGCGCCGGCGCAGCGGCATCGAAAAGGAGGAATACCCCTCGGAAGCGCTGCGGCAGGTGCTGAAAAAGACCAAGGGCGTGCCGCTGTTCCAGGAACAGGCGATGCAGATCGCCATGGTCGGGGCCGGCTTCACCGCCGACGAGGCCGACAAATTGCGCCGGTCGATGGCGAGCTTTCGCCGCAACGGCGAGATCCACCTGTTTCGCGACAAGTTCATCGCCGGCATGGTCGCGCGAAACTACCGGCGCGATTTCGCCGAACGCTGCTTCGGCCAGATCGAGGGGTTCGGCACCTACGGCTTTCCGGAAAGCCATGCCGCGAGCTTTGCCCTGCTGGTCTACGTCTCGGCCTGGATCAAATGCACCCATCCCGAGATTTTCGCCTGCGCGCTGCTCAACAGCCAGCCGATGGGATTTTATGCGCCGGCGCAGATCGTGCGCGACGCCCGCGAGCACGGGGTCGCGGTCTTGCCGGCCGATGTCAATTGCAGCCGGTGGGACTGCACGGTGGAGAACCGCACGACGGGCTTTGCGTCCTTCGAGACGCGTCCTGCGGAGGCTCCTCAGGATCAGGAGTGCCCGTGGATGGCCACGACAAACCACCCTCTTCCTGAGGTGCGAAGCGGAGCGGAGCCTCGAAGGACGCATGAAACCGATCCAGCTACAAGGCGCCATGCCCTGCGCCTGGGGTTTCGCCAGATCAAGGGGTTTGCCGAGGCGGATGCCGCGTGCCTCGTCGCCGCCCGCGGCGCCGGCTACCGCGACGCCGGCGATTTGTGGCGAAGGAGCGGCCTCGGCCGCGCCGCGCTCGAACGCCTCGCCGCGGCCGACGCCTTGCGTTCGCTCGGCCTCGACCGCCGCCGCGGCCTGTGGGCGCTGAAGGCGCTCGGCGAAGCGCCGTTGCCGCTGTTCGCTGCATCTTCATCGGACGCCTCTCCCGAAATTCGGGAGAGGCGTCCGGAAGTCGGCGGCGAGGCCCGCGCCGCGGCGCTGTTGCCGGAGATGGCGCTCGGCGAGCACGTGGTCGAGGATTACGCCACCACCAGCCTGTCCCTGAAACGCCACCCGCTCGCTTTCCTGCGCGCCGAATTCGCGCGCAAAGGCCTCGTCGCCGCCAGGGATCTGGCGGTTCTGCCGGTCGAGCGTCGCGTCGCGATCGCCGGGCTCGTCCTGATCCGGCAGCGGCCGGGCAGCGCCAACGGCGTCGTCTTTGTCACGATCGAGGACGAGACCGGGATCGCCAATCTGATCCTGTGGCCCGACACGCTGGAGCGGTTCCGCCGCATCGCGCTCGGCGCCACCCTGCTGTATTGCCGCGGGCGGCTGCAGCGCGAGGAAGGCGTCATCCATATCGTCGCCGAAGAGTTGCGCGACCTGACCCCGCGCCTCGGCACCCTGCGCGAGCGTGGCGGCGACGATGACGGGCCGCCAGAAAAATCGCCGCCGTTCGCGGCGCCGGCCAGATTGCCCGGGGCCGATTCGCATGACCTTGTCGTGCCGAGCCGCAATTTCCGCTGATCCGCCCTCGGCAACGTAAAAAGGATTCCTCTTTGACGTTGCGCGCTCGCCATCTGTGGCGCGAATCGCACAAATAGTTTATCGTGATCCAACTAAGGCCGCTCGGCCGGAAAACTCTCCGGCGATGCCGGCAACTTCGAGATCGACTGTCCCACCGCGCCGTCCGGACGAGGGTGTTGCCCAATTGTCGCATATAACTGCCCAAAATTTCTTTAGATCAGATAAAACTGTTGCATGAATGCCGCAATCTACGGCGTTCTCGACGATTGCCGGACCCCGCGAGCTAAAAAGCCATTGCCATCGTCAAAGTCGATGATCAACATTGACCCAGCGGTAGTGGCACGTCCCATTACCATGCCGATTTTTTTGTGGCCGGAGGTTAAGCATGAAATACCGCTTTCTGCTAGGCGCCGTTGTCGGTCTGACCGCAGCGCTGAGCTGGGCAGACGCGCACGCGCAACTGGTGCTCGCTCCCCCAGGGCCGGGAGCTTTCTACGTCGGTGGTGAGGGCGGCTGGACGGCGCTCCCGAACCAGAAGGCCACCGTCGCCGGTGCCAGCTCGACGATCCACTACGACGATGGCTTCAACCTCGGCGTGCGCGCCGGCTACCTGTGGGGGCCATGGCGCTTTGAAGAAGAATTCCGCTGGCAGCGAAACGACATAAGCAGCCTTGGCAGCTTTGGTGTGCAGGGCGCCAGCGCGGCTTATGCGATCATGACCAACGCGATCTACGATTTCAACGTGGGCTTCCCGGTTACGCCGCATCTCGGCGCGGGCATTGGCGCGGTTGATCTCGTCACCACCGCTAGCGTCCCGGGTAGCATCGGTCCGTTCCCGGGCGGCCAGCTGATCCACGGCAACGACTGGGAATTCGGCTATCAGGCGATCGCCGGTATCCGCTACAACATCAACCCGTCGCTGGCCCTCGACCTCGACTACCGCTACCTGGCGACGGTCGACGCCAAGTATAAGACCGGGTCAGCCCTCGGCAACCTGCCCGTCAGCTCAGGCTACGCTTCGCATAACCTGCTTGCCAGCTTGAGCCTGATCTTCGGCGCCGCGCCGCCGCCGCCGCCGCCGGTCGCAGCGCCTGCGGTCGCCCCGGCACCGCCGCCGACGACGCGCAAGGTGTTCCTGGTGTTCTTCGACTGGGATCGCGACACGATCACGCCGGAAGGCATGGCGATCGTGCACCAGGCGGCGGACGCCTTCAAGGAAGGCCACCCGGTGCAGATCCAGGTTACCGGCTACACCGACCGGTCGGGCTCGCCTGGCTACAACCAGCGGCTCTCCGAGCGGCGCGCCAACAACGTCGCCCGGGCGCTCGTCCGCTTCGGCGTGCCGCGCAGCGCGATGACCGTCAGCGGCCGCGGCGAAAACGACAACCGGGTGCCGACGGCGAACGGCGTGCGCGAGCCGCAGAACCGCCGCGTCGAGATCGTCTTCCCGTAAGGCGAGCGGCATACTCCGACGGCCGGGGCGGGAAGCCGCCCCGGCACCCTCCAAAACCGCCGCGCTTGCCGCGGCGGTTTTTCTTTGCCCGCTTGCTTCGCCGCTGCTGCCGCGCCCCTTTCGTCGCCGTACCCGCCGCTTTAGGATCGGCCGTCTTTTGCAACGCGGATCGCCATCGATGCCCGACACCCACCAAGCGCCGCTCGCGCGGTTTACCGTGCTCGACCTTACCCGCGTGCGGTCGGGGCCGACCGCCGTGCGCCAGCTCGCCGATTGGGGCGCCCGCGTCATCAAGATCGAGGCTCCCGTCAAGCCGGGCAGCGGCGAGGCGATGGGCGGCCCGCGCCACGGGCCGGATTTCCAGAACCTGCACCGCAACAAGCGCAGCCTGACCCTCGACCTGAAGGACCCCGAGGGGATCGAGATCTTCCGCAAATTGGTGCGCGCGGCCGATGTCGTCGTCGAGAACTTCCGGCCCGACGTCAAGGGGCGGTTGGGCATCGATTACCAGGCGCTGCGCCCGCTCAACCCGCGCCTCGTTTATGCCAGCATTTCCGGCTTCGGGCAGAGCGGGCCGTATCGCGACCGCCCCGGCTTTGACCAGATCGCCCAGGGCATGGGCGGGCTGATGTCGATCACCGGCATCCCCGGGCAGGGGCCGGTGCGCGTCGGCATCCCGATCGCCGATCTGTCGGCGGGAATTTTCTGTGCAATGGGCATTCTCGTCGCCCTCCTCGAACGCGAGGTCTCGGGCGAGGGCCAGCAGGTGGAAACCTCGTTGCTGGCGGCGCAGATCGCGATGCTCGATTTCCAGGCGGCGCGCTGGCTGATCGCGCACGAGGTGCCGGGGCAGGCCGGCAACGACCATCCGACCAGCATCCCGACCGGCGTGTTCCGTACCGGCGACGGCCATATCAACATCGCCTCGGCCGGCGACGAGATTTATGTGCGGCTGTGCCATGCGCTGGAGGCGCCGGCGCTGGCCGAGCACCCGGACTACAAGACCGGCCGCCTGCGCTCGCAGAATCGCAAGGCGCTCAACGCCGCGATCGAGGAGATCACCCGCACCCGCCCGAGCGCCGAATGGATCGAGCGGCTGAATGCGGCCGGGGTGCCGTGCGGCCCGATCTACACTATCGATCAGGTCTTTGCCGACCCGCAGGTCCGGCATCTTGGCATTGCCCAGGCGGTCGAGCACCCGGTGCTCGGCCGCACCGAACTGGTCGGCCAGGCGGTGAATCTAAGCCGCACTCCGAGCCGCCTCGTCAGCGCCAGCCCCGATCCGGGCGAGCATACCGAGGCGATCCTGAAGGAACTCGGCTATGGCGACGGCGACATTGCGGGCTTGCGCGAGCGCGGCGTCGTGTAACGGAGGCGAGGACCATGCCGATCGTCAACCGCATCGCCGATTTCCACGCCGACATGACGGCGTGGCGGCACGACATCCACGCCCATCCCGAGACCGCGTTCGAGGAGGCGCGCACCGCCGGGCTCGTCGCCGGCCTGCTCGAATCGTTCGGCATCGCGGTCGAGCGCGGCATTGCCAAGACCGGGGTCATCGGCACGCTGACCGGGGCGTCGCCCGGCGGCCGCGCGATTGCGCTGCGCGCCGACATGGATGCGCTGCACATTCACGAGAAGAACGGGTTCGCCCACCGCTCGCAGAACGACGGGCGCATGCACGCCTGCGGCCATGACGGGCACACCGCGATGCTGCTCGGCGCCGCCCGCTATCTCGCCGAGACGCGCAATTTCGCCGGCACGATCCACTTCATCTTCCAGCCGGCCGAGGAGAACGAGGGCGGCGCGCGGGTCATGGTCGAGGAAGGGGTGCTGGCGCGCCACCCGGTCGAGGCGGTCTATGGCATGCACAATTGGCCCGAACTGCCGGCCGGGCAGTTCGCGATCCGGCCGGGGCCGATGATGGCCGCGTTCGACATTTTCGAGATCACCGTGTCGGGGCGCGGCGCGCATGCAGCGATGCCGCATCTCGGCATCGACCCGATCGTCGCCGCGGCGCAGATCGTCGCCGGGTTGCAGACGGTCGCCAGCCGCAACACCCATCCGCTCGAAGGCGCGGTCGTCAGCGTCACCCAGATTCACGGCGGCGACACCTGGAACGTCATTCCCGACAATGTCGTGCTGCGCGGCACCGCCCGTGCCTTCGTGCCGGCGGTGCACGATGCGATCGAGCCGGCGATCCGCCGCATCGCCGAGGGCGCGGCGGCCTCGCTCGGCGCGACCGCGAGGCTGCATTACGAACGGCGCTATCCGCCCACGGTCAACAGCCCGGATGAGACCGAGGCCGCAGCCGCCGCGGCGGCGGCGCTGGTCGGCGCCGACAACGTCAAGCGCGACATGTTGCCGAGCATGGGCGCCGAGGATTTCGCCTGGTTCCTCAAGGAAAAGCCCGGCGCCTATATCTGGATCGGCAACGGCGCGAGCGCCGACCCGGCGATGCTGCACAACCCGCATTACGACTTCAACGACGAGATCCTGCCGCTCGGTGCCAGCTATTGGGCGCGGCTGGCGGAAACCGTCTTGGCGAAGTGATTATGGTTCACCGCGAGGATGCGGAAAACAGAAGTAAAAGCTCGCCGCTCGCGGCCTTTATCGTCAGCCGCCAGTTTTTTGTCATCCCGGCGAAAGCCGGGACCCATTTCCGACATGGATACCGGCCTCCGCCGGTATGACAAAAAGAGAAGGTTCGTGACCCTCGTGTCTGCTTCGCAGACCCTTCCTGCTACAACCGCCTTTCCAGCCGCTGTTGCAGCCCGTCGCCCAGGAAATTGCAGGCGACCACGGTCAGAAAGATCATCACCCCCGGATAGACCGCGAGCAGCGGCGCGCTGCCGATCAGTTCCTGCGCGTTGTTGAGCATGCTGCCCCAGCTCGCCAGCGGCGGCTGCACCCCGACGCCGAGAAAGCTCAGCACCGATTCCAGCAGGATCACGTCGCCGACGCTGAGGCTTGTCGCCACGATCAGCGGCGCCAGCACGTTGGGCAGGATGTGGCGGACGAGGATGTGCGGCGTGCCGGCGCCGAGGCTGCGCGCGGCGCGCACGAAATCGCGGTTCTTGGTCACCAGCGCGGCGCCGCGCACCAGCCGCGCCGCCGTCGTCCACCCGACGAGCGCCGCCAGGACGACGATGCGCAACAGGCTGATGCGGTCCGATTGCACGAGTTGCGCCGGCAGGCCGAGCTTGCCGAGGTCGAGCGCCGCCAGCACGATCAACAGCGGCAATAGCGGCAGGGCGATCACCGCGTCGGTCAGCCGCATCAGCAGGCGGTCGCTCAAGCCGCCGAGATAGCCGGCGACGAGGCCGATCGCGGTGCCCAGCGCCGCCGCCGTCAGCGCCGCGGCGATGCCGATCGCCAGCGAGATGCGCCCGCCCTCCAGCAGGCGCAGCAGCACGTCGCGGCCGAGCTCGTCGGTGCCGAGAGGATGCGCGGCGGACGGGCCGGCGAGGCGGGCGGCGAGGTCGATCGCCGCCGGGTCGATGCCGAGCGCCTTTCCGATCAGCGGGCCGGCAAACGACGCGCCCGCGATCGCCGCCAGCAGCAACAGCGGAAATCTCACCGATAGGATACCCGCGGGTCGAGCCAGGCATAGGCAAGGTCGGCGGCGAAATTGCCGGCCAATGTCGTCGCCGTCGCGAGCAGCAAGGCCGCCAGCGCCAGGTTGTAGTCGTTGCCCATCACCGCGTCGAAGATCAGCTTGCCCATGCCGGGATAGGCAAACATCGTCTCGGTCACCAGCGCGCCCGAGACGAGGCTGCCGAACGACAATGCCAGGATCGTCGCCACCGGCACCAGGGCCGGGCGCAGCGCGTGGCGCCACACCACCCGCGCCTCGCTCGCGCCTTTCGCGCGGGCGGTGCGGATGTGGTCCTGCGCCAGCGCCTCGCGCATCGCCGCGCGGACATAGCGCGTATAGCCGCCGACGCTGGCGAGGGTCAGGGTCAATACCGGCAGCGCCAGGTGCGCCAGCCGGTCGTCGAGCCCGCCTTTGCCCGGTGTCGCGATGCCGCTCGCCGGCAGCCAGCCGAGCTCGGCGGCGAACACCAGGATCAAAACCAGCGCCAGCCAGAAGGTCGGCACCGAGACGCCGGCAAAGCAGAACAGGTTGACCGCCCGGTCGAACCATGAGCGCGGCCGGCGGGCCGCGGCGATGCCCAGCCCCAGCGCGAATGCGAAAGCAAGGACGAAGCTCGACCCCATCAAGATCAGCGAATTGACGAGGCGCGGCACCAGGATGCTCAACACCGGCGCGGAAAACAGCCGCGAATAGCCGAGATCGCCGTGCAGCGCCTGCCGCGCCCAGGCGAGGTAGCGCACGAGGAGCGGCTGGCCGAGCCCGTACAGCGCCTTGAGCCGGGCGACATCGGCTGCGCTCAGGTGCGGGTCGGCGGTGCGCATCAGGTCGATCGGGTCGCCCGGCATCAGGCCGATCAGCCCGTAGATCACGAACGACATCAGCAACAGCACGGCCGCGATCTCGATCAGCCGCAGCGCGGTGAAGCGGATCATCGCGAAACAGACCGCGGCGATCCGGCCCGCATCCGGGCAGCCCCCCAGCGCGCCGCCGCGGTCATGGCGCCACCGTCCAATCCGTCACCCACAGCGTCGACGGGTACTGGTTGCCGGTGGGGCGCAGGCCGTGCAGCCATTTCGGCAGGATGTACGCATCGGAGCGGAAATACAGCGGCAATGACGGCAGGTCGGTCGCGTAGATCCGCTCGATCGCCGCCCACATCGTCTTGCGCTTCGCCGGGTCGAGCTCGACCTCGAGCGCATCGAGCAGGCGGTCCATCTCCGGGTTCTTGTAGCCGGCAACGTTCTCGCCGCTATAGCCGTTGGCCGCGTCAGGGATCTCGCTCGAGCGGAAGAGTTCGCGCGGCACGTTTTCCGGCGAGCTGATCCAGGCATACATCGCCAATTGGAACTGACGGTGCGGAATGGTCTGGCCGAACAGGACGCGGGCCGGCTGGTTCTTGATCTGGATGTCGACGCCGATCCGCCGCCATTCGCTCTGCAACACCTGCTCGACCAGCTCGCGCGAATGATTGCCCGCCGTCGTCATCAACGTGAACGACAGCTTCTGGCCGGCGGCGTTGCGGCGGATGCCGCCCGGCCCCTGGTGCCACCCGGCGGCGTCGAGCAATGCCGCGGCGCGGGCGGGATCGTAGGCGTAGTGCGGCACGTCGCCGGTATAGCCGACATCGTTCGGGCTGACGAAGCTGTCGGCGACCGGCTGCCGGCCGCCGAACAGGGATTGCGCGAGACCCTTCCGGTCGAGCCCATAGGCCAGCGCCTGGCGCACCCGGCGGTCGGCCAAGGCCGGCACGTCGAGGTTGAAATCGACATGCTCGAAGGCCAGGTCGGGCTTGTAGATCACATGGTAGCCGGCGCCGTGCGCCTTGTCGAAGGCCACAGCCTCGTCGAGCGGCAGGCCGATTTCGCCGGCGACCATGTCGATCGTGCCGGACAACAGGTTGGCGGTCAGCGCCGCGGTGTTCTCGATCGCGCGCACCGTGATCTGGCGGAACGGGCCGGGGCGGCCGGCCCAGTAAGGATTGCGCTGGAGCACGATATAGGCGCCTGGCGACACCTCGCTGACGCGGTACGGCCCATTGTAGAGGCCAGGATCGGCCGGGTCGGTGGCATAACGCGTGCGCACGCGGTATTGCGCCGGGTCGGCGAAGGCGGTGCGCTCGACATGCGCCGGCAACAGCACGAAATCGTTGATCGCGGCATAGTCGAAATCGAGCTTGTCCAGGTGCAGCGTAAAGGTCTTCGCGTCCTTGACCGTGATGCCGGTGATGCGCCGGTACAATTCGCCGTTGCTGACGGCGCTCTGCTTGTTGCGGCCGACCTCGTAGGTGAACATGACGTCGGCGGTGGTCACCGGCACGCCGTCGGCCCACCTCGCATCGTCGCGAATTGTGTAGGTCAGATCGACCCCGCGCTTGCCGCCCGGCAGGTTGGTCGGAACCGCGAGCCCGTTCGCGATCGACGGCAACCTGGTGCATAACAGGCACACCAGCCGCCAATCTGCGTCATAAACCGTGAACGGGCGCAGCGCCAATCCCAGCACGTAGCTCTTTGCCGCCAAGACATCGATGTTCGGGTTGAGCGGCCCCGGCGCCTGCGTGACGCCGATCGTCAAGGTGTTGTGTCCCGCGGCCAAAGCGGGCCAGGACGCGAACAGCAGGGCGGCGAAGACCAGGCGGCGGAGGGGACCAGGGCGGGGTGCAGCCATCGGCGCAGACTCGCGGGAAACGTTAGCACGCGGTGAATCAAACCATGCCAAGAGCTTGAAACTCGGCTCACACGGTCATATTATCCGGCGTCGGCGGGGTCGGCTATGCGACACTCAAAGTTGCGTATCGGCACAGGAGCGAAACTGAGCACGCGTCCGTTTCTCCCTGGGGCCTGAAAGGGCCGCCCGTAGTCGTGCGAGAATGCTGCGTACGTCTAATCTCGATCTCGAACTGCCACAGAGGACACCCGGTATGAAGCATCTCTTGAATGGCGTAGCGGTCGCCGCGGCTCTCGCAATTGCTGCGCCTGCATGGGCCCAGAACATGCCCGGCCCGAAGGCAAGCGGCACTGGCGGCGCACCCGCGGCAGCCCCGGCCCCGGCCGCCCCGGCCGCCCCGGCCCCGGCCGCGGAAAATCCCGCCCCGGCGGCGAAGAAGCCGGTGATGCATCATCACGTCATGGTGCACCACCATCACTATGTGCACCATGTGCGCGCGCGTAAGGGCGGCACCGGTGCCGGTGACCAGATGACCGAGCAGCTCAACCGCGAGGAACTGGCCCGGATCCAGAGCGGCGCACCGCCGAGCACCGGCCCTGCGCCGTCCGGCGCGATGACGCCTCCGCCGCCGCCGCCGTCGGCCGGCCAGGGCTTGACCCCGGGACCGCGGCCGAGCACGAACCACTAGGGCGGAGTCGAGTCGCCATAGAGTACGAAACAAGGGGGCTTCGGCCCCCTTGTTGCATTGCGCGTCCGGCCTTCCTTGACCCGGCAGGAAACCGGCCCTGACCGGCGCGGTTTTCCTGCCGTATCGCTTCCGCCGGGTAGCGCGACCGGCTATGAGTCGGGGTGGCCCAATCGTGTGCGACCTCACTCCCATCGAAGAGAGGCAGGTGCTCCATGGCAGACAGGCAATCCTATCTCTATCTCGGCCTCGCCGGCGAAACCGGAGCCGGAAGGGTGGTGCATCACGGGCTGTTCCGGCTGCCCGATGGCGGCAACCAGTGGGAGGCGATGCAGCATGGCCTTCCCGAGGCGCCGGCAGTGCGCGCGCTGGCGGTGCATCCGGCCGATCCGGCGATCATCTATGCCGGCACGCAATCCGGGCTCTACCGCAGCGCCGATCGCGGCGAGCACTGGGACAAGGTCGCACTGCCCGACCACGGCCTGCCGATCTGGTCGATCCTGTTTCATCCGCATAATCCCGACACGATTCTGGTCGGGTGCGAGAATTGCGAGATCTATCGCAGCGACGATGCCGGCGAGCGCTGGGTCCGCCTGCCGGTCAGCGTGCGCTTCCCCGACATCACCACGGCCCCCGGCGCCAACCCGGCGAAACGGGTGCTGATGCTCGACGCCAGCGCCGGCGAGCCCGACCATCTTTACGGCGCGATCGAGGTCGGCGGCACGATCCGCTCGACCGACGGCGGCGAGCACTGGGAGAATCTGAGCCACGGCCAGTACGTCAACGACGACATGGTCGACATGCACGGCGTGCTGGCGAGCCGTTGGCGGCCGGGCACCGTGTTCGGCATCGCCCGCGCCGGCATGTGGAAGAGCGGCGACGGCGGCGATCACTGGACCCATGTGCCGCTCGAACCGCTCAACGCCAAAGGCCAGATCTATTGCCGCGATATCCGCGAGGTGCCCGGCAACCCGCGGCATTTGTGGTGCGCCGCCGGCTCCGGGTTTGTCAGCGATCTCGGCATCCTGCTGCACAGCCGCGACGGCGGCGACAGCTGGGCCCAGGTCGATGTCGGTGGCCCGGTGCCGCACACGATGTTCAAGGTCGCGTTCGACGAGCGCCAGCCCGGGCTGATGTCGTGCGCCACCAATGGCGGCGAGGTGTGGACCAGCCGCGACGGCGGGGAGAGCTGGACGCCGCAACCGCCGCCGCCGGGCGGCTTCCAGATTTACGCTCTGGCGCGCGGCTGAGAGGCCGATCCGACATCAGCTGATACGTCTCCATAGCTCGGCCTTTCGTCGTCACCCCCGCGAAGGCGGGGGTGACGACAAGAAAGTGACGTCAATTTCAGACACGAGAAGGAGCCCGACGATGCCCGAGACTCCGACATTCGGCCGCTTCGCCGAAACCCCTTACGACGAGATGACGCGCGAGCAACAGGAAGCCTATCGCTTCGCGGTCGAGACCCGTGGGCCGCTTGGCGGCCCAAACAAGATCTGGGTTCACAACCCGAAACTGGCGAAGGTTGCGGCGCCGTTCGGCGGACATTTCCAGCGTGGCAACTACTCGCTGACGGAGCGGGAGCGGGAGATTGCCGTCATCATTATCAACAGCAAGTGGCGCTCGGCCTATCCCACCGCGGCGCACGAACGCCGCGGCAAGGAGGTCGGATTGCCGGCCGACAAGGTCGAGGCGATGTTGTCGGGCCTCTCGACCTCGTTCGATGACGAGCGTGAGCAGGTCGTCTACGAACTGGCTGTCTGCCTGACAAATGCGCGCTGGGTTCCGAAGGGGCTGTACGACCGCGCCGTCGCGGCGCTGGGGCATGTCGGCATCACCGACGCGATCTGCCTGATGGGACACTACACCAGCGTGTCGATGACGCTCGCCTTTTACGACGTCCCGGCGGGGGCGCAGGGCCTCGTGCGCTGACGCTTCGGCCCCGCGCGTCCCGCCGCGATCAATTGAGCCCGTAAAAGCCGAGCGCGCCGCCGGCGAGCACCTGATGCTTGGCCGCGTCCGACAGCGGCCCGAGGCGGTCACGGATCATTTGCGGCGCGCCGGGGTAGAACCCGTCCTGGTGCGGGTAATCGGTCGCCCACATGATCTTGTGCGCGCCGATATAATCGGCCAATACGGCGATGCTGTTCTCGACCGGCTCGAACGAAATCCAGCAATTGCGCTGGAACAATTCGCTCGGCCGCATCGAGGGCGCGGTGTCGTTGAAGCCCTGGTCGTCGAAATGCCGGTCCATGCGGTCGAGCCAGGGCGCGATCCAGCCGCCGCCCGACTCGAGAAAGGCGACC
The DNA here is from genome assembly GCA_030041385.1 of Alphaproteobacteria bacterium. Classification (GTDB taxonomy): domain Bacteria; phylum Pseudomonadota; class Alphaproteobacteria; order ATCC43930; family CGMCC-115725; genus DATARH01. Next base: position 17,379 of record JASHNY010000099.1, read on the forward strand.
CTCAGCCGCGGGTGACGATCGACGACCCCGCCCCAGATCACCGCCATCGCGACCAGCATCATCTCCATCGTGTGCGAGATCATGTGGCGGGCCGCGCGGTCGCCCTCGAAGCGATCGACGCCGACCGTCGGCATCGCGTTGGTCGAGCCCTCGTGGAAGCCGATCGAGAAGCCGAGTTCCTCGGCCGCCGCCCAGAATTTCTCGTAGATCGGGTCGTTGATCATCTTCTTGCCGTGATACGGGTTCGGCCGCAGAAAGCCGCCGCGCATGCCCAGCGCTTCGCGGGCAAAGCGCATCTCCTCGATCGCCAATTCGACCGACTGCATCGGCAGCATGGCGACGCCAAACAGGCGCTCGGGATAGGGCTTGCAGTAATCCGCGAGCCAGCGGTTATAGGCGCGGCACATCGCGGCGGCGAGCGGCGGGTCCTCGACCGCGCCGGTGAACAGGCCGAGGCTGGGGTAGAGAAAGGCCGCATCGATCCGGTCGGCATCCATGTCGATGATGCGCGCGTGCGGGTCGAACCCACCCTTCTTGCCATCGGCATATCTGAGGCTGTCGAGCCTGACCGCGCCCTGGCGCACACCGACCGAGCCGAGGCTGCCGATGCCGCGCGGATTGCCCAGCAATTTGCCCTCGACGGTCAGCCGCTCCTTGCCGTTGTCGTCGATGACAAAGCGCGGCCGGCGCTCGCGAAACGCCGGGTCGATGTACTCGTCCCAGAGGGTGAGGGGCTCCAGGATGTGGCCGTCGGCATCGACAACATTGTAGGCCTGTGCCATCGCCTTTGCTCCGGAAGCAGTGGGATCGCGAGGTCATGTTAGCGCGCCCGCCCGGCCGCGGCGAGCGGCAACGCCGCCGGGTAGTGTCCCAGCTCGAAATGTCGGTCATT
>JASHNY010000100.1 GCA_030041385.1 Alphaproteobacteria bacterium
CGCCGGACCAGCCATGACCGGCGAGGCGTTCAGGGTTGGCGGCAAGTGGCGGCCTCGTCCGGCGAGCACGCGCGACTGCGCTGGCCGCTTCGCCGCTATGCTGGGCGGGCTGGCGAACATCCATCCGGCCTTCGCGCATTGGAACAAGCAGGCCTGGTCGCGCGCCGCCGCAAACCGGCCGGCCTGGGCGATGCCGCCGGATGTCGATGAACTGACGGCCGTGTTCGAGAAAGGGCGACGTTACAAAGATGCGCCGCGCGAGCCGTGGCCGGAGATGGGCTACAGTGTGTCGGCCTGGAACGGGCGCGATGGTCCCGATGGAGCGTCATTGTCGGTCCACGCGGGAACATATGCGACCTACTCCGTGTACCCGAACACGGTCGATCTGGTGCTTGGGCCGGCCGGCCCCGACAACGCGGATCTGATCTGCAGCGCGGTGCTGAAGCCAGCCCTGCTCAGCGCCGTCTCGGCCTGGGGGCCGGATTACGGCGTCGTCGTCTGTTGGGACTATTACCGCCGGTTGTTCGGCGAGCGGCATTGGCCGCCGTTCCGCAGCGGCTGGATGACCTACCTGGCGCCGCAATATGCGAGTTGCATCACGCCGCCGCCCGCCGCGATCGTCGAACCCGTCCCTGGCGGCGGCTTGCTGCTGCTGGCGACCGAGGAACGGTTCAGCATGGACAACCCGGCGCACCTTGCCGTCGCCGACGCCATCCAGGCGGCCCTCGATCCGCTGCAAGAAATGCTCAAACCCAATATCGCAGAACCGATCCGGTACAACCCAGCTTCATAGCCCCATAAGGCGCGCGGTCTTCACCTCCCGCGGCCCTCACCGGATGTTTGCGAACACCGTGCACCCGATCCGTCAAAAATTTGCGCTCTTGATTTGAAACGGGAATTTCGACGATCCGCGATCCGCTTGGAGGTGAGCCCCAAGACGGTTGAACGCTACGGCGCAATAGCCCGGCACTACCTTGTGCCCGCCCTCGGCAACCTGCTGATCACCAAGCTGGCCCCGGTCCACATCCAAACCGCCTATGCAGCATTGGCCGAAGGCGGTCGGCGTGACGGCCGACCGGCTCGACGCTGCCTTTCGGGGTGCTATAAAGGCCCGTCCCGACCGGAAATGACGGCAGGCGATAGCAATTTCGGTAGCATGGGCGCTTCTGGTGAACTCGCGTGGGCAAGATTATTCTTTGAATCCAACGTGTTGAGCCGGGTTAGCACAGTGGCAGTGCAGCGGTTTTGTAAACCGAAGGTCGGGGGTTCGAATCCCTCACCCGGCACCAAAAAAACAACAAGTTGATGGCGAAAGCGGGTCAAACCCGGGGAGGCGACAAGGAGGACTGCGCCAATTCAAGGGTCATCCTCCCACACCCGGGAACGGCAGCATTTTCGCCAACCGCTACGCCCCGCGGCGGGCGATATCGATCCACTGCTGCTCATGCCGCCGGTAGTGGTGGGGCGAGCGGCGCGAGCGGGCAAGTATCTCGTCGAACAGGGCCTTGGCCGCGTCGCGCTCTCCGCGGCGCTGGAGCAGCAGCGCGTAGCGGCACCGCACCTCTTCGCCCGGCGCGTGGGTCACCAGCTGGGCATAGTCCGCGGCCGCCTCGTCGTCGCGTCCGAGCCCTTCCAGCGCCATGGCGCGCAATAGCTGCGCCTCGACCGGCTGGTAGCGCGGGCTGGTCTCGGCCAATTTCCGCAGCGTGTCGAGCGTCAATTCGTATTGCTTGAGGCCATAGGCCGCGCGCGCCATGCCCAGCAGCATGCCGGGGTCATCGGCATGGATGCCGGTGAGGATGCCGCGATAAAGACCCATCGCCTCGTCGCATTGTCCCGCGGCGACCAGCGCCTCGGCGAGCAGCCGGCGGTTGTCGACCGTGTCGGCCTCTTCGAGCGCCTGGCGGCACTGCCGCAGTTCGCGCCCGGGATCGAGCGCGCCGACCGCGGAATTCCCGAACTTTCGCGCCGTGCGCGACCGCAGCAGGCCGGGAAGAATCTCGACCGCCACATAGGCGAGCACCCCGAGCCCCGGGAGGAACAGCAGCACGAAAATCCATACGAACGAGCGCCCGGTGCGCACGACATGGACGATGCAGATGATCTGCAGGAGGGGGATCAGGAGATAGAGCATGGGTCGGCTTATTGTAGCGCGCTAAAGATAGGTATTCCGTAGCCTTAGCGCGTTGCCGATCCCCAGGGGCGGACCCCCGCTCATCGCCGCGCGCCAGGCGGCCGGGCGAGCAGACCCGTCGCGAAGATCTCGCCTGCGTGATCATAAATAATCAGGCCGACCCTGCCAGACTACCCATACAGACCGAGCGGGAGAGCCGAACGCTCGCCGACCCTGATCGCGAGTTCCGTTCCGCAATGTCAATTGCGCGGTGCTGCCGGAACCGGGAGATGCTTAAGCATTACCAATCGATTATCCGATAGGCCCCGGTTCCGATGACGAATTCCCGGTGCCGGGGGGTCGAGGCGATGACTCAAAATTAACCTTCATTTGAATGGTTTTTGATCTTCGCTTTATGTATGTGGACCGGCCGGCAACAAGCACGTTCCGGGGAGATGTTGTGACGGAGAGCCTCGGTCCCCCCG
>JASHNY010000101.1 GCA_030041385.1 Alphaproteobacteria bacterium
CGGCATGCCGGCGCGCGGCGTGCTGTCTTCGTCGAACAGCAGCAGCAGGTCGCAGCCGTGCTGCCGCGCCGCGCGCGCCGCTTCGTTATAGGCGCCGCCGAGCCCGACATTGCTGCCGTCGCCGAGGGTCTCGACCAGGGTCGGCGCCGCCCTGGCGACGCATTCGGCGAGAAAAGCCGGTTCCGGGTTCCGGTTCAGATAGAGGAAGATGCGCTCGACCTCGCCGGCCACGGCGCCGAGCAGCGCCAGCAGCAACGGGCGCTCGGGCCGGTAGACGACGATCGTGGCGGCGATTCGGTGGGTCACGTCGGCAACCGGATAGAGGGGCGCGTGGCGAGCGTCCAGTCTAAAGCAGATCGGGGCCGTTTGGGCAGCGCTGCGCCGCGGTCGGCGCCCTGTGCCGGCAAGACTTTACACCGGCGCAAAACCCTGCTTCCTAGTGCGATGGATTCGAGGTTCGCATGATTTTGGTGGCGGTCTTGTTTGCGAACGTCAAATCCGCAAATCACACTAGATTTACATGATCCCTAGTGTGCTTTTCGAATCCGAAATTCGTGTTGAGCCTCACCCCGCGTGCCGTTGACCCAACTGACCGAACCCGTCGCCGGCGCGACCGTGCCCGCCTTGGAGCGCACGGCGGTGCGGCCCAAGCTGCTGTTCCTGATTACCGAGGACTGGTTCTTTTACGGGGCGCGGCTGGCGCTGGCCCGCGCCGCGCGCGATTCCGGCTTCGACGTCGTCGTCGCCACCCGGGTGCGCGAGCATGGCGAGCGCATCCGCACCGAGGGGTTCGCGCTGCGCCCGCTCGGCTGGCGGCGGCGCGGCGACGGGGCCTTGGCGACGCTGCGCGCGATCGCCGAGATCGTCCGGCTCTACCGCGCTGAGCGGCCCGATATCGTGCACCACGCGGCGTTGAAGCCGATTGTCTTCGGCGCCATTGCCGCGCGCCTGGCCTTCCCGCGCGGCGCCGGTGCACCGGTGCGGATCGCCGCGGTGATGGGGCTCGGCTCGGTGTTCGGCCGTGTCGCCGCGCGCCGCTGGTCGCGCTGGCGGCCGTTTTCGCTGGCGCTGCGGCTGGTCATGCGGGGCGGGCGGATCATGGTCGAGAACCCCGACAACCGCGCCACCCTGGCACGGCTCGGCGTCGATCCGGCGCGGATCGCGGTGATCCGCGGCACCGGCGTCGATGCGGCGCGGTTTGCGTCGCTGCCGGCGCCGCGCCAGGCGGAGGTGGCGGTGGCGCTGGTCGGCCGCATGCTGAAGAGCAAGGGCGTGCTCGACGCCGCCGCGGCGATCCGCCTGTTGCGCAGCCGCGGCCTCGACATCGAGCTGCTGCTCGCGGGCACCACCGATCCCGACAACGCCGATTCGCTGAGCGAGGCGGCCCTCGCGGCATTGGATGCAGAGCCGGGCATCCGCTGGCTCGGCCGCGTCGCCGACGTGCGCACGGTCTGGGCGCGCGCCGCGATCGCGGTGTTTCCGTCGACCTACGGCGAGGGCGTGCCCACCGCGCTGCTCGAGGCGGCGGCATGCGGCCGCCCGATCGTCGCCGCCGACATGCCGGGCTGCCGCGAGATCGTGGTGCCCGGCGAAACCGGCATCCTGGTGCCGCCGAGCGAAATCGCCGCCCTGGCTGAGGCGATTGCCGCGCTCGCCGCCGACCCGGCCGGTTGCGCGCGCCTCGGCCGCAACGGCCGCGCCCTGGTCGAGGCCGAATTCACCGACGAGATCGTCTGCCGCCGCACGTTGGCGCTCTATCGCCAGGCGCTGATCGAACGGGAGGGCCGTCAATGACCCGGTTATGGCTCGCCGTCGCCGGGCTCGGCGGTCTCGCCTCGATCGTCGCCGGGGCGCTGGCGGCGCATCTCTCGGCCGATGCCGAAACCGCGCAATTGCTGCGCACCGGTGCGCTTTACGGCATGGTCCATGCCGCCGCGCTGGTCGCGGTCATCGCGCTCGCCCAAGGCCGCGAGCCGCGGCGCGGGGCGGCCATGGTGGCGGGGTGGAGTTTTGCCGCCGGCATCGTGCTGTTCAGCTTCAGCCTGTTCGCACTCGCCGGCACCGGCATCGCCGAGTTCGGCTGGGTGACGCCGTTCGGCGGCATCGCGCTGATGCTCGGCTGGGCCTCGCTGGCAATCCTCGCCTGCCGTCGGCGTTGATTCGATTAGTATTGCCGACCGCGGCGTCCAACTCGACGGGGGCGGACATGACGACCTTGCTGTACACCCACCAAGCCTGCCTGGCCCACGACCCCGGCGCCTACCACCCAGAATCGCCAGCCCGGCTCGAAGCGGTGCTGGCGGCCCTGACGGCGCCTGAATTCGCCGGGCTCGAACGGCGCGAGGCGCCGCAGGCGGCGCTCGACGACCTCGTCCGGGTGCATCCGTCGTCCGTCGTCGAACGCCTGTTGGCCGCGGTGCCGGAGCGCGGCTATGTCGCGATCGATGCCGACACGGTGATTTCGCCGGGATCGGGCGAGGCGGCGTTGCGCGCTGCCGGCGCGGTCGCCGCGGCGGTCGATGCGGTGGTGGCCGGCGAGGCCGACAATGCGTTCTGCGCCGTGCGCCCGCCCGGCCACCACGCCGAGCCGGGCCGGCCGATGGGGTTCTGCCTGTTCAACAACGTCGCGGTCGGCGCCTTGCGGGCGCGCGCGGTGCATGGCCTCGCGCGGGTCGCGGTGGTCGATTTCGATGTCCATCACGGCAACGGCACCCAGGCGCGGTTTGCCGACGACCCCACCCTGTTCTATGCCTCGACGCATCAATCGCCGCTCTATCCCGGCACCGGCGCGGCGAGCGAGACCGGGGTCGGCAACATCGTCAACCGGCCGTTGCGGCCGCAGGCGGGCTCGCACGAATTCCGCCAGGCGATGAGCCGCGAAATCTTGCCGGCGCTCGCCGCCTTCGCGCCCGAGATGGTGCTGATCTCGGCCGGATTCGACGCGCACCGCGCCGATCCGCTGGCGCAATTGCTGCTCGACGAGGCCGATTTCGCCTGGGCAACCGGGCAATTGATGGAAATGGCCCGGCGCTATGCACGCGGTCGGGTAGTCTCGACGCTCGAGGGCGGGTATGATCTTTCAGCGCTCGGTGCGAGCGCAGCGGCGCATGTTCGCGCGCTGATGTCGGATTGAGCGGGCGGAACCCATCGCAGTGGCAGAGCAGATGAGCGATCCGACCATTCCCGCCGACATCGCGGCGATGAGCTTCGAGGATGCGCTGGCCGAGCTCGAGCAGATCGTGCGCCGCCTCGAAGGCGGGCAGGTGCGGCTCGACGACGCCATTCAATCCTATGAGCGGGGCGCACAGTTGAAACGGCATTGCGAGCGCAAATTGAGCGAGGCGCAGCAGCGGGTCGATCGCATCGTCGTCGCGCCCGACGGCTCCGTGTCGGCCCAGCCCGCCAAGCTCGATTGAGCAGAGAACCCGATTTGACCGAGAGTCTGTGGTCCGATCACGTCACCGTGGCCGATGCGTCGGCGGTGACGGTCGCGTTGACCGACGCGGTTCTCGACCGGCTGCTTGCGGCGCCGCAGGGGCTGGAGGCGCGCGTCTACGAGGCGATGCGCTATTCCGCGCTGGCGCCGGGCAAACGGCTGCGGCCGCTGTTGGTGATGGCGGGGTCGCGGCTGTTCGGGGTGGCGCGCGTCAGCGCCTTGCAGGTCGCCGCGGCGATCGAGATGGTGCATGCCTATTCGCTGATCCACGACGATCTGCCGGCGATGGACAACAGCGATCTGCGCCGTGGCCGGCCGACCTGCCACAAGCAGTTCGACGACGCCACCGCGGTTCTTGCCGGCGACGGATTGTTGACGATGGCGTTCCAGGTGCTGTCCGACCCCGACACCCACGGCGACCCGGCGGTGCGCTGCGAGCTGGTCGCCGCGTTGGCGGCGGCGGCGGGCGGCGCCGGCATGGTCGGCGGCCAGATGATCGACCTGCTTGCCGAGCACATGCCGCTCGATATCGGCGCGGTGACCCGGCTGCAGCGCATGAAGACCGGGGCGCTGATCGCCTTTTCCTGCGAGGCCGGGGCGATCCTCGCCAAGGCGCCGGCCGAGCCGCGCCTGGCGTTGCGCGGCTATGCCCACGACCTCGGCCTCGCCTTCCAGATTGCCGACGACCTGCTCGACGCCGAAGGCTCGGCAGAGGAGACCGGCAAGCCGGTCGGGGCCGACGCCGCGGCCGGAAAGGCGACGTTCGTGTCGATCCTCGGAGCCGCGCGGGCGCGGGCCCAGGCCGTGCGTCTGGTGGATCACGCGGTCGCCCATCTTGATTTGTTCGCGCAAAGAGCGGAACTTCTGCGTCAGGTTGCGCGGTTTGTCGTCAGCCGAAAGACGTGAGGAATCAGCCTTGGATACAAAGCCGAGCCCCCACATTTCCAATCGGACGCCGCTGCTCGACGGAATCGATACGCCCGCCGACCTGCGCAAACTGCCCGAATCGGACCTGCGCCAGCTCGCCGACGAGCTGCGCACCGAGCTGATCGATGCGGTGTCGATCACCGGCGGCCATTTCGGCGCCGGGCTCGGCGTGGTCGAGCTGACTGTGGCGCTGCACTATGTCTTCGACACGCCCAACGACCGGCTGATCTGGGATGTCGGCCACCAGGCCTACCCGCACAAAATCCTGACCGGGCGGCGCGACCGCATCCGCACGATTCGCCAAGGCGGGGGCCTCAGCGGCTTTACCAAGCGGTCGGAGAGCGAATACGACCCGTTCGGCGCCGCGCACAGCTCGACCTCGATCTCGGCCGGGCTCGGCATGGCGCTGGCGCGCGACTTCAAGCGCGAGCGGCGCGACGTGATCGCCGTGATCGGCGACGGGGCGATGAGCGCCGGCATGGCCTATGAGGCGATGAACAATGCCGGCTCGATGGATTCGCGGCTGATCGTGATCCTCAACGACAACGACATGTCGATCGCGCCGCCGGTCGGTGCGATGAGCGCGTATCTGTCGCGGCTGTTGTCGTCGAAGTCGTTCCGGTCGCTGCGCGCGATCGCCGGCCAGGTGGCGCACCGGCTGCCCAAGCGGCTCGAAATCATGGCCCGGCGCGCCGAGGAATTGGCGCGCAGCTTCGTCACCGGCGGCACATTGTTCGAGGAGATGGGGTTCTATTACATCGGCCCGATCGACGGCCACAACCTCGACCACCTGTTGCCGGTGCTGAAGAACGTCCGCGACAGCAAGGAAGGCGGGCCGGTGCTGATCCATGTCGTGACCGAAAAGGGCCACGGCTATCTGCCGGCCGAGCAGGCCGACGACAAGTGGCACTCGGTCGCCAAGTTCGAGGTCGTTACCGGCGCCCAGGCGAAATCGGTGTCGAAGGCGCCCAGCTATACCAGCGTCTTCGCCAAATCGCTGATCAAGGAGGCCGAGGCCGATGAGCGCATCGTCGCGATCACCGCGGCGATGCCATCGGGGACCGGGCTCAACCTGTTCGGCGACCGTTTCCCCAACCGCTGCTTCGATGTCGGCATTGCCGAGCAGCATGCGGTCACCTTTGCCGCCGGGCTCGCCGCCGACGGGATGAAGCCGTTCGCCGCGATCTATTCGACCTTTCTGCAGCGCGCCTACGACCAGGTCGTGCACGACGTGGCGATCCAGAAACTGCCGGTGCGGTTCGCGATCGACCGCGCCGGCCTCGTCGGCGCGGACGGGCAGACCCATGCCGGCTCGTTCGACCTCGCCTATCTCGGCTGCCTGCCCGATTTCGTGATCATGGCGGCGGCCGACGAGGCCGAACTGTTCCACATGGTCGCGACCTGCGCCGCGATCGACAACGCGCCCTCGGCGGTGCGCTTCCCGCGCGGCGACGGGGTCGGCGTGCCGCTGCCCGAGCGCGGCACCCCGCTCGAGATCGGCCGCGGCCGCATCGTCCGCGAAGGCACGACGATCGCCTTGCTGAGCCTCGGCGCCCGCCTTGCCGAATGCCTGAAGGCGGCGCAGGAGCTGGGCGCCTACGGCCTGTCGACGACGGTCGCCGATGCGCGCTTCGCCAAGCCGCTCGACCGCGACCTGGTCAACCGGCTCGCCCGCGAGCACGAGGTCGTGATCACGATCGAGGAGGGGGCGATCGGCGGCTTTGGCAGCCACGTGCTGCATCATCTGGCGACCAGCGGGCAGCTCGACCACGGGCTCAAAATCCGCGCGATGGTGTTGCCGGACCGCTTCCTCGACCATGATTCGCCGGCCGCGCAATACGAGACCGCCGGGCTCAACGCCAAGCACATCGTGGCGACAGCGCTCGCCGCGCTCGGCCGCGGCATCGTCGAGCGCCCGGCCCGGGCCTGAAGTCGGGCTTGCAAAAGCACCGCGCCGACCAGATCCTCGTCGAGCAGGGCCTCGCCGAAAGCCGGGCCAAAGCGCAGGCGCTGATCCTCGCCGGGGTGGTGTTTGCCGGCGAGCGGCGCATCGACAAGCCGGGAACGGCGCTCGACGCCGCCGTCGAATTGCGGCTCGCCGGGCGCGACCACCCCTGGGTGTCGCGCGGCGGGGTCAAGCTTGCCCATGCGCTCGACCTGTTCGCGATCGACCCGACGGGATTGACGGTGCTCGATATCGGCGCCTCGACCGGGGGCTTCACCGATGTATTGCTGGCGCGCGGCGCGGTGCGGGTTCATGCGGTCGATGTCGGGCGCGGCCAGCTCGCCTGGAAACTGCGCCAGGACGCGCGCGTCGTCGTCCATGACGGGGTCAACGCCCGCTACCTGACCCGCGACGAGATCCCCGAGCCGATCGACCTGATCGTCTGCGACGCGAGCTTTATCGGCCTCGCCACGGTCCTGCCGGCGCCGCTGGCCTTGGCCGCCGACAGCGCGGCGCTGGTGGCGCTGGTCAAGCCGCAATTCGAGGCCGGCGCCGGGCTCGTCGGCAAGGGCGGGGTCGTGCGCGACCCTGAAATCCACCGCGCGGTGTGCGAGCGGGTCGCCGCCTGGGTCGCCGCGCAGCCCGGCTGGACCGTTGCCGGGCTGGCCGAGAGCCCGATCCTCGGACCCGCCGGCAACCGCGAGTTTCTGCTCTATGCGCGGCGGAAATAGATCGAATGGACCGCGGGTGTCCCGCCCGCATTGCGGCGGAGACGGCCGCGATCTTAAACTGCCCCATGCGCAGCGCCGCCGCCTTTACCGGCTTTCGTCCCGAAGCGTTCGCCTTTTTCGCCGAATTGCGCGAGCACAATGAGCCGGGCTGGTTCAAGCCGCGCAAATCGGTTTACGAAACCGAGATTCTGGTGCCGTTTCGCGCGCTCGTTTCTGCGCTCGGCGAGGCGCTGGAGCTGGCTGGAGTGCCGCTGAAGGGCGATCCCGCCCGCGGCATCTTTCGCATCTATCGCGACGTGCGCTTCTCGGCCAACAAGCAGCTCTACAAAACCCACCAGGGCGGCGTGCTGACCCGCTCCGGCGGCAAGGGCGATCCCGGCCTGCTTTACATCCATCTCGAGCCGGGCGCGTCGATGATCGGCGCCGGGTTCTGGCACCCGGAGCCCGGCCTGCTGAGCCGGCTGCGCGGCGCGGTCCTGGCCGAGCCGGATGAATTTCTGGCGATGACCGGGCGGCTGAAGGGGCTCGGCTATTCGGTCACCTGCGAGAATGAGCGGCTTGCCCGCCCGCCGCGGGGGTTCGAGACGGCAAAGGGCTCAGCCGTCGCCGATTATGTCTGCTGGAAGAATTTCCTGACCGACCGCACGATCGGCGACGATGACATGCAGTCGCCCGGCCTGGTTGAGCGTATCGTCGACTTTGCCGTGGCGGCGCGGCCGTTGCTCGATTGGGGCTGGGCGGCGGCGGCAGACGACATTCCGCCGCCGCTGGCCCTCAAAATGCCGGCCCGGCCGCTGCCGAAGCCGGATTTCTAGTCGAGGATCGCGGCCGTCTCGACCGTAATGCGGGAGGGACGCCCGCGCTCCACATCTGGCCCCAGAGAACGGCCAAACGCGACCATCTTCCCGTTCGTCACCCCCGCGAAAGCGGCGGCCCAGGGGCGGCCGCTTCGTCGCTCGTCCGGGATTCCCGCCTGCGCGGGAATGACGATCGGGGGTGTGCTACGCCGCGTAGCCGGCCGGGGCCTTCTCGTCCTTGTCGAAATCGAATTCGACCTTGCCGCCGTGCGGGTCGTCGAAGAACAGCTGCCACAGCCCGCCGCGGGTGCTTTCCAGCGGCAGGCGCCGGATTTCGCACTTGACCCCCGCCTTTTCAAGCTTGGCGACGGTGCCGGGCAGGTCGGTCGCGGTGAACGCCATATGGTCGATCACGCCGGCGCGGTGCTCGTGCAATTTGTTGCGGTGGATCACGTGCAGGATCGGCTGGTCGCCGACATAGAGCCAATAGCCGGGGAACTGGAAATTCGGCCGCGGGCCGACCTCGAAGCCCAGCAGGTCGCAGTAGAATTTCCGCGTCACCTCGAGATCGTCGCTCAGCACCGTAAAATGGTTCATGCCCTGGAGGCTCATGCGATATCTCCCGTCGAAAAGCCCGCCATCCGCGCCACGCGGATATCGCGCTATTCTAGCACGTAAAATTCGCCCGCACAGTGCCCGTGCGGCAGGGCCGGCCGGGCCAGGCCGGCGCAAACCCGCTTAAGGCCGGGCTTCGAGCACCATGTTGAACGGGGTCTCGGCGGCGCGGCGCACCGAAGCGAACCCGCCGGCGGTGATGACCTCGCGCAGTTTTGCTTCGCCGGCCTGCGCGCCGAGCGCGGCGCCGACCTCCTGCGACAGCGAGGTCGGGACGCAAACCATCGTCGAGGCGGCGTAATAAAGCCGGCCGACCGGGTTCAGATTGTCTTCGAGCCGGTCGCCGGCGATCGGCTCGACGACCATCCAGGTGCCGTCGGGCTTCAGCGACCGGCGCACATGGGCGGCGGCGCCGGCCGGGTCGCCCATGTCGTGCAGGCAGTCGAAGAAGGTGACGAGGTCGAAATCGCGGCCGGGATAATCCTTAGCCGAGCCCACCTCGAAGCGCAGGTTCGGCGGGCTGCCGTGCTCGCGCGCATGCGTCGCGGCCTGTTCGATCGAGCCGGGGTGGAAATCGTAGCCGACGAATTCGGCGTTCGGAAACGCCCGGGCCATGAACATGGTCGACCAGCCGTGACCGCAACCGATATCGGCCACCTTGGCCCCCGACTGCAATTTGGCGACGACGCCGTCGAGCGCCGGCAGCCAGTTGGCGACCAGGTTGTTGTGGTAGCCAGGGCGGAAAAACCGGGCGACCGCGCAGAACATGCAGCCGGCCTGATCGCCCCAGGCAACCCCTTGCCCGGTCTTGAACGCCGGCTTGACCAGCTCCTGGTTGCCGAGGAAGGCGGCCATCGCCTCGAACGCGCCGACCAGATAGACCGGGCTGTCCTCGATCGCGAAAACCATCGCCTGCTCCGGCGGCAGGGTGAATTTCTGCGTCGCCGGGTCGTAGGCGAGGTAGCCGGACGCCGCCTGATGCGACAGCCATTCGCGCAGGTAGCGCTGGTTCACTCCCGCCGCCTCGGCCAGTTCCGCCACCGTCATCGGCCCCTGCTGGTGCAACGTCTTGTACAGCCCCAGCGCATCGCCGATGTGAACGAGCCCGATGCTGGCGGCGCCGCCGAGGTCGCCCAGCATCTTGCCGACGAATTGGTGCAGCTTGTCGGTGTCCACCATGTGCGTTCCCTCCCTAAACCATAGAGACGAAGCGTTCAGGCACGACACGTGCAGACCGAAATTTGCTATTTTTGACAAGTCGTCCGCGGGTATTTACGCGCAGCCGCTGCGATCGGCGTTAAATAAAGGCCGATCGTAATGGAACAATCCGCTCCCGCGACGCCGCAAACGCATCGCATCGCGCCTGTTGTTCTGACGATCGAGACCGGCTCGCTTTCTTGCCTGCGAGCCGCGATGGCGAAATCTACCACGTCTTGCCCGGTGCCGGCGACTGACCAAAAGGTGAGCGGCGCGGCTCAGCAGCAGTCGCAGTCGATGTGAAAGATGCGCGCCGCATTGCCGCCGAGAATGGCGCTGCGCTCGGCCTGGGTCAGCGCCGTCTCGTCGACGATCCGGCACGGGTCGGGGTCGCCGATGCCAAACGGGAAATCGCTGCCGAGCACGATTTTGTCGGCGCCGGCGACATCGCAGAGAAAGCGCAGCGCGCGCGGCTCGAACATCACCGTGTCGAAATAGAGCCGACGAAACTCGGCCTCGGGGTCGGCGTAGTCGGCGTGGATCGCGCGGTTGCGCTTCAATCGCCCGAGCGCATAGGGCAATGCGCCGCCGGCATGCGACAAGACCAGATTCATCCCCGGGAACCGGGTCAGGTGACCGGAAAACAACAGCCGCGCCACCGCGATCGTCGTATCGGTCAGGCGCCCGACCGCGTTGACCAAATCGTAGCCGGCGAGCCGGTCGTCGCCGCAAATGTAATGCGGGTGCAGAAAGATCGCGGCGTTGCGCGCCGAGGCGACCTGCCAGAACGGGTCGAGCCCGGGATCGTCGAGATTGCCGCCGACCCCTTTCGGCTGGGTTGCGATCATCGCCCCGGCAAACCCGGCATCGAGCGCCTCTTCGAGCACTTTCGCGGCGAGCGCGCCATCCTGCAAGGGCACGGTGGCGAGCGGAACCAGCGCCCCGAGCGCGTCGGCGTCGCGCTTGATGTGCTCGTTGTAGAAACGCGCCCAGTCGGCGCCCTCCGCGCCCGGCAATTCGTAGCCGTAGACATCGGTCCAGCCGCCGACGAGCTGCCGGTCGATGCGCGCCTGCTGCAGCCAGCCGCGGCGCTGGCCGAGGTCGGAGAGGCGCGGCTGGATTGGCCGACCGGGCCCGCCGACGCCGAATTCCATGCGCGGCGTCGGCCCGTCGCCGTGCAATTTGATCGAGGGGAACAGCCGCCTTTCGCTGCGCAATGCGTCGAGCAAGGTTCCCGGCACGACATGCGCATGGGTGTCGATGATCATTCTCTCTTCCCCTATCTCAAGCTGGTGCAGCCCGCTTCGCCGAACAATGCGGCCCGCCCGCACGGCGAATCGAACACCTTTCGGGCATTGTGCGCCGCCCCCGGCACCTCGGCCAATTTCTGGTTGAGGATCGCACCGTCGCGCGTCTGCATCGCCCGGAAATAGGCGATGCCGCGGGCCAGGCGGGTCGGCCCCTCGGCCTCGGCGGCGCAGGATTGGTCGAGAAAGCGGTGGTGCGGATCGGTATCCGCGGCGCCCAGCAGGTAGACCACGTCGCGCCGCGCATAGCGCTGTTCCAGCGCCGGCGGGCCGTCGTGCAAAGCGGCGGCGACATAGGGCGGCAATTCACCGGCGAAGCCGTATTTCCAGCGGCCGTATTGCGGGCAGTCGGCGGCGCCGGCAAAGGCGCCGAGCGCGCCATCGGCCTGCGGCCGCGCATCGCTGAAATAGACGTAGGAAGACGGGCTGGCGACGACGTAGCGCAGGCTGACGCCCTGCGGCAATGCCGCCTCGCCGTTGCCGACCACGGCATAGCGCTGCACCAATTGCCCGCCCGCGGAAAACCCGGCGAGCACGACCTGCGACAGGTTGGGCAGCGTCGCGCGGCTGCCGAGCCGGGCGAGCAAGGCGTCGAGCGCATCGAAAGCGCTGAGCGGCGCCGGTCCCTCGGCCGGCCAGCCGCCCGACCAGGCGCCGCGGCTCCAGCGCAAGACCGACCCCGGCAGCCGGTGTGCCGCGATGTCCTCGACCGCGAGGAATTGCGGCGCCACGATCAGCGTGCCGGCGGGGGCCAGCGCCTCAATCCAGCGGGCGTAATCGGCGGCGTTGCGCTCGTAGCCGTGCACGATGACCACGGCGCGGCGGATTTGCGGCAACGGGCGCGACCAGTCCGGCGACACCGATACCGGCAACTCCCCGCTGCCGACCGGCAGCCGTGCGGCGGCGACGATTGCGACCGGCGGCGGCACCGGCACATCCGCGCCGGCGACGCCCGTCATCGCCGACAATGCGGCCGCGGCGGCGAGGATATGGCGGCGCGGGGTCACGCGGCGCGGATCTTGCCGCTGATCGGGCGGTAGAGGCGGACGCGGTCGTCGCGCTGCGCACGGCCGCTCAGCGGCACCGGATCGTCGATGATCGCGAGGCCGCAGCGCGAGACCGAACGGTCGAGGCCGACGCCGTCGAGCCAGTCGATCGCGGCGCCGACGGGCAGATCGATTTCCGCCGCCGCGTCGCGCAATACCAGCAATACCCGGTCTTGCGGCACCTCCGGCGTCGCGTCGAGCCCGTCGAGCAGATTGCGGTGCCAGTTGCTTTGATGCTCGCGCCATTCGCCGACCGAGGCGGGACCGCCGCGGCTGCGATAGGCGGCGCTGTCGAACAAGGCGGCCGAGGCAACCTCGTGCAGGGCAAGGTAGGGCGAGGGGTTGGGCACGATCGCCTTGAACCGCTGCGAGGCGCGGAACCCGGGCACGGTCAGCAACACCCCGATATGCGCCAGGTACCACGCGTTCCATTCGGCCTCGCGGGCCTTGTCGCGGAAATCCATCTCGACCATGTAGATCATGCCGCCCTCCCGGCCGCGCCGCCGACGACTCATAGGCCACCGCCGCCCCGGAAATAAAGCGCCGTCATTCCCCGCGCTCAGTGCATGGGCTTCCCGCGCCGGCGGCTTTGATTTGATCCCGATGCAGTCGCACATATACGATCACGGGTTCACGGCCGGCGCGTGGCACTGGACGAAGCGCCGGCGAGCAAGAGAGGTGTCGCGATGGCCGAGGCAAAAGCGGGTCGCCCCGGTGCGCCGCCGGACGTCGCCGAATTGACCGCCCGCGCCGAGGCGCTGGTTCCGGTCCTGCGCGAGCGGGCGGCGCGGGCCGAGGAATTGCGCCGCCTGCCCGAGGAGACGATCGCCGATCTGCACCGCACCGGCCTGTTCCGCATATTGCAGCCGCGGCGGGTCGGCGGCAGCGAATTGCCGTTTCGCTCGATCGTCGAGCTGGTCGCGATCATCGGGGGCGGCTGCGGCTCGACCGCCTGGGTGCTGGCCAATCTGGCCGCGCATCACTGGCTGTTGGGGATGTGGCAGCAGCAGGCGCAGGATGAGATCTGGGGCGAAAATCCCGACAATCTGATCGGCTCGGCCCTGGTCTTTCCGCGCGGCCGAGCGCGCAAGGTGCCCGGCGGCTACCGGCTCAGCGGGCGCTGGCCGTTTTCGAGCGGGGTCGATTCGGCAAGCTGGAACATGATCGGGGCGATCGTCAACGACGAGGATTCCGGCGGCACCCAGCCGCGCATTTTCCTGCTGCCGGCGAGCGACTACCAGGTCATCGACACCTGGCACGTGATCGGGTTGGCCGGAACCGGCAGCAAGGATGTCGCGGTCGAGGATGTGTTCGTCCCCGAATACCGTACCCTCGCCGTCGACCAGATCGCCGGCGGCCCCAACCCGGGCAGCACGGTCAACCCGGCAGTGCTGTACCAGTTGCCGGCGATCAGCCTGTTCGCGTTCTGCATCGCCGGGGTCTCGCTCGGCATCGCCCAGGGCGCGATCGCCCATTTCGCCGAGACCACGCGTACCCGGCTGAGCGCCTATACCGGCCGCAACCTTGCCGATTTCAACACGTTGCAGGTTCACCTCGCGGAGGCGGCGGCCTATGCCGATGCGGCGCGGGCGATCATGCTCGGCGATTGCGACGAGGCCACCCGCATCGTCGGCGAAGGGGCGATGCCCCAGCTCGAACAGCGCGCCCGCTATCGCCGCGACGGCGCCTTTGCCGCGACCATGTGCACGAAGGCGGTCGATCTGCTATTCACCGCCACGGGGGGCGGCGCGATTTATGCACGGCATCCGCTGCAGCGCGCGTTTCGCGACATTCATGCCGCCAACGCCCATTACGTGCTGAACTGGGACATCAACGGCGCGATGTACGGGCGCGTCGCCATGGGCCTGTCACCCGATGCGACGTTCTAGGAAAACTCGGGCCAGGGAAACTCGGGAAATGACCTTGTCGGAAGACCTTGCCAGAGACGCTCCAGTGTCGGCGGAATTCCTCAGCAGCCACAACGCGGTGGTGCACAGCACCTCGGCCGAGGGCTTCAATGCGCGCGAGTTGCGCAATGCGCTCGGCGCCTTCGCCACCGGCGTCACGATCATCACGACGCGCAGCCGCGACGGCAAATTGCACGGCATGACCGCGAATTCGTTCACCTCGGTATCGTTGACCCCGCCCCTGGTGCTGTGGAGCAGCTCGCTCTATGCGCAAAGCCTCCCGGCATTCCAGGAAGGCGGGCATTTCGTCGTCAATATCCTGGCCTACGACCAGATCGAATTGTCGAACAAGTTCGCCAAGCAGAGCGACGACAAGTTCCTTGATGTCGAGCATGTCATTCCCGACAGCGGGGCACCGATCATCGTCGGCGCCGCGGCGCATTTCGAGTGCCGCAACGAATTCCGCCATTACGGCGGCGACCACATCATCTTCATCGGCCATGTCGAGCGTTTTGCCTATACCGACAAGCCGGTGCTGATGTTCTGCCGCGGCAAATACGTGCGCGGCGAACCGATCCTGCAGAGCTAGCGTGAGGACCGAAATGCTGTCGCCGAGCCAAATCGCCGCTTATCAGCGCGACGGGGTGATCGTCGTGCCCGATGTCTTCTCGGCGGCGGAGATCGCCGAACTGCGCCGGGTCACCGATGGGTTCGTGGCGCGCGCCGCCAAGATTGCCGCCAACGACGACATCTACGACCTCGAAGACAGCCACTCGGCGAGGGAGCCGCGGGTGCGGCGGATCAAGACCCCGCATGCGTGGGACGACGCCTATTTCCGCGCCAGCCGTCATCCCGGGATCGTCGCGATCCTCAAGGATTTATGGGGCACGGTGCGGTTCGACACCGGCAAGCTCAACATGAAATCGGCGGGCTACGGCGCGCCGATCGAATGGCATCAGGACTGGGCGTTCTATCCGCATACCAACGACGATCTCGCCGCGGTCGGGATCATGATCGACGACATGACCGAGGAGAACGGCCCGATGCTGGTCGTGCCGGGCAGTCATCGCGGCGCGATCCTCGACCATCACGGGCCGGACGGGCGGTTTTGCGGCGCGATCGACCCGCAAGACCCGGCGCTCGACATCTCGGGCGCGGTGCCGTGCCTCGGCAAGGCCGGTTCGGTGACCGTGCACCATGTCCGCGCGGTGCACGGCTCCGCCACCAATTTGTCCGGCGCTGAACGGCGGTTTCTGCTCTACCAGTACCGCGCCGCGGACGCCTGGCCGCTGTTGGGCTTCAAGGACGGGATCGGGAAGTTCGACGAGTTGCTGCTCGCCGGCGAGCCGAGCAATACGCCGCGGCTGAGCGCGGTGCCGGTGCGCCTGCCCTTGCCGCCGGCCGAGCACCAGGGCTCGATCTACGAGAACCAGCGCGCCACCGGCCGCCGCTTTTTCGCCCCGCCGGAAGCCGCCAAGGTGGCGGCGGAGTAGGGAAGAACACTCGGGAATTTGTCGTTCCGGCCCAGGAGCGGGGCATCCGACCCGAGGAGCGCGGGCATCCGACCCGAGGAGCGCGGGCGTCCCGCCCGCAACTTTTGTTCGCTGAGCTTCAGCCAGCGTCATTGCCACGCCCTGCGGGCCGCGTCCCCGCGGGTCGAGCCGGCTTGCTGCTCGCAATGACAATTCGGATCGAGTGAGGCTCGCGTCGTTGCGGGCGGGACGCCCGCGCTCCATTAGCCCCGATGCGGGCGCGACGCCCGCGCTCCATTAGCCCCGATGCGGGCGGGACGCCCGCGCTCCGGTTCGGCTCAGCCGCCTTCCAGCTTTGGGATGAAGAACACCTCGGCGCCCTCCCGCAATTTCTGGAAATAGCCGGGCTGGTCGTGGATCTCGCCGTCGATGGCGACGGTGGTCTCCTCTTCGAGGTGTTCGCCGAGGCCGGGATACATCGCGTCCAATGCCCGAATGACCTCGCGCATGCTCGAGGCCGCAATCTCGAAGTCGCGCTTGCCGCCGGTATAGCGCCGGCTGAAGCCGTTCGACAGCGAGACCGAAACCCGCGCGGCGGTCGTCTCAGGCATCGGCCGATCGGTCCGCGGCCTCGGCCACCGCCCGCTCAATCCGCGGCTTCGTCGAGGGCCGCGAGGATTTTCGGCGGCGACATCGGCAACTCGGTCAGCCGCCGGCCGATCGCATTGTCGATCGCGTTGGCGATCGCCGCCATCGGCGGGCAGATATTGACCTCGCCGACACCCTTGACACCGTAGGGGTGAGCTGGGTTCGGCACCTCGACCAGGAGCGGCTCGATCATCGGCAGGTCGCTGGCCACCGGGCAACGGTAATCGAGGAACCCGGCATTATCGAGCCGGCCCTGCTTGTCGTAGATGTACTCCTCATTGAGCGCCCAGCCGATACCCTGGGTCACGCCGCCCTGGATCTGCCCCTCGACATAGGAGGGGTGGATGGCGGTGCCGACATCCTGGGCCGCGACAAAGCGCAGGATTTTGACCTTGCCGGTCTCAGGATCGACCTCGACATCGCAGAACTGGGTCGAAAAGCCCGGCGCCTGGCCGCCCGCATTGACCGACGCCGCGGTGGAGATCGGGCCGCCGGTCACCCCCGCCTTGGCGGCGATATCCTTGAGCGGCATCGGCTTGAAATCGCCCACATTGCTGCTCGCCGGCCTGGCGCAGCCCTGCTCCCACACGACGCCGTCGACCGGCACGTCCCAGATCATCGCGGCGCGGGCGCGCAATTCGTCGATCGCCTTTTTCGCGGCGTTGACGACGGCGGTGCCGGTGGCGAAGGTCACGCGCGAGCCGCCGGTGACATGGGTGTAGCCGACCGACCCGGTGTCGGCGACGGTCGCGCGCACCTGGTCGTAATCGACGCCGAAGGTCTCGGCCGCCATCAGCGCCATCGACGCGCGCGAGCCGCCGACATCGACGCTGCCGGTGGCAACGAGGATGGTGCCGTCGGCGTTGATCTGGATGTTGGCGCTCGATTCGCCGCCGCCGTTGAACCAGTAGCCCGAGGCGACGCCGCGGCCTTGGTTGGGGCCGAGCGGCTTCTGGTATTCGGGATGGTTTTTGACCGCCTCCAGCGTCTCGATATAGCCGCCATGGGCCAGCTTCGGCCCATAGATCATCGTCGTGCCGATCTTGGCCGCGTTCTTGAGGCGCAGCGCGACCGGGTCCATGCCGAGCTTCTTGGCCAGGATGCCCATCACGCTTTCGACGGCAAAGGCCGAGATCGGCGAGCCCGGAGCGCGGTACGCGGCCGATTTCGGCCGGTTGCTGACGACGTCGTAGCCGACCGAGCGCGCGTTCTCGATGTCGTAGGGGGCGAAGGCGCACAGGCACGCATTCATCACCGGCGAGCCGGGGAAGGCGCCAGCCTGGAACTTGAAGATGCCGTCCGCCGCAATAATCCGGCCGTCCTTGGTGGCGCCGATCTTAACCCACATCGAGGAGCCGGAGGTCGGCCCGGTGGCCTTGAACACCTCGTCGCGGCCCATCGTCAGCTTACACGGGCGCCCCGATTTCTTCGACAGCAGCGCAGCGATCGGTTCGAGGTAGACCGGGATCTTGCCGCCGAAACCGCCGCCGATCTCAGACGGCGTCACCCGCACGTCGCCGATGCTCATCCCGAGCAGCTTGGCGACCATCGCCCGCACCACGAAATGGCCCTGAGTGGTGGTCCACACCTCGCTCTGTCCGCCGGGATCGACGCGGGCGATGCAGGCGTGCGGCTCGATATAGCCCTGATGCACCGCCGCGGTCTTGAACTCCTTCTCGACGATCACGTCGGCCTCGGCAAACCCCTTGTCGACATCGCCGATCGCGAATTCGAGCCGCTTCGAGATGTTCGACGGCTTCTTCGGCGCGGGGTCGATGCCGCGGGTGATCATGTCTTCGAACAGCAGCGGGGCGTCTTCCTTCATCGCCTCGTCGACATCGATCACGTGCGGCAATACCTCGTAATCGATGGCCAGCAATTCGGCCGCCTCTTCGGCAACCTCCTTGCTCGTCGCGGCGATCGCGGCGACAGGGTGGCCCTCGTAAAGCGCCTTTTCCCTGGCCATGACGTTGCGCGTCACGTGCCAGAAATTGACCGCGACCCGCTCGGGGCCGATGTACTCGAACTTATGGTCCGGGAAATCGGCGCCGGTGATGATCGCCTTGACGCCGGGCAGCGCCGCCGCCTTCGCCGTGTCGATCGAGCGGATGCGGGCGTGCGCGTGCGGCGAACGGATGACCTTGCCGTAAAGCGCGCCGGGCATGGTCAGATCGGCGCCGTACATCGCGCGTCCCGTCACTTTCGGCACCCCGTCGGGGCGAATGGGACGAGTGCCAACCCACTTGTACCGCGTCGTCGATACGTCGTTCACGGCATACACTCCTGATGAGGCGCGATGATGCCGACAGCCTCGCGCCTCGCCGGGTGAAATTCAAGTCTTTGTCTGCAACCCGGCCCGGGTCGGGCCGATGTCCGGGCCGGGTTCGCGGCGTTATGCCGCTTCGACGGCGGCGGCCTCGGTAAAGCTTTCGAGCTGGCCGATGGTCTCGCGCCCGAACAGAATCGGGATGAACGCGCCGATTGCGACCACCACCAGGATCGTGCCGAAGAAGATCGGCGCCGAGCCGGTGTGCGGTTCCATCAGGAACGGCGCCAGCACCCCGGCAAACAGCCGCCCGAACGACTCGCCGAAAATGTGTCCGCGCCCGCGCAATGCCGTCGGAAACTGCTCGGACAGGTAGATCCGGGTCGCGGTAAAGGCCGACAGCACGGTAAACCCGGTGATCAACGCGCCGGCGGTCATCGCCACCGCCGCCAGCTCGCCGAGCCGGTGCGCCTGCAGCATCAGGAACAGGCCCGGCAGCGACCCGCCGAGCGCGTAGGCGATGGTCCAGCGCCGGCCGATGATCTCCATCAGATAGCCGGTGAAGCCTTTGCCGAAAAAGCTGGCGGCATAGACGATCGTCGTGATTGCAAAGCTCGCTTTCACGGCCGCGCCCTGGTCGTTGAGCGCCTTCGGCAGCAGGACCGAAATCAGGAAATAGGCGGTCCCGGCGCACACTCCGCTGAGAATGCCGACCGTGGTCCAGCGCAACTGGCCGCGGGCGAACAATGCCCAGTACGGCGGAAGCTGCTCGCGGGCGGCCTCGCTGCGGTCGCCCAGCGCCTCGACCGCCAGCTTCGGCACGCGATTGCCGCATCGCGCGATGATGCGGTTGACGATCTCGACTGCGGCTTCCGGGCGGCCCTTGCGCAGATACCAGCGCGGGCTTTCCGGCAGCACGAAATAGATCAGCACCGGCACGACCGTAATCGCCAGCCCGCCCGGCAACGCAAGATAGCGGAACGCGTTGGCGTTGCCGGCGAGCAGTCCGGCGATAAACGGCACCACGGTGAACGAGGCCGCCAGCGACATCTCATAGACGGCGCCATAGGTGCGCCGGTGCTGCGCCGGCATCAGTTCCGCGGCGATCGGAAATGCCGCCGAGACCGCGCCGCCGGCGCCGATCCCGGTCAACAGACGCACCAGGATCAACTGGCCCGAGCTCTCTACCAGCGGCACGAGCAGCGTGCAAAACGTGGTCGCGATCACGCCGATCAGCATGATCGTCTTGCGGCTCCAATGGTCCGATACGGCCGAAGCGACGAACCCGCCGATGCACAGCATCAAGGTCGGGCCTACGGCGAGCCAGCGTATGTCCGCGTCAGACAGGTGCAAGGGCGCCTTGGCGAGCAGCAGCAGCGAGCCGGTCATCACCAGGTCGTACCCTTCGATGAACCCGACCAGCCCCAGCACCGCGATGATGAGGCAATGGAAACCGCTGAACGGAATGCTGTCGAGCTTGCGCCCGAGCGCGTGGCTCGCCGGGCTTGCCGACCCGCCGCTGAACCCAGTCGCCATCCGAAGCCTCCCAGGTTGGGCCAGCCCGGACTTCGCTTGACGGCAAGGGACCGCGATGCCGATCCGCTCGGTTTCTTGAATCTTTTGTTTAAAGTTCCGCCGACCGCACCCTTCGTCTCGAACCGCCCGCACCGTCGGGCCGCCGTGTTGCGCCTGTTCACACCAGAACGGGTTGGTCCCGTCCGCGTTGTTGGCACATGGCCCGATCGGCCGCGGTCACTCTAACCCGGCTGCGACATTCTGTCACGGTGAATAAGGCGCGCGGCCGCGCTGTGCCGCAGAGGGCATGGACCGGCCCGAGCGCCGAGCGCGCCCGGGCCGGCCTTGCCGGTTCAGACCGCCTCGGCGACAGCGGTCTCGGTAAAGCTTTCGATGTTGCCGATCGTCTCGCGCCCGAACAGCACCGGGACCAGCGCGCCGGTGGTGACGATGATCGCCAGCGTGCCGAAGAAGATCGTCGCCGACCCGGTATGCGGCTCGAGCAGGAACGGCAGGCACACGCCGGCCAGCAGCCGCGCTGCCGACTCGTCGAAGAAATGGCCGCGGCCGCGCAATGCCGTCGGGAACTGCTCGGAGATGTAGACCCGCACCGCCGGGAAGCACGACAGCACGGTAAAGCCGGTGACCAGCACGCCGACCACGAAGATCGTCGTCGCCGCGCTGCCGAAGCGGTGCGCCAGCATCATCATCAACAGCCCCGGGATCGCGCACACGAACGCGAGCGTGATCGTCCAGCGCCGGCCGATGATTTCCATGATGAACCCGTTGAACAATTTGCCGGGGATGCTGGCGCCGAAGATCAGCGTGCTGAGGCCGAAGCTCAAGGCGACGCCGGCGCCCTGATCGACCAGGGCCTTCGGCAGCAGGATCGCCGCGCTGTAGTAGCAGCTGGCCCCGCACAGCCCGCACAAGATGCCGACCACGGTCCAGCGCAGCTGGCCGCGCGCGAACAGCGCGGTGAAGGGCGGCAATTGCTCGCGCGCCACGTTCAGGTTGGAGCCGAGATCGGTGACCGTCATCGGCGCGACGCGCCCGCCGCAGCGCCGGATCAACAGGTTGACGGTATCGATCGCGTCCTGCGTCCGGCCGCGCCGCAACAGCCAGCGCGGGCTTTCGGGAATGAAGAAAAAGATCAGCACCGGGGCGATAAACAGCGTCACGCCGCCGGGCAGGCCGACATAGCGGTAGCCGTCGGTGGTGTGGGCGAGGAGCCCGCCGGCCAGCGGCAGCAGGGTGAACGACATCGCCAGCATGCATTCATAGATCGCGCCATAGGTGCGGCGGTGCTGCGCCGGCATCAATTCGGCAGCGATCGGGAACGGCGCCGAGATGGTGAAGCCGAGGCCGAACCCGGTGATCATCCGCAATGCGATCAGCGAGGCGGCGCTGTTGGCGAACAGGATCAGCAGGGTGCACAGCGTGCTGAGGATCACGCCGGCCTGCATCACCCCGACCCGGCTGATGCGGTCCGACATCGCGGCGGCGCTGAAGCCGCCGATCACGACGATAAGTTGCGGTGCTACGGCAAGCCAGCGGATCTGGCTCGGCGTCATGTGCAGCGGTGCCTTGGCGAGCACCAGCAGCGAGCCGCTGAGCGCCAGATCGTAACCCTCGACGAACCCGACAAAGCCCAGCACGACGATCAGCACGATGTGGTAGGGGCTGAACGGAATGCTGTCGAGTTTTCTTCCCAGAATGTGACTGGCCGGCATGTCGGGCATCGTCTTCCTCCTGTTCGTCCCGTTCCGCCCGCGGCACGGGGCCGAGCCGCCCGCCGCGGGAAACCGCTGGTTGATCCGCGTCGGCGACATCTCGGTCGCTGCGGTTTCTTGGTGACCGAACTGTGGGCTGAAACGTTCACCCTGGCAATGGCCAAACGTCACCGCCCGTGCTTCGCGGGGCTTCCCACGCGCGGCCGTTTGCGCAAGGATCGCCGGGCGCGCGCTCGCTGCGCGCAGGCCACCGGCAGGGAGGAAGGCGATGAAAGTGGGCATCGCGCTCAACATGCTGAACCAGCCCGGCCGCTCCGACGCCTCGGTCGTCGGGGAGCATCTGGCGATGGGCGATCTGGCCGAGCCGTTGGGGTTCGACTCGCTGTTCGCTCTCGAACACCATTTCACCGGCTATGCGATGTCGCCGGCGCCGACCCAGCTGCTGAGCTATTTCGCCGGCCGCACCCGGCGCATCCTGCTCGGCACCGCGGTCATCGTATTGCCGTGGCACGATCCCGTGCGGGCGGCCGAGGAGATCGCGCTCTTGGACATCCTGTGCGGCGGGCGCTGCCTGTTCGGCTTTGGCCGCGGGGCCGCCAGCGTCGAATACGCCGGCTTCCGCATCCCGATGGACGAAGCGCGGCCGCGTTTCGTCGAGGCGGCGCAAATCATCGTCGAGGCGCTGTCGCACGACAGTTTCGAGCACCACGGCCAGTTCTTTGACATCCCGCGCACGGCGGTCCGGCCGCGCCCGATCTCACACCCGGAGCGGCGCTTCTACGCCTCCGCGGTCAGCCCGGATTCGGCCGAGATCATGGCCAGGCTCGGCTTCGGCCTGTTGATGGTGATGCAGAACGAGTGGCCGAAAGCCTCGGAAGATATCGCCCGCTACCGCCAGATCGCGGCGGAAGCGGGGCACCGGCCGCGCCCGCCCATCATCCTGACCAATGTGTGCTGCGCCGAAGACCGCGACGAGGCGCGGCAGCGCGCATTCCGCTATCTCGGCGCGAAATGGCAGTCGATTGACGACCACTACCATTTCTCCGACGGGCACCTCGCCACGGTCAAAGGCTACGAAAGCTACGGCAAGATGGCGCGCACCTATGCCAAGATAAACGAAAGCGAGGAATTGCGGACGAAGGCGACCGATTTCTACGTCTCGATCCAGATCGTCGGCACCCCCGACGATTGCCTGCAGCAGATCGGCGAATTGCAGCGCCTGACCGGGCTCGATCACCTGGTGACCGAATTTTCGTTCGGCTGTCTGCCGCACGAAGAGGCCGAGTGCAACATGCGGCTGTTCGCCGAGCGGTGCCTGCCCGTGTTGCAGCGCGACCCGGCCTTTGCTGCGCCGCCGTCACCGGCCGTCACCGCCCCCGCTGCCGGGGAGCGCCTGTTCGCCCCGGCGTAGCGCGAGATTCGGTGGAACCCCATCGCTTTGCCAATCAGCCCGGCCGGACTTGATCCGGCCAACCGCGTCGTCCGTCACGGCGCTGCGCGGAAGACGTGGACCCGCGGGTCACCCCCGGAACGCCCGCAGGGCGGCCGTCCGGCGCCGCGGGAGGCGAGTGACAGAAACCGCTTCGACCCGGCTCGTTGGCGAACGTCAAATCCGCAAACCACACCAGCTTTCATAGAGTTGCTCGTGTGCTGTCGAATCCGAAATTCGCTTTGTGCCTTATCGCGAGATATGGCGAATTTCGGATTCGGCACACCAGCGATGCGGGCGGCGTGGCTCGCCGCAGCCGCGCTCGCGCTGGCGGTCGCGTTCGGCGCGGCGAGCGAAGCCCGGGCCGCATCGCCGGCGCAATATTGCCGGCAGGCCGGCACCGACGACACCGTGCGCCCGCTCCCGGCATCGCTGTTGCCCGTCGCGGTCAGGCTGTTCCATCTCGAGGCAATGCCCGCGCCGCAGGTGTTGCGCTCGACCTATTTCCGCTGTGCCGAGGGCGATGTCTGGCTGTGCAACACCGGCGCCAACCTGCCCTGCGGCAAGGCCGACACGCGGCGCACGCTGCCGGGTGCGACGGCGTGGTGCAGCGTCCATCCCGGAGCGGATTTCATCCCGATGTACGCAACCGGACACGCGACGATCTATCGCTGGCGCTGCAACGGCGCGAAACCGGCGATCGCCGGAACCGTGCACAGCGTCGACCGGCGCGGCTTCATCGCGCAATACTGGAAACCGGCGGCGGGCGGCTAGCGCCGACGCAGTCGAAATGGGCGTAGCGCTCCTCGATGCCGAGGTTTTCGGTGGCGCGCAAATGCGCCGTGGCGCCATGGGCGGCGCAGGCCTGCTGCGCCGCCGCGGCGGCATCGTCCAGCGACTCGCCGATGCCGCCGTAGCGGACGGTGACCGACGTGGCGGTGTTTTCGATGACCTGCTGCTGCGCGCAGGCGCCGAGCCCGGCGAGCAGGACGAGCGCGAAGCAGGTGCGGCGGGAGCGATTGAGGGCGGCATGCGACATGCCCCATGATAGCCGAGACGATCGCCGGGCCAATTCGGCAGATCGCAGCGACAGGGAGGGAAGGCATGGCAACGCCAAGCGGCGCCCGGGCGGGCGCAACGCCGCCGCCGGAAAGCCTGGAGCGGCTGTGGGAAGAGCACGTCCGGCACGAATTCGAGACGCGCAGCACCGACGACACGCTGGCGACGATGGTCGCCGACGCCTACGTCGATCATGTCCCGGTGTTGACCGGCGGCTCCGGCGCGGCTGAATTGCGCGAATTCTATTCCACCCATTTCATCCCCAAGATGCCGCCGGACATGGAGATGGTGCCGGTGTCGCGCACGGTCGGCGGCGACCAGCTCGTCGACGAGATGGTGGTCCGCTTCACCCACAGCGTCGAGATGGACTGGATGCTGCCGGGCATCCCGCCGACCGGGCGGCGCGTCGAGGTTGCGCTGGTCGTTGTCGTGCGCTTTCGCGACGGCAAACTGGCGCACGAGCACATCTATTGGGACCAGGCCTCGGTGTTGGCCCAGCTCGGCCTGATCGACGCCGACAAGCTGCCGGTCGGCGGCGCCGCCGGCGCCCGCAAGGTGCTCGACCCCACGGTGCCGGCGAATGCGCTGATCCGGCGGGCGCGGCGTTCGACCTGACCCCGGGCGAGCCGGTTCATCCCGAAAAATAGCGGGGCCGGATCGCTTCGCTCACCCCATGATTGATTGCGCAGCACGGCCGAACGCGCCCCAGACCGGCGGAATACGAGGGTGTTCTTGACTCGCCTTGGCGTGCGAACGCCCCTAAGCTTCTGCCGACGGCTTTGCCACGCAGGTGCCTGCACCACTTTCCCGGCAGTCATGGCGTCCAACCCCCCGGCAACGCGACAGCGGTAATGCGCGGGACACGCGGAGGAACGAGGATGACATTCGAATTCGGCATGTTTCACGAGTTTCAACGCACCGTCGGAATGAGCGAAGAGGACGCGTTTTCGATCTCGTTCGAGCAGGTCGATGCGGCCGAGCGCTGGGGCCTTGATGCGATGTGGCTGGCCGAAATCCATGTCGCGCCGGAACGCTCGGTGTGCTCCGCGCCGTTGACGCTCGCCAGCGCGATCGCCGCGCGCACCAAGCGGATGAAGGTCGGCACCGCGGTCCAGGTGCTGCCGCTGTGCCATCCGCTGCGGCTGGCCGAAGAGGCGGCGACGGTCGACCAGATCAGCCACGGGCGGCTGATCTTCGGGGTCGGCCGCAGCGGCTTTCCGCGCACCTACGAAGCCTATGGCGTGCCCTATGGCGAAAGCCGCGAGCGCTTCGCCGAGACCCTGGACATTCTCAAGCGGGCGTGGACCGAGCCGCAATTCTCGTATCACGGCAAATACTACAGCTTCGACAATGTCGCCCTGACGCCGAAACCCTATCAGAAGCCGTGGCCGGAAATCCGCGTCGCCGCCAACAGCGCCGACACCTTTCCGCAGATCGCCAAGCTCGGCCACGCAGTGTTCGTCGCGGTGCGGCTCGGCACGCTCGAAGAGCTGGAGCCCAACATCCGCGCCTATCGCGAGGCGTGGAAGGAGGCGGGCCATCCGGGCGAGGGCAAGGTGTTTCTGCGCGCGCCGGTTTATGTTGCCGACACCGATCGCCAGGCGATCGAGGAGCCGGAAGAGAGCATCATGTATTTCTACCGCTATCTCGGCGAGCGGCTCGAGGATTCGGCCTCCCGTGCCGGGGTGCGCGCGGTCGAGGACCGCGCCGCCCGCGGCCGCCGCCTGCAGACGATCAGCTACGAGGATGCGCTAAGGGAAAAGATCATCGTCGGCTCCGTCGAGCGGGTCAGCGACCGTCTCCTCGAACTTCGCGACAAGCTCGGCCTCGACGGCATTCTCGCCGAGATGAATTGCGGCACCAAAATCCCCCACCCGCGGGTCATGAGATCGCTGCAATTGCTGTGCGAAAAGGTCAAGCCGCGGTTCAATTGACGCGGCGGGGCGGCGTCTTCCGCCCCGTTCTTCCCGCGCGGAGGGGGTGACGGCGCGGCGGGCCGGTGACGCGCGGTGACAGCGGATTTCGGCGGCGGATACCGGCGGGTTCTTTGCCGCGCCCAGGTTTTACTGTGCCAAGTCTGACGCTGCATAAAAAACCGGTGTCTTGGTGCGAAAATCGCCGTATCCTGGCGCCAGGCTTCGAGCCGCCCGGTATTTGAAGCCGCATACGCAACTTTATTACGCGAATTTATGAAGCCCATGCGGATTTGATGTTGCCAAGCGGGTGCGCTCCCGGAGGCTTGGGAACGTCGAATCCCCCGCATTAGGCTGCGCTGTCGGCCAGCCCAACGGAGGAGCGATATGGATTACGACGCGTTCAAATCGTCGCTGGCGGGCGCATCCCCGCCGGCCGGAGTCTGCGGCGCTGCCCAGGCGCTATGGTGGCAGGCCAAGGGCGACTGGCATCGCGGCCACCGTTGCGCCCAGGCGCAGGCCGACGAGCATGGGGCGTGGGCGCATGCCTATCTCCATCGCGTCGAAGGCGACCTGCACAACGCCGCCGGCTGGTATCGCCGTGCCGGCAGGACGCCGTCGAACGCGGCGCTCGAGGCGGAATGGGAAGAGATCGCGCGGGCGGTGCTGTAGGGATGGCCGGGTTGCCGCACCCGGAACGCGGGCATCGCACCCGGAACGCGGGCGTCTCGCCCGGCTGCGGCCGGGACGGAAGCGGTGCTGTGCCTATTCCGCCGCCGGGCGGTCGTATTTGCGGGCCGGGGTGTTGACCGGCTCGCTGAGTGGCGCGGCGCCGAACGAGGCGGCAATGCGGTCGGGCGGCGCATCCTTGTAGAGCGTGGTGCGCTGGCGCGGGGTGCGGCCGAGCCCGCGGATCAGTTCCTCCATCGCCTCGGGCGGCATTTCCTGGCCGAAGCTCGCGCCGGCGGCGCGCGAGATGCTTTCGTTCATCAGCGTGCCGCCGAGGTCGTTGCACCCGGCATCGAGGCAGGCGGCAATGCCGTCCGGCCCCATCTTGACCCAGCTGGCCTGGATGTTCGGGATCAGCGGGTGCAGGGCGAGGCGCCCGACGGCATGGATCAATATCGCCTCGCGCCAGGTGGGGCCGAGGCGCGAGCGGCCCTTCAACGAGATCGGCGTCTCCATCGGCACGAACGGCAATGGCACGAACTCGGTGAACCCGCCGGTGCGGCGCTGCAATTCGCGCAGCCGCAACAGGTGGCGCGCCCAGTGCCGGTAATGGTCGACATGGCCGAACATGATCGTCGATGTGGCCCTGAGGCCGACGCCATGCGCCGCCTCCATGACCTCGAGCCATTCGGCGGTCTTGACCTTGTCGGGGCAGATCACCGCGCGCACTTCGTCGTCGAGGATTTCGGCCGCGGTGCCGGGCAATGAGCTAAGCCCGGCATCGCGCAATTCGGCGAGAAAATCGGCAAGCGAGCGGCCGAGCGTCTTCGCCCCCTGCCACACCTCCAGCGGCGAAAAGGCGTGGATGTGGATGCCGGGCGTCACCTTTTTGATCGCGCGGCACACCGAAAGGTAGGTCGCGCCGGTGTATTCGGGATGGATGCCGCCCTGGAGGCACACTTCGGTGGCGCCGCGCTCCCACGCTTCTTCGCAGCGCCGCTGGATTTCGGCAAGGTCGAGGTTGTAGGGCCGGCCGCGCAAGTTCTCGCTCAGTTTGCCTTTGGAAAAGGCGCAGAACTGGCAGCGGAAGTAGCAGACATTGGTGTAGTTGATGTTGCGGGTGACGACATAGCTGACCGTGTCGCCGTTGACCTCTTGGCGAAGGCGGTCGGCGGCGGCGCAAACGAGGTCGAATTCGTCGCCGCGCGCCGCGAACAGCCGCACGATCTCGGCCTCGGTCAAGGTCTCGCCGGCCCAGGCGCGGTCGAGGATCGGCGCGATACCCTCACCCGCCCTCAGGCTTCGCGAGCGCAGCGAGCCGGGTGAGGGCGGAATCGGCATTCCGGCGCCGGCGATCCAGCCATCCGGCCGCGCCAGGCCCTGCGCGTCGATCGCGCGCAACGCCGGCGTGTGCAGCCTCTTGTCGAGCCAGCGCGGCGGGTCGAGCACGTATTCGGGATAGATCGCCAGCCGCTCGACCAGGACCTTGCCGGCGGCGGCCGTGCGGGCGGCGAGCGTTTCGAGGGCCGGCCACGGCGCCTCGGGGTTGACGTGGTCCGGCGTCACCGGCGACACGCCGCCCCAATCGTTGATCCCGGCCGCGATCATGGCCTCGATCGCGTCGGGCATCAGGTTGGGCGGCGCCTGGATGTTCATCTCGGGGCCGAACACCAGCCGCGCCGCGGCGATCGTCCACAGATGGTCGGCCCGGTCGGGCTCCGGCGCGTCGGCCATCTTCGTGTCGGGCTTGGCGCGGAAATTCTGGACGATGATCTCCTGGATATGACCGTGCCGCTCGTGCAGGTCGCGCAAGGCGAGCAGCGCCTCGATGCGCTCGCGCCTTGTCTCGCCGATGCCGATCAAGATGCCGCTGGTAAACGGCACCGCGGCTTTGCCGGCCACGTCGATGCAGTCGAGCCGCCGCGCCGGCGCCTTGTCGGGCGAGCCGAAATGCGGTCCGCCGCGCCGCGACAGCCGTTCGGCGGCGCTTTCCAGCATGATCCCCATCGACACCGATACCGGGCGCAGCCGCGCCAGGTCGTCAGCGGTCATGATCCCGGGGTTCAGATGCGGCAACAGCCCGGTTTCCTTCAATACCAGCGCCGCCATCGCCGCGAGGTAGTCGAGCGTCGTGGCGTAGCCGAGCCGCGCCAGGGCTTCGCGTGCCGCGCGGTAGCGCAATTCGGGCTTGTCGCCCAATGTGAACAACGCCTCCTTGCAGCCCGCCTCGGCGCCGGCGCGGGCGATCGCCAGCACCTCTTCGGGGTCGAGATAGGCCGCCTCGCCGGGGCGCGGCGGGTGCGCGAAGGTGCAGTAATGGCAGACGTCGCGGCACAGCTGCGTCAGCGGGATGAACACCTTTTTCGAATAGGAGACGAGCGCCCCGTGGCCGCGGTCGCGCAACGCCGCCGCGACCCGCATCATCGCGTCGAGATCGGTGCAGTCGGCAAGCGCCAGTGCCTCGTCGCCGGCCAAGGCCGCGCCGGCTTCCGCCCGCGTCAGAACGTCCGTTACTGCTGCCACCAGGTAAGCTCCCGCAATGCCGGGCTCTCGGCCAGCAGCCGTCCCGCCCGCGTCGCTGATCCAAGCCGGGCAAAGCGGGCGAGGTCAACTGGATTGTCGATATCGAGGGCGATGCCGGACAGGCGCAGCACCCTTGGCCGGATGCCGCAGGCCTCGGCGGCGGCGAGGTGCGGGAAGAAGCTGTCGTCGCCGAAGCGCAGCGGCACCGCGTCGGGCGGCGACATCAGGATCGCGTTGGAGCCGAGCTCGTCATGCGACGGCACGATCGTGAACGCCGGCGCCGGCGCATGCGCGGCGATGACCTCGCCGATCTCCGCAGCGGTCACCAGCGGGATGTCGCCGGGCACGGTCAGCATCCCGGCGCAGCCCGCGGCGGCGAGGCGCCGCGCCGCCGTCACGACCGCGCCGGTATGGCCGTCGCGCGCGCCCTCGCCTTGGCATTTCGCGCCGTAGCGCGCGGCCAGCGCGGTGGCGTCGGGGTCGGTCGTGACCACGATCGTGCCGACAAGGCCCGGCGTCGCCGCCAGCGCCGCCAGCACATCCTCGGCCATCGCCAGCGCCAGCGCCTGGCGCAATTCTGCCGGCACTGCCTCCGCGAGACGCTGTTTTGCCGCAGTCGTATCCTTGATCGGCACCACCGCCCAGATCGCGGCGCCGGCGCTCATCGCGCGATCCGCCCGGGCGCGGCCAATACGGCGCGGGCCAGCGCCTCGCGGCCGGCGAGATCGGTCATCAAGGTGCGGGTCAGCACCACCGGTAGGTCGAGCCCGCGGACGCTACCGGCATCCTCTTCGTCGGCGACATAGACATCGACCAGGTCGCCGTAATGCCGCGCCACCGCCGCGGCGTCGACCGGCATCCCCAATTCCTGCATCATCTTGGCGGTCGGCCCCTTGACCGCGCGGCCGCCGATGATCGGCGACACCGCGACGACCGGCGCCGGGCAATCGCGCAATGCCGCGCGCAGGCCGGGCACCGACAGGATCGGGTCGATGCTGATGAGCGGGTTGGACGGGCAGATCACGATCGCCCGCAGCATCGGGTCGGCGAGAGCGGCATCGATTGCGGGATGCGGGCGCGCCGCCGCGGCGCCGGCAAAGACGACCTCGCGCACGCGGGGCAGGCAGCGCCGGCGCACGAAATAATCCTGAAAGTCGAGCCAGCCCTCGTCGGTATCCAGGCGCGTGCGCACCGGGTCGTCGCTCATCGGCAGAAGGCGCGCGGCGATGCCGAGGCGGCGCGCGAAATCGCCGGTGATGCTCGACAGGCTCGCGCCGGCGGCGAGGCGGCGGGTGCGTTCGACATGGGTGGCGAGGTCGCCGTCGCCGAGCCGGAACCAGGTTTCGCCGCCGAGGGTTTCGAGCGCGGCCATGAAATTCCAGGTCTCGTCGCGCCGGCCCCACCCCTGCTCGCGGTTGTCGAGGCCCGACAGCGTGTAGAGCAGGGTGTCGAGATCGGGCGAGATCGCGAGGCCCAGATGGGTGAAATCGTCGCCGGTATTGGCGACGATGGTCAGCGTGTCGGGCGGCAACACCCGGTAGAGTCCGAGCGCCAGTTTTGCGCCGCCGACCCCGCCCGAAAGCGCCAGTACCCGGCCCGGCTGTCCGGTCATCTGAACAAATCGTGCTCTGGCGGCCGCACCAAATCGGCGACCGGGCATTCCGGTGCGCTCCACGACAGGCCGCGCACCAGCACCATCGGCATCGCCTCGGCCGCCTGGCCCATCACCAGCGAGGCGGCGGCGGCGATCTCGTCGGCGAACCCGGTTTCGGTCACTTCGAGCCGCCGCCCGAACAAATCGGGATGGCCGCGCCAGTCGATGACCGCCGGCAACCCGGCCGCGCCGAGCGCGACGCCGACGGTGCCGCGCCGCCACGGGCGCCCGAAACTGTCGCTGATGATGACCGCGATCGGCACGCCATAGGATTCGATCAATTGATCGCGCAGGATCGTCGCCGAACGGTCCGGGTTGACCGGCAGCAGCAATACCCGCTCGGTGCCGTCGTCGGGCGCGACGTTGGAATGGTCGATCCCGGCATTGGCCATCACGAAACCGAGCCGGTGCTCGGCAATGATCAGGTTTTCGCGGTGCCGCACGATGCGCCGCGACTCCGACAGGACAACCTGGACAAAGCGCGGGTCCTTGCCGGTGGCGGCGGCCAGCTCGACCGCCTCGGGCGACGGGTCGATCGTGGCGACATCGACAAAGCGGTCTTCTGCCTTGGACACGATCTTTTGCGCGACGACCAGAACGTCGCCGGGCTCGGGGCGCAGGTCGTTATCGACAAGCGCGGAGATCGCCAGCGCGCCGAGGTCGTCGCCCGGCTGCACCATCGGGACGCCGGCAAGGCCGATGACGGAGACGCGGTCGGTCATGTCACGAAATCGGTCATGTCACCAAAAGTGAGTCATTGCGCCCCCGCGGGCCTGACCCGCGCGGAAGCAATCTCGATCCGTCGAAAAGCCGGATCGCCCAGATTGCTTCGTCGCTGCGCTCCTCGCAATGACAGCCTCTCTTCTCACCCGAATTCCTTGCGCAACAGCGGGCACACCCGCTCGGCGTAAAGCTTGAGGAACCGACCCTGGTCGGGGCCGGGGGCGTGAAACACCAAGTGCCGGAAGCCCAGTTCAACATAGGGGCGGATGCGGGCGACCTGCTCTTCCGGGTCGCTCGATACGATCCACCGGCTGGCGGCGCGGTCGAGCGGCAGCGCGTCGGCAAGGCGCTCCATCTCGACCGGATCCTCGACCCCAACCTTCTCCTCCGGCGACAAGGCCAGGGCCGCCCAGTGCCGGGTCAACTCCTTGGCCTCTTGCGCATCGGTGTCGAAGGATACCTTGACCTCGATCATCCGCTCGAGGCTGGCATCCTGGCGCCCGGCCTTGGCGAGGCCGTCGCCGACCTTGGCCAACAGATCGACATAAAGCTGCGGGTTCTTGCCGCTCGTGCAGATGAAGCCCTCAGCCACCTGCCCCGCCATCTGCGCCGCCAACGGGCCGGAGGCGGCGATCCAGATCGGCACCTTGTCCTTGGGCTTGTCGTAGATCGTCGCCTTGTCGGTCTGGTAGAACTGGCCTTCGAAGGTGACGCGGTCCTCGGTCCACAATTTGTTGATCAGTGCCACCGCCTCGCGCAGCCGGTCGCGGCGCTCCTTGGCGCCGGGCCACTGCATCGCCGTCGCCGGCACCTCGTTCAGCGACTCGCCGGTGCCGACGCCAAGCACGACGCGGCCGGGAAACATCGACCCGAGCGTGCCGAAGGCCTGGGCGACGATCGACGGGTGATAGCGGAAGGTCGGCGTCGCCACGCTCGTGCCGATCACCGCCCGCCGCGTCCGCGCGCCGAGCGCGCCGAGCCAGGCGAGCGACGACGGGGCGTGCCCGTCATTGTGCTTCCACGGCTGGAAATGGTCGCTGACGAACACCGAGTCGAAGCCGACCTCCTCGGCGAGGCAGGAAAAATCCAGCAATTCGCTCGGGCCGAACTGCTCGGCCGATGCCTTGTATCCGAGTTTCAGCAAGTCTCGCTCCTATCTCTACGCGCGTCGTCATTGCGAGGAGGCGCAGCCGGCGCGGCAATCTCGCACCACGCGCGCTGCCCCGAGATGGCTCTGCTTCGCTCGCAATGACAGTCACATCGGTCAAACCTTGGCCAGCACATCCTCGCGGAGGCGGCGCATGTTGGCGATCACCTCGTCGGCGGTGGCGCCGTCGAAGCTGAAATCGACCGCGACGACGCCGAGGTCACGGAACGCCCTGAGATCGCTGACGATCGCGTCATTGTTGCCGGAAAAGAGGCGCCGGTCGCCGTTGTCGGCGCGCTCGGGAATCCCTGCGCCGCGCTGGGTCACGCGATAGGCCAGCACGATCTCCTTGGGGTCGCGCCCGGCGTCGCGGCAATGGCGGTGCAAGCGGTCGATCCCCGCCTTGAAGCGCGCCAGCGTGTCGAGCCGGAATTGCGGGTTGGTGCCGATCGGATACCAGCCGTCGCCGAGTTTCGCGGTGCGGCGCAGGGCCGGTCCGCTCTCGCCGCCGACCCAGATCGGCACCCGCTTCTGCACCGGGCGCGGCTCGAAAAACACGTTGGCGAACTTGACGTACTTGCCGTTGAAGGCGGGGTTCGCGCTGGTCCACAATTCGCGGCAGGCCAGGAGGTATTCGTCGGTGACGGCGCCGCGTTCGGCGAACGGGTCGGTGCCGAGCGCCTCGAATTCCTCGCGGCACCAGCCGGCGCCGACGCCGAGCACGAGCCGCCCTTCCGACAATACGTCGATCGTCGCCAGGATTTTCGCGGTCAACACCGCCGGCCGGTGCGGCACCACCATGACCGAGGTGACGAGCTTGAGCCGCGAGGTTTTGGCGGCGACGAAGGTGACGGCGGTCAATTGTTCGTGACGATCGCCGCCGGCGCGGCCGGGAAACTCGCCGGTGTCGGAATACGGGTACTTGTTTTCCAGTTCGCGCGGGATCACGACGTGATCGCTGAGGGTGCAATAATCGTAGCCGATTCGCTCGCCTTCTCCGGTAATGCGGGCGAGATCGCGGGGTGCCGAAAGCCGGCCGCTGACCGGCGCGCCAAATCCGAATTCCATCCTTCCCTCTCGCTGTCGTCGGCTCACCCCCCTAGCGTAGCAGCAGAGTGCCGGTTTGGCTTCCGGCGAAATCGCCCGACCAACCGCGATTTGCATGCGCCGGTTTTCATGTAATGTGCCGACATGGTTGCCGGAAGCGGTGTCGCGATCGTCGGCGACGGGCTGTTGCGCGCAATGCCGCGCGGCAACGGGCTGGCTGCCCGTGTCAGCATCATGGGCGACCCTGCACCGGTTTTGGCCGAACGCGGCTGGGAAACCGCCGAGCTGCTCGAACGCGCCAACGCGGCCCGGCGGGCGCTGGTCGCCGCCGAGGTCGGCGGGGCGTGGTGGGGAGAGGCGCCCAGCCTGCCGGCGGGCGAGGGATATGCGCTGGTCGCGCGCGATGGCGGCGACCTGGCTGCCGTCGCGGCGATGCGCGACGCGGCGCGGGCCGGCGACGACCGGGCGCGGATCGTCGAAATCGCCGCCGGTAATTGCGACCCGTGGCCGGCGCTGGCCGGGGCCGAACGGGTCTATACGCTTGGCGGCGAGATCGGCTTTCTGGCCCTGTTGGCCGGCAAGAACGTGTCGTGCTTCGCCCCGGCCTTTTATAGCGGGTGGGGCGTCACCGCCGACGCGCCGGCGATACCGCGCCGGCCCTTCGGGCGCACGGTCGACGAGATTTTTGCCGCGGCCTGCCTGGTGGCGACGCAATGCTTCGACCCGTTTCGCCAAACCCCGGCCGCGTTCGAGGAGGCGCTGGCGATCGTCGCCGAGTGGCGCCGGCTCGACCGCACCAACCGGCGGATCGCGGTGTGCGTCGGCATGTCGTTCTGGAAGCGCCGGCGGGTTGCTGAGTTTCTGCGCAGCGGCGCCGGCGTCCCGGCGTTCCGGCGCAGCGCCGCCGGCGCGGTCGCGGTGGCCAGGCGGCGGAAGTCGGGGGCGATCGCGGCCTGGACATCGCGCCTGCCGGCCGGGCTGGAGGCGGCGGCGCGGACGGCCGGGGTTGCGCTGATCCGGGTCGAGGACGGCTTCGTCCGCTCGGTCGGGCTCGGTTCGGACTTCCTGCCGCCGGCTTCGCTGGTGCTCGACGGGCGCGGCATGTATTTCGACCCGAGCGTGCGCAGCGACCTCGAAATCCTGCTCTGCGAGACCGCGTTCACGGCCCCGCTGCTGGCGCGGGCGCGCCGCCTCGCCGACCAGCTCGTGCATCGCGGCGTCACCAAATACAATCTCGGCCGCCGGGCCCCGCCGATCGAGTGGCCGCCGGGCCGGCGGCGCATCCTGGTGCCGGGCCAGGTCGAAGACGATCTGTCGGTATTGCTCGGCGGCGGCGGCATCCGCGGCAACCTCGAATTACTGGCGCGGGTGCGGCAGGCCGCTCCGGACGCCTTCATCCTCTACAAGCCGCATCCAGACGTGGTGGCCGGGCACCGCAAGGGCGCCGTCGCCGAGGCGGAAGTGCGGCGGTTTGCCGACGCAGTGGCGACCGAGGCGGCGACGGCAACGCTGTTGGGCGAGATCGACGAATTGCACACGCTGACCTCGCTGGCCGGGTTCGAGGCGTTGCTGCGCGGGCGGCGCGTCGTCGTCTACGGGCGTCCGTGGTATGCCGGCTGGGGCCTGACCGAGGATGTCCCGGCGGTCGAGCGCGGCCGCCGCCTGTCGCTCGAAGAACTGGTCGCCGGCGCGCTGATCCTCTATCCCCGCTATCTCGATCCGCTGACCCGGCTTCCGTGCGGACCTGAAATCGTCATCGAGCGGCTCGATCATCCGGAGTTGTGGCGCGCGGGCTCATTGGTGCGGGCGCGGCGCTTGCAAGGGGCGGCGCGGCGCTGGTGCGCCGAGCGGATCGGGCGGGTACCGAAAGTTACCGGAATCCGGCAGAAGGGGCGCGGGTGAAGCGGCAATATCGGCGCTGCGGGTGATGGCCGCATTCCAGACAGCCACCGGGTTCATCCTGGTCGCGGTGGCGTGGCTGATGCCGCGCCGCGTCGCCGGCGCGAGGCTCGGCCCGGCACTGCCGCTCGACGCCGCGCCGTTCGTCGTCGGCGCCGTGCTGCTGACCGCGATGTCCGGCCGGCCGCTGTTTGCCGGGGTGGTGGTCTTCGCCCTCGGCGCCGGCTTCACCCTCGCCGACCGGACCACGCGCGCGACGTTGCGCGAGCCGATCGTGTTCCAGGCGACGTCGGAATTCCTCCAGGTGTTCAGCCACCCTCAATTGTACCTGCCGTTCGCCGGCCCGGCGCTGGTGCTCGGCGGCGCCGCGGCGGCGGCGCTGGCGGCGGCGGCGCTGCTGGTGTTCGCGCCGCCGGTGTGGACGCCGGTGCCGCTGCGGGGGGTCGGCGCCGTGGCCGCGATTGCCTTCGCCGTCTGGGCGATCGGCCGCCCGCCCCTGCTCAACGGGTTCGCCTTCCTGTGCCGCCGGCTCGGGCCCAGCGGCGACCCCAGCGCGGACGCCGCAAATCTCGGGCCGTTTGCGATGCTGCTGGTGCATTGCGCGCTGGCGAAAAGCGAGCGTCCCGCCCGCCAAGGTGCCTTGCGGCCGAGCCTCGCGCCGCCGGTCGTGCGCGGCGTCGGCGACCGCGCCGCCCCGCTTGTCGTCGTGCAGTGCGAATCGTTTTTCGACGCACGGCGGCTGTCGCCGCTGTTGCCGCCCGACCTGCTGCCCGGGTTCGCGGAGTGCTGCGGCGCGGCGGCGATGTGCGGCCGCCTCGAAGTGCCCGGCTGGGGCGCCAACACGATGCGGTCGGAATTTGCCGTACTGACCGGGATCGCCGAAACCGAGCTCGGCTACGACCGCTTCAATCCCTATTACGCGCTGGCCCGGGTGCCGATCGCCTCGCATGTATGGCGCTTGCGCCAGGCGGGATACCGGACGATCTGCCTGCATCCGTTTGCCCGGCGCTTTTTTCGCCGCGACCTGGTGATGCCGGCGCTCGGCTTCGAGCAGTTTCTCGGCTGCGAGGTGCTCGGCGGATCGAAGGTCCCGCCCTACCAGTCCGATCCCGAACTGGCCCGGCACGTCCTGCGCGTGCTCGATGTCGAAGGGCCGCAGACCCTGATCTTTGTCATCACGATGGGCAATCACGGCCCGTGGCTCGACCGCGGCGGCCCGATCGACCGCATCGTCGCCGGCTGCTTCGAGCCGGAATCGGTGCCGCAGGGCGCGGAGTTGTTGCGCTATCTCGACGGGCTGCGCCGTTCCGACGAGATGCTGCAGGCGCTGATGGGCGGCCTGGCCGAACGCCATCCCGGGGCGCGGCTGATGTTTTACGGCGACCATCTGCCGAGCCTGCCGCGCGCTTTCGACTATTTCGGCTTTACCGAGCCGCACAGCGATTATGCGATCTGGCCGGGCCGCGACCGCGGGCCCGCCCAGACCGATCTGCCGGCGCACCGGATCGGCGGCGCCTTTGTCGATCTGGCGCTCGGCAGCTGCCACGAGGCGGCGAGCCCGGCGCCGGCGCCGCCGGCGGTGTAGACGCTTGCCGCGCGGCACGGTCGATC
>JASHNY010000102.1 GCA_030041385.1 Alphaproteobacteria bacterium
GGCTGGCGCAGCGCCTGGCTGGCCGCACCTTGCACCATCCGGCGATGCCGCGCGCCGCGGCCAACGATGTGCCGGAATGGCTCGAACCCCATCTTGCCCGCGTCTACGGCGCCCGGCTCGAAGCTGAGATGGCGGCGCTCAACGCGCCGGCGCCGATGGATTTGCGCGTTAATGCACTGAAGGGCGACCGCGAGTCCGCGTTGCAGGCGCTGGCCGCCGCCGGGCTGCGGCCGGAAAAGACGCGCTGGTCGCCGCTCGGCATCAGGCTGGCAGGCCGTGCGCCGATCGCCGGGCTGGCCGCGTTCAAAGACGGGCTGATCGAAGTGCAGGACGAGGCTTCGCAGCTCGCCGCGCTTCTCGCCGATGCGCGGCCGGGCATGCGGGTCGTCGATTTCTGCGCCGGCGCCGGCGGCAAGACGCTGGCCTTGGCCGCATCGATGTGTAACCGCGGCAAGCTCGTTGCCTGCGACGTATCGGGCTGGCGGCTGGAGCGCGCCGGCGTGCGATTGCGCCGGGCCGGGATCAGCAACGTCGAGCGCCGCGAACTTTCGAGCGAGCGCGACCCCTGGGTCCGCCGCCACGCCAAAAGCTTCGACCGCGTGTTTGTCGACGCGCCGTGCCTCGGCATCGGCACCTGGCGGCGCAACCCCGACGCCAAGTGGCGCTCGACCCCACAAGACCTCGCCGAATTGCAGGAGCGCCAGCACGATATCCTCGCCAGCGCCGCGCGCCTGGTTAAGCCCGGCGGCCGACTCGTCTACGCCACCTGTTCGCTGCTGCGCGAGGAAAACGAGGACCAGGCCGAGCGCTTTCTCGCCGAGAATTCCGATTTCGCGCTCTACCCCGCGTCGCGCGCCTGGGAAGAGACGATCGACGGCGAGTCCCCCGGAGGAAGAGAGCATCTGCGCTTGACTCCGGCGCGGCACGGCACCGACGGATTTTTCGTCGCCATATTCGAGCGTCTGCCAAGCGCTGTCATTCCGGGACAACCCGAGGGGTTGGGCCCGGAACCCATGAACACGGACCCATCCGCCTCGTGTTGAGCTGATTGCGCGTCCTCTCGTGGGTTAGTGTTCATAGCTTCCGGGCTCGCCGCTGCACGGCGCCCCGGAACGACAACAGGAAGTCTTGATGACCGACCGCATTCTGATCCTCGATTTCGGCAGCCAAGTCACCCAACTGATCGCGCGGCGGGTGCGCGAAACCGGGGTCTATTGCGAGATCCACCCCTATACGATCGCCGATGAGCGTATCATCTCCTTTGCGCCGCGCGCGGTCATCCTGTCGGGCGGCCCGGCCTCGACGACCGCGGCTTTGTCGCCGCGCGCGCCCGACATCGTGTTCCGCCTCGGCGTGCCGGTCCTCGGCATCTGCTACGGCGTGCAGACGATGTGCGCCCAGCTCGGCGGACGCGTGACGCTGTGCGACCATCACGAATTCGGCCGGGCGGTGATCGATGTGCTCGACGATTGCCCGCTGTTCGACGGGCTGTGGCCGAAGGGATCGCACGCCCCGGTGTGGATGAGCCACGGCGACCGCATCGACGCTCTGCCGCCCGGCTTTCGCGCGGTCGCCGCCAGCGACGCGGCTCCCCTCGCCGCCATCGCCGACGATGCCCGCCGGTTCTACGGCGTCGTCTTCCACCCCGAGGTCGCGCATACGCCGCAGGGCGGCGCATTATTGCGCAACTTCACCCATCGCGTCGCCGGCTGCCGCGGTGATTGGACGATGGCGGCGTTCCGCGCCCAGGCGACGGCGCGCATCCGCGACCAGGTCGGTCATGGTCCGGGGGGCGGACGGGTCGTCTGCGGCCTCTCAGGCGGGGTCGATTCGGCGGTCGCCGCTTCCCTCATTCACGAGGCGATCGGCGACCGGCTCACCTGCATCTTCGTCGATACCGGCCTGTTGCGCGAAGGCGAAGCCGACGAGGTTGTGCGCCTGTTCCGCGGCCACCACAACATCGCGCTCGTCCATCGCGACACGGGCGCCCTGTTTCTCGCCAAGCTCGCCGGCGTCACCGACCCCGAGGAAAAGCGCAAGATCATCGGCGCCACCTTCATCGATGTGTTCGAGGAGGAGGCGCACAAGATCGGCGGCGTCGAGTTTCTGGCGCAAGGCACGCTTTACCCCGACGTGATCGAGTCGGTGAGCGCGACCGGCGGCCCCAGCGTCACGATCAAGTCGCACCACAATGTGGGCGGCTTGCCCGCGCGGATGAAGCTCAAGCTGGTCGAGCCGCTGCGCGAATTGTTCAAGGACGAGGTACGCGAACTCGGCCGCGAACTCGGCCTGCCGGCGCAGTTCGTCGAGCGCCACCCGTTTCCGGGACCCGGCCTCGCCATTCGCATCCCCGGCGCGGTGACAGCAGAAAAGCTCGCGATCCTGCGCCGCGCCGATGCGATCTTCCTCGACGAAATCCGCAAGGCCGGGCTCTACAACGACATCTGGCAGGCTTTTGCCGTGCTATTGCCGGTCAAGAGCGTCGGCGTGATGGGCGATGCGCGCAGCTACGATTTTGTCTGCGCGCTCAGGGCCGTCACCTCGACCGACGGCATGACCGCCGACTACTACCCGTTCCCGCACGACATCCTCGGCCGCGCCGCCACCCGCATCATCAACGAGGTGCGCGGCATCAACCGCGTCGTCTACGACATCACCTCAAAACCGCCAGGAACAATCGAGTGGGAGTGACGGGGGGAGCACACTCGGCGGTTATCGGCGGCATTTGAATGCGCCAGCGTATTGTAGATAGGTGATAGAAGTCGATAGTACCCGATCGGAAACCTGCAGGTGACGAACAGATTTGCAGTTCTCAGACGGTGGCGAGTGTGCCGTTATTCCCGTGCGCACTCCTGGATCATTGTGATAAGTTGCTCAATCACGTCGTCGAGTGGCGTTCCAAGCGGGAAACGAACCCTCTTCGTCTCGTCCTCGTGCCAGCCATGCGTCCTCATCGGCTGGTCTACGCGGATTTCATAGGCCCCGTTTTTCTCGACGAGGGTCCACAGCCCCTTCGTTTGCTTGTCGAGAGCGAACCAGGACCGCGCGCCGGTCGCCTTCAGGAGCGGGTCGTCCTTGCTGTTCAATCGGACTCTGGCCTCGTCACGGCTGATGGGGAGAATGCCACGTTCGATCGTCGCCTGTATCGCTTGTCGCAATCTTTCGGTTTGCTCTACTGACACCGCTTCCAGAGGCCTATCGGTGACAAAAAAACCATCACGCTCGACGCGATAGGCCGTCGGAACAAGCACGATGCCCTGGTACAGCCGAAGCGAGATGTGCATTTCAAGAAACTCAATAGGGGCTGACGAAAACGTAAATCCCGAGCGCGCGAGCGCGCTCGATAGCTGTTGCGATCGCCTGTTGCTGAGCCGGGGTGCCGCTGTTCGTGGGAACGACGATGTCCAAGACCTTCCCTTGTATGTCTTGCTTTTCTATTTCGACGCGGCCCCAACTCAGGGCATCAAACGCCCGGAGTTGATTGACGTAGCGATCGATCTGGCGCGACAAGTTTGCTGGATTGCCATACCAGGGCGCATTCAGATCGATCGACTTAATACTCAACGCGACACCTTGTGGGAAGTCGTCGATGGTCGGCGTGTTGGCGGGCAGCGTCCGCTCTCCGGCCAGACGCTGCCGCTCCAGTGCCACGCCGCGCGCGCCCCAGCCGAGTTCCCATTCTGTCGCCGGGGGTTCGACGGCACGCTGTTGCGCCTCGCGCAGCGCCTCGGAGAGGCCGTCGATGTCGGCCTGGGTGGGTGAGTAGTTAGGTCCGGTGAGGCTCTCGAGAGCAGGGCTGCCCGGGTCGAGGTCGCGGAGTCTGGCACGGAGGCTTTCATAGACTTCGAGGCGAAACTGGCGCGGCAAGTCCATCAAGTCGCCGAGCAGGCCGCCTCGGCCGCTCTCGTCTTCCTCCGCCTGCACCGGGTAAAATAAAGGATGTGACCATGGCGCGGGCCACCGGCCGCCGACGAGCGGCGAGGA
>JASHNY010000103.1 GCA_030041385.1 Alphaproteobacteria bacterium
AAATTTCTGACGGATCGGCGAGACGGTTCTTCGTCGTGTGCAGCAAAAATTTGGACCCGAAAATTCAGGGCGTTACCATCCGTATCCCAACCGGTCAGCGCGGTGGCGGTGAATGGACAGATCGCAGTACAACTTCGCCGACAGGGGTTGGTACGGAGACGGTCGCTTATCCGGGCGACTATCACGATGCGGTCACCGAAGCGCTAAAGAACTACCTGACGTCAAAACGAGGGTAAGGTAATAACCGGCGTCACGTTGACTGCAATAAACGGCACCTCGGCTGTCGCCGATATGATCGTCCG
Source organism: Alphaproteobacteria bacterium (assembly GCA_030041385.1). Taxonomy (GTDB): domain Bacteria; phylum Pseudomonadota; class Alphaproteobacteria; order ATCC43930; family CGMCC-115725; genus DATARH01. Next base: position 303 of record JASHNY010000103.1, read on the forward strand.
GTTACCGGCCGCCGAACCCTTCATCGTGGAGGTAATCGACCGGTTATGCCGATAGTCTCCGAAACCGAGCAAATCGCGGATGGTCGAAATTCCCGTTTGAATTCAATAGCGCAAATTTCTGACAGGTCGCGGGGACGGTTCTTCGTCGTAGGTAGAAAGACTTTCCGTCATTGGATCAAGACGTTACGATGCCTCAGAACAATCGAGTGGGAATGAGGGGTGGCCGCTCTCGATAAATTATCTGCGTTATTCAATGGCTTATACAGTGGTACGGAGATCGAGATGCATGCAGCGGGCCGCCGCCTACTATCGCGTCCTCGGCGATGCTGGGCCGCTCCAGGTCGAGACACTACGGTTTCTGCAAGGCGCCGTCGACGCAGCCTATGCAGACGCCGTCAGCGCCGCCGACACAGGCCGACTTCAGTCGCGGCTAGCGCGCTATCCGGCGATGGTTTCGCCGATACCGCCGCCTGGCATTGGTTGGAACACACGATCAGCCAGCGACGCGCACCCGGATCAGATGTCGTTCCGCATCGCTGAAACGCGACCGACCATGCAACCCATTGTGATTGTCCACGAACACAATGCTGCCCGTTGGCAACTTGCGGTCGGTCGTCTTGAGGGAGAACGCCACGTCGGCCACCAGATTGACTGCATCGCGGATCTCGTCGTTCCCGGGCGCTGGGTGGGCGTCGAGGGCGCGAAGGATCACGTCGCGGCGAAAACGGATCAGCGGACGGTCCCCAAAGACGGTCCCGGCGCTGTATTCAGCAACGTCCGGATCGTGGCTGAAGGCAGGGGGAATACGGAAGGGCACCTTCGCCCGATACAGCATGTGGAGGGTGTCGCGCCCTCTTGACGTCTGCATCAGCCGGTCGCGAACACGCCGGCCGTTGGCGAAATAGCTCATCCCACCGTCGCAGCGCGCCGCTTGAACGACGTACAGGAAGAAGATCGGCTCGGGATCGGATTGGAACGCGGAATCGGTGTGGAACTCGGCTTCCTCGTCGGTTTCGGAGAACGTGGCGAACTGGCCGGTGGTCGCAGTGCGCACCTTGACGTCCCACAAGACACGCTGGTCCCGCGGTTCGGTCGCGGTCGGGGTTCCCAGGAGATTGCCGAGCGCGAACAGGATGTAGCGCTGTCGTTCGAGAGGCTGGTCTTCGAGGCCGAGAGACGGCACGACGGCGGCCATGGTCCCGTTCTCGAAGCGGCGCGAAACATCGTCGGCTAGCCTGGCGACGCGTGGCGCCTTCTCGTAGAGTTCGGCGCGGTACACGTCGGCCCGGGCGCCTTCCTCGCCGAACGGTACCAGGTCCGCGCTGGTCTTAAGACCAGGCACGAGGTCGCGGGTGATGGCCATCACGTTCGGAATGTCCTGCGACAAGTCGACCGTCCCGGCAATCGTGACGATGTCCCGATCGTAGTCTCGTTCGACAATGTTCATCGCGCATTCTCGCGTTTGCGTGGATCGGAAATGAACAGCGGCCAACCGACCATCGCGGCCCGCCGCGCGACGGCCGGACGCCAAACCGCCTGCAGATAGAGGGCGGTTCCGCCCAGCGCGGCCGCACTCATGACGACGAGGACAACCCCCGAGAAGCCACTCGCCGCCCACACGTTTCCACAGGCATACGACCCGGCCGTCCCGCCCAGGTAATAGACGGCCATGTACACCGCAAAAATCCGGGAAGTGGATGCGCCCGCTCGAGCCGTGAGACGACGAGACAGCATGGCTTGCAGCGCGAACGCACCGATGGAGAACAGAGCCAGGCCGGCGGCGACGGCGTAGAGGTTCGCAATTCCGGTCATCAGAGCCCCGACCGCCACGCAACCGAAGAACAGGGAAATTGCAGCCTTGGACAGGTCATTCCGCGTAACGCGGACGGTCAGCGGGGCGCTGGCGGCACCCAGGAGGAACACGAGCGCCATAAACGCGATTTGCCGGTTACCGAGGAAAAAGGGCGCATGAGCAAGACGCACGGGCAGGTAGGTGTAGATCGATGCCTGTGAGAAGAGCACGCAGAACCCGAGCAGGTATTCTGCGGTGAAGGCCCGCCGTCGCTCGGAGGTCGACCCAGCGGAGGCTTCGGGTTCTCGACGGGTGTCCGCATCCGCGTCGGGCGCCGGCGAAACATGGACCGCCGCGCAGATCGCCAGCATCATCGCCGCCAGGATCAGAAACGTCGCTCTGACCCCCACATCATCAACGAGATAAGCCGGCAAGAAGCGGCTGGTGAAGCCACCCAACGTCGTCGAGGAAACGAAGAGGCAGTTGCTCAGCGCACCGAAGCGCGGGCGGTGGACGGCGGCGATGCGCGCCATCGACTGGATGAAAAGAACACCGACGAGCATGCCCTGGGAAAATCGTATTGCGACCAGGATCCATAGGCCGGGCGCGGCAGCCGCGAGCCCGGCGGTGAGGGTCGTGGCCGCCAAGGCTGCGACCTGGATTGCTTTTCCCTGCTGCAATCGGCCCGCGAACAGAGGGGCGAAAATGACGCCTGCGGTGGCCGCCACCATCGTGTAACGCGCTTCCAATACAGTCGCCCTGAAAACTTCGGCAACCGGCATAAGGATCATTTGCGTGAAATATAGATTCAGGAATAAACTGAACCCGATCAGACAAGTCGCCAGAAGAGCGATCTGGTGACTGTGGCTATCCCAAATTTTAGAAGATTTTCGCCTGATGGGGCGCGGCAGGCTCTGCCGCGGCGGCTCGCGACTCCATGTCGGGCATCGCAGCCAGCGGCGATCGCCGCTGGCGCGTTCGCGCCATCGATTTATGCGGCCCGTCACATCACGGGATTCGACGCCGTTTCCGGCCGTTCGATCGTCCACAGCGCCGCCAGTTTCCCGGCCACCGGATCGAGACGCCAATTCAGGAAAAGCCTTGGCCGTGCCGGGGTTTTGCCTCGGCAGTCGGATGCTCCAGGAATTCTGTGCCTCCTGTTCCAAGGCCTCGGCTTATCCCGTTAACGATCCCGGCTAGAGAACCTCATCCGATCGGTCTGGTCTTGACGCCTGGGTGAAATCTGGCTGAATTTTCTCCGAAACCGTTGCCGCAGGACGATTGAATGAGGTCCGAGGCGCCGTCAGCATGCAGGTTCGATCGATTCGTGCTGGACCTCCGGCGCGGCGTGGTGCTGGACAATGGCGTCGAGTGCCCGCTTCGGCCCAAATCCTTCGCCCTGCTGCGTCATTTCGTTGGAAACCCTGGGCGCCTGATCGGGCGCGACGAAATCATGCAGGCCGTATGGCCGGGGGTGTTCGTCACCGACGACAGCATCGCCCAGTGCATGCGAGACATACGCCGCGCCCTGGGCGACAACGATCAGCGGTTGCTGCGCACGATGAAAGGGCGCGGATATTTGCTGACCGCCCAGGTGACCGGCGAGACCGAGGCAATCGCGGCCGCGGTTCCGGCCGACGTCGCCGCAATTCCCGTCGCCGTTGCCCGCACGCCGCCGCAACCCGACAAACCGTCGATTGCGGTTTTACCGTTCCAGAACATGAGCGGCGATCCGGACCAGGACTATTTCGTCGACGGCATGGTCGAGGAGATCATTACCGCCCTCTCCCGCATCCGCTGGCTGTTTGTCATCGCCCGCAATTCGAGCTTTTCCTACAAGGGCCAAACCTTCGATGTGAGACAGGTCGGTCGCGAACTCGGTGTCCGCTACGTGCTCGAAGGTTCGGTGCGCAAGGACGGTGACCGTATCCGCATTACCGGCCAGCTGATCGATGCCGACACCGGCACGCACCTTTGGGCGGATCGCTTCGACGGCTCGATCGAGGAGGTTTTCGAGCTTCAAGACAAGGTCGCATCCAGCGTCGCCGGGGTGATCGAACCGGCCTTGCAGGCCGCCGAAACCGCGCGCTCGGCCGGGCGAGCGACGGCTGATCTGACCGCCTATGACCTCTATTTGCGCTCCTATGCGATGGTCTGGGCGTCGGCGCGGCAAGCGCCGGAGGCGCTCCGCCTAGTCGAGCAGGCCATCGCGCTCGACCCAGATTATGGGACGGCATTGTCCTGGGCCGCATTCTGCTGTCAGCGGCTGCTGTTCGATGGTCGCAGCCAAGATCGCGTGGGCGACCGCCGCAAGGGAATCGATTTCGCACGGCGAGCCCTGGAAGCGGGGGGCGGCGACCCGGGCATCCTGGCAGAATCGGCACACGCGCTAGCCTATTTCGGCGAGGACATCGGCGCCATGATGGCGCTGGTGGACCGGGCCCTAACCCTCAACCCGAACTACGCGCGCGGCTGGCACACCAGCGGCGTGCTCCGCCTATGGGCGGGCCAATGCGATATCGCCATCGCGCACATCGAGACGGCGATGCGTCTCAGCCCTCGCGCCCGCGTCGGCGCCTCGCTGATCACACTCAGCGGCGCACATTTTTTCAGCCGCCGCTTCGAGAAAGCGATTCCAACGCTGCTCCTGCTGATGCAGGAGGACCCGAGCTATTCTCCAACTTATCGCTACCTGGCCGCCTGCTATGCGCATATGGGTCGGCTCGATGACGCGCGAGCGACGATCGGCCAATTGCTTGCGATCAGCTCTGTGCTGATCCCCGACCTCGGCTATCTGCGAAACCCCGGGTCCCGCGAGCTTCTACTGTCCGGTCTGCGACTGGCGGCGGGTGACGAGGTCTGAACAGCCAAACACTTCGACGGCGAGATCCGAATGACCGGCTAAGGCGCCGAGCGGACCTGGGGTTTGCCCTACCCTGGCGGCCCCTTGGTACCAGATAGCGAGCAAATCGACCAAATTCTCTTCGCTAGATCAACGCGTTACGATGGATCAGAACAATCGAGTGGGAGTGACGGCGTGGGATACCCGGGAGCGCTGCAGCTGGTCGCGCCGGCGCGCTGACGGAGAAGCCGATGAACCGGATCGACGCGTGGTGCATGATTCAGCCGCGCGGCGGGGCTTGATATGAAAGTCCGGATTGGTTGTCATACGTTTCGGGCAACCGGGATCACCGCCTCCACCCGATACACCGTCTGAATTCGTTCCGTTTCCGGTTAACGTGATGCACCCCGAGGTGGGGAACTGAGGAGATGACCTTGAGCGACAACCCGATCGGGGCTTCCTATCTCTATTTGACGGAGCCCGAGATTCGCTTTCTGGAAGCCGCCGTCGAGCATCTGATCCCCACCGATGAACTGGGACCCGGGGCTCGCGATGCCGGTGTGGTGGTCTATATCGACCGCCAATTGGCCGGCACCTGGGGGGTTCACGGCCGGCAATATCGCGGCGGCCCGTGGCCGGAGGGCACACCGCAGCAGGGCTACCAATCGCGCTTCACGCCGCAGGAGGTGTATCGCATCGCGATCCGCGAGATCAACCAGCACTGCAAAGCCGAGTTCGACCGGCCTTTCACGCAGCTTGCGGGTGACAGACAATTGCGCCTGCTCGAGCAGCTGGAGAAGGACGAGATCGCGCTGCCTTCACTGTCATCGAAATTCTTCTTCGATCTCTTGTGGCGGAACACCGAAGAGGGGTACTTCGCCGATCCGCTGTACGGCGGCAACCGCGACAAAGTGGGGTGGAAGCTGCTCGGGTTCCCCGGAGTGCCCAGCGGCGAATACCGGGAACTGGTCACCAGCAATAAGCCGTACCACGCCGAACCCGTCAGCGTTCTCGATGTCCAGACCGGCAGCGTGTCGGTCGATGCGGAAGGCTTTCCGAAGCACGTCATCGTCACGCCCAACAGCAACGGGGAACGCTGAGATGTCGGCCACGAAATTAAAATCTGTCGATGTCGTCGTCGTGGGCAGCGGCGTGGTCGGCTCGATCATGTCCATGGAACTGGCCAGCGCCGGGTTGAGCGTCGTGTGCCTGGAGCGCGGCAAGCAGTTCGATATCGACACCGACTTTCAGAAACCCAGCGTGTACGACGAACTGAAGTTTGATCGCCACAGCGACATCTTCCAGAACCTGGCGCGCGACACCATCACCTTCCGCAACAACAATTCGCAGACGGCGCTGCCGATGCGCGAGATGGGCGCGTTCAAGCCGGGCGAGATGGTCGGCGGCACGTCGGCGCATTGGGGCGGCAACGCGCG
>JASHNY010000104.1 GCA_030041385.1 Alphaproteobacteria bacterium
GCGCCCGCTTTCAGCGACGCGCCTGTGACGTTGCGCCAATCCTATTATTTCGTGTGCCGCAAAGACCGCCGGGACGAGCCGGCGCTGCGGGCGCTGCGCAGCGCCCTTTTCGATTGCTCTCCCGTCATCTGAGACGATCGTAATCGCGTTTGTCAGCCTCCGGGACCGCTGCCTACGATCCGCGCGTCGCGTAGGGAGGTTCTGGATGCGCTTCGTCATCACGGTCGGTTTCGCCAGTCTTCTGCTGTTCAACGCCATCATGCCGGCGGCGGCCAGCGATCTTGCCGCAAACAAACAACTGGTCCGAGACTACATCAACAATGCCATCAACAAGCGGCAGCCGGATGCCGCCGAGCGCTATTTCGCCGCCGACTACGTTGAGCATAATCCCCACCTGCCACCAGGCATCGCCGGAAAGAAGAAGTTCATCACCGCAGTGCTGAAGGGGTTCAGCGACTATCACGGCGAGATCGAAGACATCGTGGCCGAGGGCGATGAAGTCGTGACCCGCACCCTCTGGACCGGCACGCAGGATGGCCCGTTCCTTGGCCGTCCGGCGACCGGAAAAAAGGTGCAGTTCGCCACCTCCGACTTTTACCGCATCGAAAATGGCAAAGTCGTCGAGCATTGGGATGTCGTTGATTCCCTGACCCGCGCCATCGCTCTCGGTCTGGTCCCGCCGCCAAAGTGAGGCCGCGCTCAGCGCCGCTATAGCTGCCCCGCCCGAGCATTCCCGGTCTGGAAGTTTGCCGAGGGCGCCGCGTGAGCGGCGTCCTTTTCGCGGTAGCGGTCACACACCTCGGTGGCATCCTCCTCATGGCGGAAGAGCGCTTCCGGAAGCAGCTGCGGTCATTCAGCCTTGATGGCAGGCCACACCAAATTGGAGAGTACCGTCCGCTATCTCGGGATTGAGGTCGACGATGCCATCAGCATCGCCGAGCAAGTCGAACTCAGATTGACTGCTGCGGCCCCGTCCTCCCGGTGGGGCCGCGACTGCGCGGCGACTGTGAACTCGGATTGCCGCCGCGGGGGCAGACGCTGTGTGGCGACGCGATTTCTGGAAGAAGCCGGAAAGCCGCCATTCCAGCGAGCCGGTCAGAGCAGTAGAGGTGCCCGTAATCGGACGTTGCGACATAGTCGCTCACGCTGGCATTCGCCTGTAAACCTGCGATCGCCCAAGTAGGTCGCATCGCGATCGAAACATCATCAGGCATAGTGCCCTCCGGCAGTCCCCCGCCACTTGGCCCGCGAGTGTCGACCGTGCACAGTGTGTTGGCGTCGCGATTTCTGTCGCGTGCTCATGCATTGCTCACAGGTCGAGCGTGGAGGGTTTTGATGCGCGCAATCCACTTCATTTCCGGACTTCCCCGCGCGGGTTCGACGTTGTTGGCGGCGCTGCTGCGGCAAAATCCACGTTTTCACGCCGGCATCAGCGGGCCGGTCAGTACGTTCGTCACGGCGCTTCTCGGGCAGATGAGCGTGAGCAACGAATTCGCGTTGTTTCTCGACGAGACGCAAAAGAAAGCGATCTTGAAGGGCGTGTTCGAGAATTATTACGCGGCCGAAACCGACAAGATTGTTTTCGATACAAGCCGCCAATGGTGCGCGAAAATGCCGGTGCTCGCCGCGCTCTTTCCCCAGGCGAAGGTGATCGCCTGCGTGCGACACAACGGCTGGATTATCGATTCTGTCGAACGGCTCGTGCGCCGCAATGCGTTCGACCAGTCGAAGATTTTCGACGCGAATGCGGGCGGCACCGTCTATGACCGCGCCGAGGGCCTTTCCGCCGGCAGCGGCTTGCTGGGATTCGCCTATAACGCGCTGAAGCAAGCCTATTACGGCGAGCACAGCGCCAATTTGATGGTGCTGCGCTACGAAGCGCTGACAAGCCGGCCTGCGGCGGCGATGAGTGCCGTCTACGACTTCATCGGCGAACAGCCGTTCGCGCACGACTTCGATAATGTCACGTTCGACGCCAAGGAATTCGATGCGCGGCTGGGCACACCGGGAATGCATGACGTGGACCACCGAGTCACGCCCGCGAACCGCGAGACGATTCTCCCGCCGGATGTGTTCGAGCGTTATCGAAACGACAGTTTCTGGGACGATCCCAAGCTCAATATACGCGGCGTGCGCGTCGTATGACGCTGCCGTTCATGCCCGCCAGCCTCGCATAACGCTTTATTTGCCCACGGCGTACTATCTCGACAATTGAACTCCCGATCCGATCGGGCGCATGATGCCAGGGTACGCGAGCGATCGAGTCGAGCACCTGGTGGTTGTAATGTCTCGTGTAAGAGGTGGTTTGCGCCGGGCTCACGCGGTCGGGCGTCGCAATCTGGGCCGTTCCTTTCTTCCCGATGATCTTCACGAGCGGTTCCGTCCAGGCGCGCAAAGGCTCCTGGGCGCCGCCGCGATCGCCACGGCAAATCGGTACACCCTTGCCTCGGTGATCGCCGCGCTCGCTTTTACCGGAAGTGCGCTGCCCGCCTGGAGCCAATGCGCGTCGACCGATCCCGCCACCTGCGGCGCGCCGGGCGGCGTGGGTGGGCATTCCGGCCGTAATAACAATGGCGGTTCGGGGAATGGCACGGGTGGCGATGCGACCGTCTTCAACCCCAACAGCTCCGAAAGCACAGGAAGCACGGCCAGCAATGGCACCGGGGGCAATGGTGCAAATGGCGTCTTCGATGTCGACGCAGTCAACCTCACCTCGACCGGCGGCACTGGCGGCCTGGTGGGTGCGATCGGCTCGGCCGGTGTCGCCACATCCGTCACCGGCGGCATGGGAGGGACCGGCGAGGCGGCGCCCTCGGGCAGCTATGTTGGCGGCGGCGGCGGTGGCGGCGGCGCCGGCGTTTTAATCAACGACGGCAGTTCGGCACCGGCCGTGTCGAGCGGCACCACCCTCGCCGGCGGCGCCGGTGGGGCGGGCGGTGATGCGACGGCCGCTTCGAACGCCGATCCCGGCGCTGGCGGTGGCGGCGGCGCGGGTGTCATCATCGGATCTGGTGCGGGCAGCGTGTCCTTGACCAATTCCGGCACGCTGAAAGGCGGCGCCGGCGGCGCGGGGGGCAATGGTGGCTATGCGGGCAGCGGCGGCGGCGGCGGCGATGGCCTGCTGGTGCTCGGTGCCGGCGCCGTCATCACCAACGCCACCGGCGGCACGATTACTGGCGGCGCCGGCGGCTCTCCCGGCACATTCCAAGACGGGCAGGGCCAAGCCGGCGGTTACGGCGGCGGCGGCGCCGGCGTCAACCTGGTCGGCGCGAGCGCTTCGCTCAACAACTCCGGCACGATCACCGGCGGCGGCGCCGGCGTCAGCCCGGTGAATAGCGCACAAACCGGCACGCCGGGGGTCGGCGTGCGCGCGTGGGGCGGTGCGACCGTCGTTACCAGCGGCGCGATCGTCGGCGGCAGCAACAGCAGTGGGCAGGCCGATTCGGTACTGTTTTCCGGCGGCGGCAACCAGCTGACGGTCGAGGCCGGCGCGACCTTCACCGGCAACATCGTCAGCACCAGCGGCAGCACCAATGGTGGCGACACGCTGACGCTGGGCGGCAGCGCCAACGGCTCGTTCAATGTGGGACTGGTCTCCGGTTTCGCCAACGATACCAAAACCGGCACCAGCACCTGGACGCTGACTGGCACGTCGACCTCGGCGACGCCATGGACAGTGACCGGCGGATTGCTGAACTTCAGCTCCGTCAGTAATTTCGGCACCGGCACGATCACGCTCAACGGCGGCGGGCTGCAATGGGCGACCGGCACGACGACCGACATATCGGGAAGCCTCGCGGCGATCGGCAGCAACGGCGGCACGTTCGACACCAACGGCAACAACGTGACCTTCTCCACGGGGCTCACCGGCACCGGCGGCATCACCAAACAGGGCAGCGGCACGCTGACCCTGGACGCCCAGAACAGCTTTACCGGTGCGACGACGGTCAATGCCGGCACGCTTGCGATCGGCTCGGGCGTCAGCAATGGCAACACGCTGTCATCGAGCACCGGTATGACCATTGCCTCCGGCGCGACGTTTGACATCTCCGCCACGACCATCGCCCAATCGGTCAGCGACCTTTCCGGAGTTGCAGGCAGCGTCGTCAACCTGGGCAGCAATACGCTCGGGGTCGGTACCACGGGCTCGTCGACCTTCGCCGGCACGATCGAAGGCACGGGCGGATTTTTGAAGATGGACGGCAGCGGCACGCTGACCCTCTCCGGTGCCAACACCTATTCGGGCGGCACCATCGTCAGCGATGGCATGCTGCAGCTGTCGGGGACCGGCACGCTCGGCGGAAATACGGGTTCGTTGACACTCACCGCCGGAACGGTCGATCTCGGCGGCACGACGCAGACGCAAAACGGCGGGCTCACGATGTCGGGCGGGACGTTGCAAAACGGCACGCTTTCGTCGTCGGCCACGTTCGCGCTCACCGGTGGCACAATCAGCACGATACTCGCCGGCAGCGGCGGTTTGTCGATGAGCGGCGCTGGCACCGGCACCCTTAGCGGCGCCAACACCTACACCGGTGGCACCATCGTCACCGACGGCATGCTGCAGCTGTCGGGGAACGGCACGCTCGGCGGAAATACGGGTTCGTTGACACTCACCGCCGTAACGGTCGATCTCGGCGGCACGACGCAGACGCAAAACGGCGGGCTCACGATGTCGGGCGGGACGTTGCAAAACGGCACGCTCTCGTCATCGGCCACGTTCGCGCTCACCGGTGGCACAATCAGCACGATACTCGCCGGCAGCGGCGGTTTGTCGATGGGCGGCGGCGGCACCGGCACCCTCTCCGGCGCCAACACCTATACCGGTGCGACGAACATCAATGCCGGCACGCTGGCGCTGGGCGGCAGCGGGTCGGTCTCGTCGAGCAGCGGCGTCAGCGTCGCCGGCGGCGCCACGTTCGACATCAGCGCCAGCACTACGAGCTTCAACCAGATCACGACGCTAAGCGGCGCCGGCACCGTGCAGCTCGGTGCCAACAGCCTGGTGTTCACCAACGCCTCGACGACGTTTTCAGGCTCGATCCAGGACGGCGGCAATTTCGGCGGGATTGAGGTGCAGCACGGCACGCTGACCCTCACCGGCAGCAACACCTACACCAACGCGACGCAGATCGGTTCGGGGGCGACGTTGGCGCTCAAGGGCGGCGGCGCGATCGCCAATTCCGCCTTCGTCAGCTTCCTCGGCGGCGGCACGCTCGACATCTCGCAAACCACCGCGGGCGCGACCGTCGGCGGGCTGTTCTCGGGGCCCACCGCGACGGTCGACCTCGGCTCGCAGACTCTGACGATCAACGGCGGCTCCGGCCCGTTCGAAGGCGTCATCCAGGACGGCGGCCTCGGCGACGGCACCGGCGGCAGCCTCGCGCTTGTCGGGAACGGCACGTCCCAGACCCTCTCCGGCGCCAACACCTACACCGGCGCGACGACGATCGGCGCAGGCGCGACGCTGCAGGTGACGGGAGGCACGATCGCGTGGTCGAGCGGCGTCAGCCTGACCGGGTCCGGCGCGACGTTCGACATTTCGAGCGCCAGCCCGCACAACAACCAGGCCGTCCAGAATTTGTCGGGCGTCGCCGGCAGCAACGTCTTTCTCGGCAACAGCGTACTGACCGTCAACAACTCAACCGCGACGACCTTTGCCGGCGCGATCCAGGACGGTGGCAATGACGGCGGCACCGGCGGCTCGCTGACTAAGACCGGCTCGGGCGCGCTCACACTCGACGGCGTCAGCACCTACACCGGCGGGACGACGGTCGCGGGCGGGACGCTGGAGGTCGGCGACATCAACAGCCCGCAGGCGAGCATCGCCGGCAACGTGACGGTCGACCCTGGCGCGACGCTGGCGGGGCATGGCACGATCGGCGGCGGCGTCACCAACCTCGGCGGCACGCTGTCGCCGGGCGGGACGATCGGGACGCTGACCCTCGGCGGCAACTACACGCAAGGCAGTGGCGGGACGCTCAGTATCGAGGTGAGCCCGACGGCGGCGTCGAAGCTGGTGGTGGGCGGCGCGGCGAGCCTTGGCGGGACCTTGGCGCTCGTCTTCGACCCCGGCACCTACACGTCCCACACCTACACGCTGCTGACCGCGTCGAGCATCAGCGGCACGTTCTCGACCGTAACCGGCACGAACCCAAGTGGGCTCGCGCAATCGATCCTCTACGAGAGCGACCCGTCGGTGGTCTTGCAGCTCAGCGGCACCGTCACGCCGACCAACGACACGATCTACCCGGCGGTGACGAGCACGGCGATCCTGACGGCGCAGCAGATGAACGGGATCATTCTCGACCGGGTTGGCCAGCGCGCGGCGGGGGTGGCCGACGGCGAGGTCGCGGCGCTGGGCGGGTCTATGGGGTCGCCGGTGCAGGTCGCGCAGGGGAACGCGGCGGTGCTGACCGATGCGGCCCAGGCGTTGCCGCAGGCGCTCGGGTCCGAGGGCGGCTGGTTCCGCGGGGTCGGCGGGTTCGCCTCACTCAACGGGAACTCGACGGCGCCGGGGTTCACGAGCTCGACCGGCGGGTTTGTCGCCGGCTACGACCGCCCGATTGCCCCGAATGTCTATCTGGGTGTCGCCGGCGGGTATCTCTACAGCGCGATCGGCGAGCACTCGACGTCGAGCGGCACCGAGGACAGCGCGAGGGTCGCGGTCTATGTCGGCGCGCTGTTGGGGCCGGGCCTTCTGAGCGCCACGGCCGGCTACGCGCATGACTGGCTCGGAACGGAGCGCGGGCTCGCAACCGGCACGGCGAGCGAGAACCACGGCGCCGACGAGGCGACGGCGGCGGCGCAATGGAGCCTGCCGCAGCCGATCCAGGGTCTTTTGGGCGGCATCGCGACGCTAACCCCGAAGGCGGGGTTGCAATTCGTTCATTTGTCGGAAGGGAGCTTCGCCGAGACCGGCGCCGGCGGGTTCGACCTCAGTAATTCGGGCCACGGCACCGACAGTTTGCAGCCTTATGTCGGCGCCGCGCTATCGCAGAAATACACCACGGCCTCCGGCACCGTGATCACCCCGGAAGTGCGGCTCGGCTATCTCTATGAAGCATTCGACACCCGGTTGTTGACGGTGACGGCGGCGGACGGCGCGGCCTTCCCGGTGACTGGCGTCACGCCCTCGCGCAGCCAGGTGACTGCCGGGATCGGCTTTACGATGGTCGCCGCCCCCAACCTCTCGATCTACGCCAACTACGACGCCGTGCTGCCGACCGGCAACACCACCGAACAGGTCGTCCAGGGCGGGCTCC
>JASHNY010000105.1 GCA_030041385.1 Alphaproteobacteria bacterium
GTCATTGGACTGTCGCCGACCGCGACGGCCTGGTCGGCGGCACCTTTCTGACCGAAAAAGATGCGGTACGGTTTGCCGTGGCCGAGGCTGACGGCGACCGTACCCATGTTCACATCGCTCGGGGGCACGGCGAAGCCCGGCACGGCACCGGCATTAGTGCGTAGTCCGTTCTTGTTGAAGCACCTTTACCCTTCGTCACGCCAGGACCTGGTCCGGGCATCTGCGAGAGGTGTCGCATCGCCTCACGGGGTTCCCCACATGGCCGGGTCACCCCCGGCCACCGCCCTGCGGGCGTTCCGGGGGCGGCCGTCAATCCTGTCACGGGCGGGGTTCGTCGCGCAGTCCCGCGTCAACAGAACGCCAGGATGGTTCAGTCGATGCCGCGTTTCCCGATATCCCGACGGCAGAAGCCATCCGGCCAGTCGATCCGGTCGATTGCCGCGTAGGCGCGGGCGCGCGCCACGGCAAGATCGGCGCCGGTCGCGCCAATTCCGAGCACGCGCCCGCCATCCGCGATCAGCCGCCCGCCCCCGGCTTCGGTCGGGGCCGGTTCGCGCCGTGTGCCGGCGTGGAAGATCTTGACGTCGGGATCGGCCGCCGCGGCGTCGAGGCCGCGAATTTCGCCGCCGCGTACCGGGTTGTCCGGGTAGCCCTTGGCGGCCATGACGACGCATAGCGATGCCTCGTCGTACCAGCGCAGATCGACCCGATCGAGCAGGCCGTCGCGCGCCGCCAGCAGCGCTGGAACCAGGTCGCTTTTCAGCCGCAGCATCAGCGCCTGGCATTCGGGGTCGCCGAAGCGAACGTTGTATTCGAGGAGTTTCGGCCCCGAGCCGGTCAGCATCAGCCCGGCATAGAGCACGCCCTTGAACGGACGGCCGTCGCGCGCCATCGCCCGCAAGGTCGGCCGGATGATGCGGTCCATGACCGCCGCTTCGACTTCCGGGGTCACGCCCGGCGCCGGTGAATAGGCCCCCATGCCGCCGGTATTTGGGCCGGTGTCGCCGTCGCCGACCCGCTTGTGGTCTTGCGCCGTCGCCAGCGGCAAGGCGTGGGTGCCGTCGCAGAGGGCGAAAAAGCTCGCCTCCTCGCCGGCGAGGAACTCCTCGACGACGATCTCGGCCCCGGCCGCACCAAACCTGCCATCGCCGAGCGCGGCATCGACGGCCCGTTCGGCCTCGGCGATGGTCATGGCGACGACGACGCCCTTGCCGGCGGCAAGCCCGTCGGCCTTGACGACGATCGGCGCGCCTTGCGCTGCGATATAGGATTTTGCCGCGGCAGCATCCGTAAAGCGCGCATAGGCGGCGGTCGGGATGCCTTCCCGCGCGCACAGATCCTTCATGAACCCTTTCGAGCCTTCGAGCGCGGCGGCGGCGGCGCTGGGCCCGAAGGCGGCGATGCCGGCAGCTTCGAGGGCATCGACCAGCCCGGCGACGAGCGGCGCCTCCGGTCCGACGACGACCAGATCGATGCTCTCCCGCCTGCAGAGCGCGATAAGCGCGGCCGTATCGTCGGCGCGCACGGCAACGCATTCCGCGTCCTCGGCGATGCCGGCATTGCCGGGTGCGCAATAAACCTTGTCGACCAGCGGCGAGGCGGCGATCGCCCAGCAGAGCGCATGTTCGCGGCCGCCCGCGCCGACGACGAGAACCTTCATCCCCCTTCCTTGAGCGGACTAGCCGCCGCCCGCCGCGACCGGCGGCGTCGCAAACGCCGTGACCGGTGGCGGCGCCGCGTAGCGCTCCACCTCGACCAGCGCGGTGGCCGAACTCGACCCCTGGCCCAGCCGCGAGGTGCCATGGTCGCGGGTCAACACGTTGGCGTTGCCGTGCGCACAGGCCACATCTTCGGCGTCGTCAGCCGGATCGTACCAGGCGCCGCAGGAGAGCCGCACCACACCCGGCCGCACCGTGTCGGTGACCACCACGCCGGCAAAGCAGGCACCCCGGGCATTGAACACGCGCACCACCTCGCCGTCCTCGATGCCGCGGGCGCTGGCGTCGGCGGGGTTGATCGCCAGCGCCTCGCGCCCCGCCACCTTGCCGCGTGCGCTGACCGGCCCGGCATCCATCTGGCTGTGCAATTTGTGGCGCGGCTGGCTCGACACGAGATGCAGCGGAAAGCGCTTCGCCGTGTTCGAGCCGAGCCATTCGGCCGGCTCGATCCACACCGGATGCGGCGGGCAATCGTCATAGCCGAACCCGGCGATGCGTTCGGAATACAACTCGATCCGGCCGGAGGGGGTGGCCAGCCTGGCCTTTTCGGGATCGGCGCGAAATTCCGCGAACAGCACGTATTCGTCGGTGCGCGGCGGGATTTCGAGCCAGCCCTTCTCCCAGAACGTGTCGAACTCGGGGACCAGATTGCTCTGCGCCCGCTCACGGAACGTGTCGTAGACGTGCCGAAGCCACGCCGTCTCGTCGCGCCCCTCGGCGAAGGCGTCGGCGCAGCCGAGCCGCCGCGCCAAGCCGCGGAATATGTCGAAATCGTTGCGGGCCTCGCCGACCGGGTCGATCGCCTTGTGCATCGCGATCACGAAGCGATCGCGCGGCGAGCCGCCGAAATCGTTGCGCTCGAGCGAGGTGGTGGCGGGCAGCACGATATCGGCGTGGCGCGCCGTCGCCGTCCACCACGGCTCGTGCACGATGACGGTCTCGGGGCGTCGCCAGGCGCGGCGCAGCCGGTTCAAATCCTGATGATGGTGGAACGGATTGCCGCCCGCCCAGTACACCAGCCGGATGTCGGGATAGACCGCGCTCTTGCCGTCGTAATCATAGCGCTCGCCGGGATTGAGCAGGCAGTCGGCGATGCGGGCGGCAGGGATCGCGAGCCGCGCCGGGTTGGGGATCGTCGGCATCACCGGGCCGGGGAAAAGGTGCGGCGGCTCGGCAATGCTCGCCGAAGAGCCGTAACCGAAGCCGAAGCCGCCGCCCGGAAGGCCGATCTGACCCAGGCAGCAGGCCAGCAAGATGAGCGCCCAATAGGCCTGCTCGCCGTGATCGGCGCGCTGCAATGACCACGATGCGGTCAGCATCGTGCGTTCGCTTGCCATCCGGCGCGCCAGCCCGCGGATCGTCTCGGCCGGCACGCCGGTGATCGCTGCGGCCCAGGCAGCATCCTTGGGTTGGCCGTCGGCCACGCCGGTCAGATAGGGCAGAACGCTGGTGAAGCCGGTGCAATAGCGGGCGAGAAACGCCTCGTCGTGCCGCCGCTCGACCACCAGCGTGTGCGCCAGCGCCAGCATCATCGCCGTGTCGGTGTTGGGCCGGATCGGGAGCCATTCGGGCGCCACGCTGTCCGGCCCGTCCTCACGGATCGGGCTGACATTGACGACCTGCACGCCGGCGCGGGCGAGCGCGGCGAACGAGCCGCCGGTGCCGTGCCAGGCACAGCCGCCTTTCGCCACCTGCGTGTTCTTGGGGTTGGCGCCGCCGAACATGACGAAAAGCCGGGTGTGGCGGGCAATCGACGTCCACGAGGTCAGCGGTCCTCCCACCGCCTGCGCGGTGCCGAGAATGTGCGGCAGAAAGGTCAGCGCGGTGCCGAAGCTGTAATTGCTCGTCTGATCGACGAAACCGCCGCAGGCGGCGAGAAAGCGCCGCAGCTGCCCGCGCGCCTCATGAAAATGGCCGGCCGACGACCAGCCCTGCGACCCGCCCATGATCGCGGCCGGACCGTGCTCGCGGTAGACGCGCGACAATTCGCCGGCGACGAGATCGAGCGCCCGCTCCCACCCGACCGGCACGAAGGGCTCGCGGCCGCGTCCTGCGCCGCTCGGCGGTCCGCCGTCGAGCCACCCCGCGCGCACCATCGGCGCGGCGATGCGTGTCGGCGAATACACCGCGTCCGGGATCGCATCGATCAATGGCGACGGGTCCGGATCGAGGGCGAAAGGCTTGGTGCCGACAACCCGGCCGCCTTCCACGACGGCGCTGAAGGCACCCCAATGGGAATGGTTGGGAACGAGCATGCGGCGTTTTCTCTTTCTCGTGCAGCAATGTACGAAGGATACCACCGCGCGCGTCTCGGCGGGAAGCGGAGCCGACGGCGGGGTAAAGACTCAGCTTGAAATGTTCGGTCATTCCCGGATGCCCACAGCAACAGCCGAGGCAGGCCGGGAACCCATGAACGCTGTCTGCGAACAGGGAAGGCTCAGCCGTGCCGCAGGACCGGAGAGGCCGGTGATCAGGGATTCCGGGCTCACGGCTTCACAGGGCCCTGGAATGACACCCCGCATCAGCGGTCTGCGCTCGAATCTTCAAAACAGGACACTAGCCGGCGGCGAGCACTGCATCGCGCTTCCGTCCTCGCTCCGGTAAAGTGGGGCGATGAACGACCTGCCATTCGCCGCCCCGGTCGCCGGGCAAAGCCCGGGAACCAATTTGCGGGAGTATACCGTCTCCGAACTTTCGGCGGCGCTTAAGCGCTCGATCGAGGAGAATTTTGCGGTTGTGCGCGTGCGCGGCGAGGTCTCCGGATGGAAGCGGGTCGGCTCCGGCCATTGCTATCTCGCGCTCAAGGATGCCGATGCGGTGCTCGACGCGGTGTGCTGGCGCACCACCGCGATTCGCCTGCAGGTCCAGCCCGAGGACGGTATGGAGGTCGTATGTACCGGCCGGCTGACGACCTATCCGGGGCGCTCCAAATACCAGCTCGTCATCGACACGATAGAACTGGCCGGCATCGGCGCCCTGCTGAAAATGCTGGAGGACCGCCGCCGGCGGCTCGCCGCGGAAGGGCTGTTCGCCGCCGAGCGCAAGCGGAAGCTGCCCTATCTGCCTGAAGTGATCGGGGTCATCACCTCCCCTACCGGCGCGGTGATCCGTGACATCCTGCATCGCCTCGCCGATCGCTTTCCGCGCCGCGTCCTGCTGTGGCCGGTCGCGGTCCAGGGCGAGGGTGCGGCGGCACAGATCGCGGCGGCCATCGCCGGGTTCAACCGGCTGGACCCGGGCGGCCCGGTGCCGCGGCCCGACCTGCTGATCGTCGCGCGCGGCGGCGGCAGCCTCGAGGATTTGATGGCGTTCAACGAGGAGATCGTGGTGCGCGCCACGGCGGCCTCGGCGATCCCGCTGATCTCGGCGGTCGGTCACGAGACTGATACGACCCTGATCGACCATGCCAGCGACCGCCGTGCCCCGACCCCGACGGCGGCGGCCGAGATCGCGGTGCCGGTGCGGCTCGACCTCGTCGCCGAATTGGGCGGCAAGGACCAGCGCCTCAACTCCGCCCTGGCGCGGCTGTTCGGCGAACGCCGCACGCACCTGGCCGGGCTCGCCCGCGGCCTGCCCGAGCCACGCGACCTGATCGGGGCAGCTGGGCAGCGTCTCGACGATCGCGCCGAGCGGCTGGCGCTGGCGATTGCCGGCCGCCTTGCCGTGTCGCGCCAGCGCCTCGACCTTGCCGCGGCGCGTCTGCGGCCGGCGGCGCTTTCTGCCGACCTTGGCCGCGCGCGCGGCCGCCTGATCGAGATCGAGCCGCGCCTCGCCGCCGCCGCCGCCCGCGCCATCGCCGCCCGGCGCGACGCGCTCGACAACTATGCCGGACGGCTTGCCACCCACGCCCAGCAGCACGAAAACCAGCTGCGGCGCGGCTATGCCGTCGTCTATGCCGACGGGCGGATCGCCACTGCCGCGGCTGACGTCGCCCGCGGTGCGGTGCTCGGCATCCAATTCCATGACGGCAAGGTCGATGCCGTCGCCGGCAGCCGAAGACGGCGGGTTTCCCCACCGTCCGATCCCCCGCCCGGCCAGGGCAAGTTGCTGTAAGCGGAGTTTCCTTATGCGACCCTCCGGACGCGCCCCCGAGGCGCCGCGCCCGATCATCCTCGAACCTGGAGTCTCCCGGCATGCCGAGGGCTCGTGCCTGGCGCGGTTCGGCGAGACCCGCGTGCTGTGCGCCGCCACGGTCGAGGAGCGCGTACCGCCGTTCCTGCGCAATACCGGGCGCGGCTGGGTCACGGCCGAATACGGCATGCTGCCGCGCTCGACCAATACCCGCACCGAGCGCGAAGCGGCGCGCGGGCGGCAAAGCGGCCGCACCCAGGAGATCCAGCGCCTCATCGGCCGCAGCCTGCGCGCGGTCACCGACCTTGCCGCACTCGGCGAGCGCCAGATCCGGCTCGATTGCGACGTGATCGAAGCCGATGGCGGCACCCGCACCGCCGCGATCACCGGCAGCTATGTCGCGCTCCACCAGGCCATGGCAAAGCTGGTCGCCGCCGGCGAACTGGCGAGATTGCCGCTCGTCGACAGCGTTGCCGCGATCTCGTGCGGCATTGTCGACGGCGAGCCGGTGCTCGACCTCGACTATGCCGAGGATTCGCGGGCCGAGACCGATGCCAATTTCGTGCTGACCGGAACCGGCGGGATCGTCGAAATTCAGGCGACCGCCGAGGGCGCGCCGTTTGACGAGGCGAGCTTTGCGCGAATGCTCGCGCTCGCCCGCGCCGGCATCGCGGAGCTGACCCGGCGCCAGCGCGCTGCGCTCGGCCTCGGGTAAGGCGATGGCGCGACCCTGGGCGGCGGGAAAGCTGGTCATCGCCAGCCACAATCCCGGCAAGATCGTCGAGATTGCGGCGCTGCTTGCGCCCTATTCGATCGCGACGGTTCCTGCCGTCACGCTTGGCCTGCCCGAGCCGGAAGAGACCGGCGCCACTTTCGAGGACAATGCGGCGCTGAAGGCGTGCGCCGCGACGTCGACAAGCGGGCTGCCGGCGCTGGCCGACGATTCCGGCCTCGTGGTGCCGGCGCTCGGCGGCGCGCCCGGCATCTATTCGGCGCGCTGGGCCGGGCCGGGGAAGAATTTCATGGCCGCGATGGCGCGGGTCCAGCGCGAGCTTGGCGACCGCGACCGCAGTGCCCATTTCGTTGCCGTATTGGCGCTGGCACGGCCGGACGGCGAGACGCTGCTGTTCCGCGGCGAGGTGTACGGCCGGTTGAGCTTTCCGCCGCGGGGCGAGCGCGGTTTCGGCTACGACCCGATCTTCATTCCCGACGGCTACAGCGAGACGTTCGGCGAGATGGACCCGGCGATCAAGGACACGATCAGCCACCGCGCCCGCGCTTTCGAGAAGCTGGTTCAGGCGTGTTTTATCCGGGAATGATCGGTGTGCGTCCTTCGCGCCCTTCGGAACGCCATCCGGGCGCTCCGAAGGCGCCTCAGGATGAGGGAAGTCGGTGCCAAAACTTGCGTCCCTTTTCGATGCCGACCACTGCCCTTCCTGATCCTGAGGAACGGTGCGAAGCGCCGCGTCTCGAAGGATGCAACACGCCATTGCAGAACGTCGCACCGCCTCTCGCGATCTATATCCACTGGCCGTTCTGCCGGTCGAAATGTCCGTACTGCGATTTCAACAGCCATGTCCGGGAGCGGATCGACGCGGCGCGCTGGACCCGGGCGCTGCTCGCCGATCTCGACCGCCAGGCAAGGCTGGCGCCCGGGCGCCAGGTGGTGTCGATCTTTTTCGGCGGCGGCACGCCGTCATTGATGCCGGCCGAAACCGTGGCGGCCTTGATCGAGCGGGTGGGCGTGCACTGGCCGGTCGCGCGCGACATCGAGATCACGCTCGAAGCCAACCCCAACTCCGCCGAAGCCGAACGCTTTGCCGGCTACCGCGCGGCCGGGGTGAACCGGGTGTCGCTCGGCGTCCAGGCGCTCGACCCGGCGGCGCTCAAATTCCTCGGCCGCGCCCACAACCGCGACGAGGCGCTTGCCGCGATCAGGCTCGCGCGGGAGACCTTCCCGCGGTTTTCCTTCGACCTGATCTATGCCCGGCCGGGACAGAGCGTCGCCGCCTGGCTTGACGAACTCGACGAGGCGCTGGCCCTGGCCGGCGAGCACCTGTCGCTCTACCAGCTGACGATCGAGCCCGGCACCGCGTTTGCGACGCGGGAGGCGCGCGGCGAAATTTCCGTGCCGGACGACGAGCTCGGCGCGCAATTATTCGAAGCGACGCAAGAGCGGCTCGCGGCTGCCGGGTTGCCGGCCTACGAGATCTCCAACCACGCCCGGCCCGGCGCCGAATGCCGCCACAACCTCGCCTACTGGCGCTACGAGGATTACCTCGGCATCGGCCCCGGCGCGCATGGGCGGGTCACAGTGCTGGGAGGGCGGCTGGCGACGCGGCAGCGCCGCGCACCGGAAGCCTGGCTCGCCGCGATCGAGGCGGCGGACGATACCGCCGGCGAAGCGATGCCGGTCGCCCGCGATACCGCAGTCGCGGAGATGCTGATGATGGGGCTGCGCCTGGTCGAAGGGGTGTCGCGCCAGCGGCTGGAAGAACTGGCCGGCGCCGAAATCGCCGCCCTGTTCGGCCCGGCCCTGGCGCGGCTGGTCGACGGCGGATTCCTGATTGTCGACGAGCGCCGCCTGGCCGCGACCGCCGCGGGGCGTCAGTGCCTCAACGCGGTGCTGGCGGCGCTGGTGCCCTGATTTCCCTCAAAACGCCGCAAAGCTCTGCGGCGCCGGGCTGACGACCGTGTCGCCCTCCGGCCCCACCTGCAAGACCGCCAGCCCGCGCTGAACCAGCCCGGCATCGCTGAAGCGGAACAGCCCGTCTACCCCGGTGAACCCGTTGGGGTTGAGGATCGCCTCGCGCGAGAACGGGCGGTCGCCGCCGTTCTGGACCAGCACTCCGGCGAGCGCGGCGCTATCGAAGGCGAGCGAGGCGAGGCGTGGCGGCGCGCTGTGATAGGCGTTCTCGTAACGGTTGCGGAAATCGCGCCGTGCGTCGGGCGGCGACGCCGCGAACCAGCCACCGAACAGCGCGGGATCGCCGACGATCGACGGGTCGTCCCATAGCCCGCTGCCGAGGAGCCGCACCTGCCGCGTATCGACCCCGGCCTGTTTGAGCTGCGCCGCGAGCTGCTTCAGCAGCGGGCCGCCCTCGGGCAGCAGCAATGCATCGAAGCCGACGCTCGCCGGCGGGTTCGCGGGATTGGGACCAAGCCCGCCGGGGGTGGGCGCTCCGATCAGATGCTGCACCGCGGTTGCGGTATCCGGCGCGCGCGGATCGAAATATTCGACCTGGGTCACGGTGCCGCCCGCGGCCTCTGCCGCGCCGCGCAGCGCATCGGCCATCAGGTGCCCGTACGGCGAGTTCGGCAGCAGCGCAGCGAATCGCTTAAGCCCGCGCTGGCCGGCAAAGGACACTTCGCGTACCGCCTCGTCATGCGGCAGGAACCCCATCAGAAACACGTTCCCGCCGGCAAGCTGGGTCGCGGTCGAAAACGCGATCACATTGAGGTGCGCGTCTTCGGCGATCGGCTTGACCGCCTCGACCTCGCCGGCCAGCAGCGGGCCAAGGATCAATTTGGCCCCGTCGGCCACCGCCGAGCGCGCCGCGTCAGCCGCGCCGCCAGGGGTTCCGTGCGTGTCGCGCGGCACCAGGGTCAGGCGGTCGCTGCCGGTGGTGAACAGCGCCAGCTGCGCCGCATCGAGCATGGCCTTGCCGAGCCCGGCATTGGGCCCCGACAACGGCAACAGCAGCGCCACCTTGACCGCTCCCGGGGTCGTCAGCGGCGTGGTCGCGACCGGCGCCGGGCCTGGCGGCGGCGGTGGCGGCGGCGGGAACTCGGATTGCGGCGATATGACCGGTGCCGGTACGCTCGGGCCGAACGAGCAGGCCGCGAGCGCGGCCAGCGCCGCAAGGGCGATAAATAGTGAGACGATCCGGGGGAAACACCAACGCGGCAAGGGCAGCCTCCGGCACGGGCGCGGTTGTCGGGGGCGAACCTAGCCGTCGCTCCACGGCAAGTAAACCCGCGGCGGCGGCCACCATTCCCGCGTGGACGCAGGGCGAGGCGCTGATGCCCGGCCTCCACCTCGTCGCCACCCCGATCGGCAATCTCGGCGACATTACGCTGCGCGGCTTGTGGATATTGCGCAACGCCGACCGCATCCTGTGCGAGGACACGCGGGTCACCGGAAGGCTGCTCGCGCGCTATGGCATCGCGGTCCCGCTCGAACCGTATCACGACCACAACGCCGAACGGGCGCGGCCGGGCATCCTCGAGCGGCTGCGCCGCGGCGAAAGGCTGGCGCTGGTCAGCGATGCCGGAACGCCGCTGGTTTCCGACCCCGGCTTCAAGCTGGTGCGCGAGGCCCTGGCCGAGTCGCTGCCGGTTTCGGTCGCGCCCGGGCCTTCGGCGGCGATTGCGGCGCTGGCACTGTCGGGCCTGCCGCCGGATGCGTTCCTGTTTGCCGGCTTCCTGCCGTCCCGCCAGGGGCCGCGCCGGCGCGCTCTCGGCACGTGGCGCAGCGTCGCGGCGACGCTGATTTTCTTCGAGGCGCCGTCGCGGCTTGCCGCCTCGCTCGCCGACATGGCCGAGACACTTGGCGACCGCGATGCCGCGGTGGCGCGCGAATTGACCAAGCGCCACGAGGAAATGCGCCGCGGCCGGCTCACGCAACTGGCGGCGCATTACCGCGCTGCCGGGGCCCCGCGCGGCGAGATCGTCGTCGTCGTCGCCCCGCCCCCGGCGGGCGGTTCCGCCGAGGCGGAAGACGACGCCGGGATCGAGCGCCGGCTGCGCGATGCCCTCGCCGGCGCTACGCTGCACGATGCGGTTGTGCGGGTCGCCGACGAGACCGGCCTGGCCCGCCGCGAAATCTATCGCCGCGCCCTCGCCCTCCGGGCGCAAGGCCGCGCCCGGTGAGCGCGCATCCGCGCAAGGCGGCCCGCCGTCGGCGGGCGGAGCGGCGGGGACGCCTCGCCGAACTATGGTGCCGCTGCCATCTGCGCCTGCGCGGCTGGCGCATCCTGGCTCGCGACTGGCGCTGCCCGGCGGGCGAGATCGACATCATCGCGCGGCGCGGCAGCGTCGTCGCCGTGATCGAGGTCAAGTCGCGGCGCGACTCCGCCATCGCCGCGGCGGCGTTGGGCGCGCGTCAGCGCCGCCGCATCGCGCGGGCGGCCGAGGCATTCCTGTTGACCCGCCCCGATCTGGCGGGACTCGCCGTCCGCTTCGACGTGATGCTGGTCGGACGGTGGCCGCTGCCGCGCCACCTATCCGGTGCCTGGCGCAGCGACGATTAGGATGGAGGGATCGAATCGCTTGCTCGGTTGGCCCGGCGCACGATGCCGGGCGGCGCCCGTAACCGACCGCGGCAGGCGGCGCGGATACCAGGTATTGGTCTCGGGCCACGGTTGATCCCACTATAGCGGCCAGCAACTGACCAGGAGGGACCATGCTGCGAATGCCCCCTATCCTGCCGCTCGCATCCGTGTTGCTGTTGCCGCTCGCGCTGGGCGGCTGCGTCGGCGTAGCCGTCGTCGGCGGGATGGCGGCCGCCGGCGGGGCCGGCTATGCTGCCGCAAGCGAGCGCGGAGTCCCGGGCGATGTCGACGATTTCACCCTGAAGACCAATATTCAGGACGCCTGGATCAAAGCCAACCCGAACTACATGAACGCCTTCACCGCGACGGTCTATAACGGCAAGGTGCTGGTGACCGGCGATGCGACCAGCCCCGAGATGAAGCGGGACGTGATCGCGATCGCCGAACGCGTTCCCGGCATCAAGCAGCTATATGACCAGATCGAGGTCACCAGCGCGCCGACTGCCTGGGATAGTGCGCAGGACGCCTGGATCACCGCGCAACTGCGCTCGCGCCTGATTCTTGAAAAAGGCGTCCGTTCAGACAATTACACGATCGAGACCGCGAACCATACCGTCTACCTGATGGGCTCCGCCCGCTCGCAGGCCGAACTCAGCAAGGCGACCTATCTGGCGAGCTATGTGCCGGGGGTCAGGCGCGTGGTTTCCTATGTCCGGATCCGCCCCGGCATGCCGGAGACGGCGGAACAGAACCAGCCGGCGATGCCGATGCAGCCGGTGCAGCCGGGGGAGCCGAGCGAAACCGCGCCGCCGGCATCTGCGTCGCCGGCGCCGATCCAGGTACAGCCGCTGTAGCCGACGGGTGGCGATGAGCGGGCTTCCCGACACGTTCGACCTGGAGCAATGCGCCCGGTTCCTGCGCGACCTCGGCGCTGCCGCGGAGCCCATCTTGCCGATCGCAGAGGCCGCGCTGGCGCTCGCCTCGTTCGAGCGCCCGCGGGTCGGGCTCGCCCGCTACCGTCGGCACCTGGCAGCGATTGCCCGCGATGTCGGCCGCCACCCCGGCGCCGCCGGCGCGCCGGACGAAAGGGTGCGCGCGCTGAACGAGGTGATCCTGCTGAAACACGGCTATAGCGGCGACGAGTTGACCTACGACGATCTGCAAAACGCCAATCTGATGCGCGTCGTCGATCGCCGCAAAGGGCTGCCCGTGGCGCTCGGCATTCTCTACCTGCACGCCGCCCGGGCCCAGGGCTGGGACAGCGTCGGGCTCGCCTTCCCCGGCCATTTCCTGATCCGGGTCGGAGATGGGCCGGAGCGCCTGATCGTTGATCCCTTTCACGGCGGCACCGTGTGCGACGCGGCGCGGCTGCGCGATCTGCTGAAGGCGACCGCCGGCCCGGCGATCGATCTGGCGCCCGAGCATTACGCACCGGTTGCCGATCGCGATGTGCTGCTGCGGTTGCAGAACAACCTGAAATCGCGGCTGATCCAGGGCGGCCGCCACGAACATGCGCTGCGCGTGACCGAGACGATGCTGATGCTTGCCCCCGACCTGACCGAATTATGGCGCGAGGCCGGGCTATTGCACGCACGGCTCGGCAACATCAGGGCGGCAACGGGTGCGCTCGAACAATTCATTGCCCGCGCCCCTGACGGGACCGCGCGTCACCAGGCGGCGGCCCTGTTGCAGCAGCTGAAGACCACGCTGAACTGATCCGCGCCGGCGCCGGTTGCAGCGCGGCGCAAACCGGCCCAAGCTTCTCCGAGCGGCTATGCAAGACGGAGGAAGCGATGGAACCGGTCGTCGGCAGCGGCAATTACAGGTACCGGGTCAACGAGGAATGGCAGCAGCCGCCCGCGCATATCGAGGTGCGGGCCTGTGCGGTATCGGTCGATTCGCAGGACCGGGTCTACTGCTTCAACCGCAATGCCGAGCATCCGGTCGTGATTTTCGATCGCGACGGCAAGTTCGTGTCGTCATGGGGCGCCGGGCTGTTTCAATTTCCGCACGCGATCCGCATCGACGCGGACGACAATGTCTGGCTTTGCGACGAGCACCACCAGCAATTCTATAAATTCACCGCCGACGGAAAGTTATTGCAGACGATCGGCGAGAAGGGCCGACGCTCCGATACCGGGGTGCCGGATGACGATTTCAGCTCGCAGGCATGGAAGCTGGTCACCCATGGCGGCGGCCCGTTCAATCTGCCGACCGACATCGCGTTTGCGCCGAGCGGCGAATTCTTCATCAGCGACGGCTACGGCAACGCCCGCGTCCACAAGTTTTCGGCCGACGCAAAGCATCTGTTCTCCTGGGGCGAGCCGGGCAACGCGCCGGGCCAGTTCAACCTGCCGCATGGGGTGTGGATCGACCGCCGCGGCCGGCTGCTGGTCGCCGACCGCGAGAACGACCGGGTCCAAATCTTCGACCAGAACGGCAAATTGCTGACGATCTGGTCGACCGAATTGATCGGCCCGGCGTTCTTCTATGTCGATGCCGACGACATCGTCTACATCCCCGAGCACAACGGCGGCATGGTCAGCATCCTGACCCTCGACGGCGAAAGGCTGGCGCGCTGGGGCGGGCCCGAGCACCGCTCGTGCCACGGCATCTGGGTCGATTCGCAGCGCGATCTTTACGTCGTGCAGCCCGGTGATTGGGGACGGGTGCGCCGGGTGGTCAAATACCAGCGCCTGTAGCGGCGGCGCTGCCGTTCTGCCGCGGTTCCTGGTCGCGGTTGCGGCAGATTACCTGCGTCGTCGTGCCGCCTCGCCGCCCGCCGTGTTGAAACAAATATATTATATGCATCTTTAGGCGAGATCTGCATGACCCCGTTCTACAGCATCACCGAAGCCGCGATCGCGACCCTGGTCGAGCGATTCTACGGCAAGGCGCGGCGCGACCCGACGATCGGGCCGCTGTTCAATGCCGTGGTGGCGGACTGGGACGAGCACCTGCGCAACCTTTGCGATTTCTGGTCCTCGGTGATGCTGACGACGGGGCGCTACCACGGCAACCCGATGGCAGCCCACCTGAAGCATCCGATCGAGCGCGAGTTCTTTACCCAATGGCTGGCGCTGTGGCGCGAAACCGCCGCCGAGGTTTTTGCGCCGGAAGCGGCGTTGCAATTCTGTGCCAAGGCCGAGCGCATCGCCGACAGCCTGAAATTGGCGCTGTTCTATCGGCCCGGCGCGATCTCGGTCCGGCCGGCGCGATGACCGGCGCGCCGGGCCGCGCGCTGCTTCCCGACGGCGTCCGCCCGTACCGTCGAACGCCGGTCTTCGACCAGGAAACGATGCCGGCGGCGCTGCGCCGCAAGCACAATACCCGCGTCGGCGTCTGGGGGCTGATCACGGTGGTCGAAGGCCGCCTGCGCCTTACCCTGCTCGACAATGGGGCGGAAACCGTGCTCGACGCGGCCGCGCCGGGGCTCGTCGTGCCGGAACAGCCGCACCGCGTCGAGCCGCTTGGCAAGGTGCGGTTTTTCATCGAGTTTTGCGCCGTACCCGAGGCACCCAAACATACTTCCGCCGCTTCCTGAGAGCGGCTTGCCCGGGCCATCGAAAGCGCGCATTCTGCAGATGGGCTCGGCCATCGAGGGCGGCAGGATCGACCCGCCCCGATACGCCGGTTCTCCAGCAGTGTGACTCCCATCACCAATCACGGAGGGTGGCGATGTCTCATTACCTGATTCGGTGGCAGTTTAACGACTCGGCAACCAAGGCTTTGGTCGACAGACCGCAGAACCGGACTGCCCCGGCGCGGACCTTGATCGAGGGGTTCGGCGGCAAGTTGCAGAGCTATTACTTCGCCTTTGGCGAATATGACGGGATCGCGATTTGCGATTTCCCGGACAACCTCTCGGTCGCCGCCTGTTCGATGAAGGCCGCTTCCACCGGTGCATTCGCCCGGTTCGAGACGGTCGCGCTGCTTACCGCGGCGGAAGCCGAGGCGGCGATGAAAAAGGCGCACGAGGCCAAGGTCCAGTACACGCCGCCGCACGCCTGAGTTCTCGTTCAGGCCGAGCGATACCCTGTTCGCCTTTTGGCGGGCCGCGAAACGCGGCGGCCGCTTATTTTGCCATGCCTATAAGCCGCACCACCAGCACGACGGCGAGCGCCACGACGATGACAAAGCCGAGTGCCGGGATATGGGCGAGCCAATCCCACAGATCCGCGATCGACCAACTAAAAAACGAAGTATCCATACCGACTCACCGTGTGCGTCCGGCAACAGCGACTTCGTTCCAACTAGCGTCCGCGCCGCAAATTCAGGATAAGCCCGGGCGATAGTGGTGGAAGCATACCATTTTTTTAACGGCACCACCAGCCATGCCCTTGTTTAAGGCCGCGGCCGGCGGGGCATTAAGAATGATTCCGCGAACGCGCATCGCGCCGCGTCGTTTCGTCCCAAATCGATCAACAACGAGTTGAAAAACCTGGATCGGAGGCGACAACCATCAGCCCGCGGCGGAACTCGGCTCGGCTTGCGCCGAGGTGGCGCCGTCGCACGGCGTTCTCAAAGGGCGCTACAGTAGGTCGTTGGACTTGCTTGAAGGGGCGGGTTGTGCAGTTTCCCATTCGGTGTTTGGCAGTCGCGTCGTTGGTTTGCGGTTTGTCGGCTTGCGTTCCCCCGCCTCCCCCACCCCCGCCGCCGATGCCTCCGCCGCCACGTCCGGCTCCGATGCCGGCGGTCCCGCCGCCGCCGGTTTACAGCGCTCCGGGACCGGTGGTGCGTCCGCCCCCGCCGCGCGTCTATCGCTGCCGTCCCGGTTTCCACTGGGTGCGCGGGCATCGCAACCGCTGGGGAAACTGGGTACGCGCCCATTGCGCGCCCAATCGCCCCTGAGCGGCATATATCCGATTTAGCCGCCTGCGGCGGCGTGCAGCCGCGCGGGATCGAGCCGCGGCAGCCGCGCGGGGTCGAACGGCGACAGATCGACGTGGCGGGTCTTGCCGTCGGCGATCAGTTCGGCCATCGCCTCCCCGGTTGCCGGCGCGTTGAGGATGCCCCAGACGCTGTGGCCGGACGCAATGTACGCGCCGGCCACACCGGGCACCCGACCGATGAGCGGCAGACCGTCGCTGGTGACCGGGCGATAACAGGCCTGGCGGGCGACAATCCTTGCCGCGGCGAGAACCGGCGACAGGTTGGCGCAAAGCTTTTCCAGCCGTTCGAATGCCCCGGGGTCGGCAGCGACACGCGCCGGATCGAGCGGCAGCGGGCTCTCGCTGGAGATGGCGCAGACGTAAGTGGTGCCATCGCTGCGCGGGAACAGCTCGGGTGCCAGAACCGTGCCGTTCGCTTCCCGGGTTTCGAGAAATACCGCCTCGCCCGGCACTTGCGCGCCGGTATCGAAGACGAGGCTGTGGCCTTTAAGCCCGAACACCGCCGGCAACGGCAGCCACGCGGCGGCAAGGAGCGACCACGGTCCCATCGCGACGATCACGGCGTCGCCTTCGACGGTTTCGCCCCCGATGGCGATGCCGGCGACCCGCGCCGGGCTCTCCCGGCGCACGATGCCGGTGACGCGGCCCCGGCGCAGCTCCGCGCCGTGGGCTATCGCGGCATGCATCATCGCCGCGGTGAAGGAAGCCGGGTGAACCTGCGCCGTCGTTTCCGGCGTTCCCAGGGCTTGGCTCACGACCACGCCATCGGATAGCCAGGCGAGGTTGCAAGGGCCGTTCCGGCCGGCGGCGCGGCGGCGAAAATCGGTGAAGCCGCCATAGGTATCGAGGCGGCGATAACCCCAGTCGCCGGGAACCTCTTCCGTCAGCCGGGCATGCAAGGCGAAGCTGCGCCGCGCCAGCGGCGCCAGCGCCGAACCGTCGCACCAGTCGCGCGCGAGAAACCCGCCCGCCTTGCCCGACGCCGCACAGGCCACGCCGGTGCTTTCGATGACCGTGACCGCGATACCGCGTCGGGCGAGAAAATACGCAATGGTGGCGCCGATCACGCCCCCGCCGCAAATCAGCACGCGCATCCGGGGTCAGCCTTCCGTCAGGGGGGTCGCCTTCGGGCGGGGCGGGCAGCGGCCCGAACCGCATATATCCCAGGATAGCGCACTGCCGATGCGATTCGGCGTCCATCGATGGACGGCTGCGGCGAAACCGGCTAATGCGCTTGCCGTCGAGCTTTGCATCATGCCTCGGGAGGGATCATGGAAGTGCGCTTTTCGTGCCGCTGCCCGAATACCGATTACCTCGGCTTCGAAGCCAGCGCCGAGGCCATCGCCGCATCGGCGAAAAAGGCGGAAGAGCTGGGTTTCGACGCGATCTTCGCCAACGATCACATCATCGTCGACGGGTCGCCGCGCTCGGCGCCGTGGACCAATTGCTACGATCCGCTGGTCGCGCTGCCGTACATCGCCGCAAAAACGAGCCGCATTCGCCTCGGCGTGTCGGTGCTGATCGTGCCCTACCGCAATCCGATCGCCACCGCCAAGATGCTGGCGACGATCGATCGGATATCGGGCGGCCGGCTGATTGCCGGCATTGGGGTCGGCTGGAACGAAGCCGAGTTCGCCGCGCTCGGCGTTCCCTTCAACGAGCGCGGCGCGCGGACCGACGAGTATCTGCGGGTCTGGCAGGCATGCTGGGCGCCAGACACGGTATCGTTTGCCGGCCGGTTCGTCCGCTTTGCCGACATGTATGTCAGCCCCAAGCCGCTGCAGCACCCGCATCCGCCGTTCTGGAGCGGCGGCGCCAGCGATGCGGCGCTGCGGCGCGCCGCCCGCTTCGCCGCGGTGTGGCAGCCCACCCCGCTCCCGCTTGCCGACCTCGTCGAGCGCAAGGCGGCGCTGCAAAAGGCCAGCGAGCAGATCGGGCGCGAGCGGCCCCCGGAAACGCGCATGAGCTTCCGCGTCGATTTCGGCAAGGCCGGCGCGAAGGAGGTGGCGGGCGAGCTGTTGCGTTACCGGGAAGCGGCCGGGCTCGACGCCTTCCAGATCAATTTTCACGGCAATCGCGACATCGCGCAGCTGCTTGACGCGATGGAACGGTTCGTTGCCGAGGTGAAGCCGCAGGTGACGTAGCTCACCCGTGCGCGCCGCGCTCCGGCTTCAAGTCGACGAGCGGCGTGCCGTCGAGGCAGTCGAGCCCGCGCACCCGCAGGCTGGTGCCCTCGACCGCGACAAGCTCGACGATCGATGAGGCGATCGGGTTCGGCCGCACCGGCGAGCGCAGCGCAAAGGTTCCGGCGGTGTCCTTGCCGAACGGCGTCTGCAATACGAGGTCGCGCCGCGCCCGATCCATCCAATAGAGGACCTGGACCCGCTGGTGGGCGGCAAGGCCGGTCAACGCGCCGCGCCAGCGCTCATCGACGACGATCGTGCAGATCGGCCCGTCGAGGCTGCCCCGCTTCGGGCACTCCTTTCGGGAATGCCAAGGGGTGCGGATCACGCCGATGAAATAGATGCCGGCATCGGTCTGCGGCGGCAATTCCACGGCCGCTTCGCCGGGGCGCAGTTCGCTCTCGCTCATGGCGAGACGATGACAGCGAATATCGGCCGGAGTCCAGCGCCAGCGCCGGGGTCGATAGCACCGCTTGCACACCGCGCAGCAGTGGAATATGTCGGCCCTCGATACAAGCGGTGCCAGGGTCGCGGATGGGTCGGGGATGACCGGGTTCGCCCCAAGACAGCGCTGACGGGGGGAGCGACAGCTGCGCCCGTCTTCCAGGGGAGGAACCGCGATGAGCGAGACCGCCGCGCTGCCGCTCGGCCATCTGCCGGGGACCCGCTACCCGGATTCGCGCATCGAGGTTCTCGACCGGCGTTTCCGCCGGCAGGGCAACGCCGCGATCGAGCGGATCGCGACCGGCTTTCGCTGGGCCGAAGGGCCCGTGTATTTCCGCGACGGCGGCTATCTGTTGTGGAGCGACATCCCCAACAACCGGATCATGCGCTGGCTCGAGGAAGACGGGCATTTGAGCGTGTTCCGCGCCCCGTCGAATTATTCCAACGGCAATACCCGCGACCGAGAGGGCCGGCTCGTCACCTGCGAACATGATACGAGGCGGGTGACCCGCACCGAGCTAGACGGCCGCATTACCGTGCTTGCCGACCGCTACGAAGGCAAGCGGCTGAATGCGCCCAACGACGTCGTGGTGGCCTCCGACGGGGCGGTGTGGTTCACCGACCCCGGCTATGGGATCGACGGCAATTACGAGGGCCACAAGGACGATTTCGAGCTGGCCGGAAACGTCTATCGCCTCGACCCGGCCGCGGGCGTGCTGGCCGTGGTGGCCGATGATTTCACCCGGCCCAACGGGCTCGCCTTTTCACCCGACGAAAGCCGGCTCTATATCGTCGACACCGGCATCACCCATGGCGGGCCGTCGCATATCCGCTGCTTCGAGGTCGATGGCGGGCGGTTGCGCAGCGGCCGCATCTTTGCCGAGGATTTCGCGCCCGGCATGTCCGACGGCTTGCGCGTCGATATCGCCGGCAATGTCTGGTGCGCGATGGGCTGGGGCGACCCGGCCGAGGACGGTGTGCGCTGCTATGCCCCGGGCGGCGACTTGCTCGGCAAGATCCATCTGCCGGAGGCCTGCGCCAATCTGTGCTTCGGCGGCAGCAAGAGGAACCGCCTGTTCATGGCCGCGAGCACCTCGATCTACGCGCTCTACGTCGACACGCAGGGGGCGCAGCTCCCGTGAAATCGGGAGGCGACGCCGCCGCCTGCGGCACATCGGATCGGACACAGGGAGGAAAATCATGGTGGGGATGCTGAACCGACGCTCATTGCTTGCCGCCTCCGGCATCGGCCTTCTGGCCGCCGGATTGCCGGGCCGGCCATTTGCCGCCGAACGCAAGCTGAAGATCGCGCTGTCCAACTCGTATATCGGCAACAAGTGGCGCATCGAGATGGAGAACCTGTTCAAGGCGGCGTTGCAGATGGAGCCGTACAAGAGCCAGGTCGAAGGCAGCTGGTTCAACTCCGGTAACGATGTCAGCCAGCAAAGCCAGCAGATCAGCGGCCTGATCGGCGAGCGGGTCGACGCCATCATCGTTAATGCCGCCTCCCCGACCGGGCTCAACGGCATTCTTCACCAGGCGACGGAGCGCGGCATTCTCGTCGTGTCCTTCGACAACGTCGTCACCGCGCCGACCGCGATCAAGGTCGACACCGACCAGTTCCAGTTCGGCAAAAAGCTCGCGGATTTCCTCGTCGAGAAGCTGAACGGCAAGGGCAACGTGATCATGGTGACCGGCGTCGCCGGCACGTTTGTCGACAAGGAACGCAATGCCGGCGCCGATTCGGTGTGGAAGCAGCATCCCGGCATCAAGGTCGTCAACCGCTACACCGGGATGTGGGATTCCTCGGTCGCCGAGCGCAACACCGCGGCGATCCTGCCGAGCCTGCCGAAAATCGACGGCATCTGGTGCCAGGGCGGCACTGACGGCGTCTTGAAGGCGTTCATCGCCGCCAAGCGGACGCCGCTGCCGCCCACCGCCGGCGAGGCCGAGAACGGGTTCCGCAAATTCATGACCGGCTATATGAGCCAGAAGGTCGACGGGCTGTCGATCGGCCAGCCCCCCTACCTCGTGCTGGTATCGCTGGAATTGGCCCGGCGCATCCTGCAGAAATCCCATCCGCGCAAGGACATCACGATCCCGTTCCCGTTCGTCACCAACAGCACGGTCAAGGTCGGCGAGACGGTGTTTCCGAACCTGCCGGACAGCTTCTTCGCCGACTTTACCGATAGCGGCGCCGACGCCACCGTAAAGATCTGCGTCGATGCCGCGCTGACCGGCAAAGCCTGCGAAGGCAAGCTCGACGTGCGTCTGCCGTCGCAGGCATGAGCCTCGCCGAGCGCGCCGAAGGCGACCCGGCCGCGACGATCGCTGCGCGCGAGCTGAGCAAGGCGTTTGGCGGGGTCCAGGCGTTGCGCTCCGCCTCGTTCGCGGCGCGCCGCGGCGAGGTGCACGCGCTCGTCGGCGAGAACGGGGCCGGAAAATCGACGCTGATCAAGATTCTCGGCGGCCGGCTCCATGCCGATTCCGGCAATGTGCTGCTCGACGGTAATGCGGTCCGGCTCGGCGGCCCGGCCGATGCGGCACGGCGCGGCATCGGCACGGTGTTTCAGGAATTGACGTTGCTGCCGTGGATGAGTGTGGCGGAGAACCTGCTGATCGGCCGCGAGCCGCGTTCGGCGCTGGGCCTCATCCGCCGCAACGCGCTCGCCGGCGAGGCGGAGGCGGTCCTCGCCGGGCTCGGCATCCACCACATCGATCCGCGTGCGCTCGCCTCGGAGGTCTCGCTTGCCGAGCGCCAGATCGTCGAGGTGGCGCGCGTCATCGTGCGGCAGCCCAGGATATTGCTGCTCGACGAGCCGACCTCGTCGCTGGTCGAGCGCGAGGTCGAGTGGCTGTTTGCCCGCATCCGCGAACTGCGCGCCCGCGGCACGGCGATCGTCTTCACCTCGCATCGCTGGAACGAGATCACCTCGGTCGCCGACCGCATCACGATTTTCCGCAACGGCGCCGAGGTCGGAACCTTCGACGCGATCGACGAGGACGAAGCGGTCACGCTGATGACCGGCCGCCGGGTAGAGGCGTTGTACCCGCCGCTGCCGCCGGTGCCATCGCCGGCGGCGCCGGCGCTTCAGCTTGAGGAGGCCGGCGTCGGCGATGGCGGCACGGTGAGTCTCTCGGTTGCCGCCGGCGAGATTCTGGGCGTCGGCGGCCTCGCCGGCCAGGGCCACCGCGAATTGTTTCTCGGCCTGTTCGGCGCCCCGCCCCTTGCCCGCGCCACAATCCGGATCGGCGGCGAGCCGATTGTGATCACCTGCCCCGCCGACGCCATTCATGCCGGGCTCGGCATCGCGCTGGTGCCGGAAGACCGCAAGACCGAGGGGCTGTTGCTGCCATTGTCGGTGCGCACCAACCTGACATTACCGATCCTCGCGCAGCTTTCCCGGCTCGGCGTGATCCGCGGCGGCGCCGAGGCACGGATGAGCCGCGAGATCATCGATTCGCTCGGCATCCGCACGCCGAACGCAGCGCAGCCCGTCGGCGCGTTGTCCGGCGGCAATCAGCAGAAGGTGCTGATCGGCCGCTGGCTGCTCGCCCAATCGCGCATCCTGCTGCTGTACGACGTGACCCGCGGCGTCGACATCGCCACCAAACACGAGGTCTACGAGTTGATGATGCGGCTGGCCCGGCAAGGCAGGGCGATCCTGTTCTATTCCTCCGACACCGAGGAATTGACCCATCTATGCCATCGCGTTCTGGTGCTGAGCCGCGGCCGGATCGTCGCCGAGTTCGCGCCGCCGGCGCTGACTGCGGAGGCCGTCGTCGCCGCCGCGATCCGCGAACCCCATGCCGCCTGACGCCGCCGCCACGCTCGCCGCCCGGCCGCAGCGGCGCCCGCGCGCCGCGCACGTCCTGGGCCAGAACATCGGCCTCGTTCTCGCCGCCGCAATCCTGCTGGCGAGCGCCGTGGTGTTCACCCTGATGTTCGTAATCCAGCAGCAGCGGCTGCCGGGCAGTTTCGAGATCACCTCGACGGTCAACAACACGATGCCGCTGGCCGTCGCCGCGATCGGCCAGACCGTCGTGGTGTTGACCCGCGGCATCGACCTTTCGGTCGGCGGCGTCATCGACCTGACCAATGCCCTCGCCGCGATCTTTCTGGCCGGCAGCCCGCTGCACATGATCGTGGTGTCGATATTGGTCGTCCTGGTCGGGGCCGGCGCCGGGCTGGTGAACGGCCTCCTCGTCGGTCTTGGCCGATTGCAGCCGATCGTCGTGACGCTCGCCACGCTGTCGATCTTTCAGGGCCTGGCGATCCGCGTCCTGCCGCAGCCGGGCGGCTCGGTGCCGGCCGGCTACACCAATCTGCTGGTCAACCCCGACGCACCGACGGCGCTGATCTTCCTCGCCGTGGCGATACTGGGCTGGATGGCATTGCGCCGTTCGCGTCTCGGTGTCGAGCTGTTCGCGGTCGGCAACGACGAGGCGGCCGCGGTCGCGCTCGGCGTCAACGCGCTGCGCACCAAGATCGTCGCCTATTCGATCGCCGGCGCGCTCTATGCGGTGGCCGGGCTGTTCCTCGCGGCCAATGCGACCTCGGGCGACGCGACCACCGGCAACAGCTATACGCTGACCTCGATCGTCGCCGTGGTGCTCGGCGGGGTCAGCCTGTTCGGCGGGCGCGGCAGCGCGATCGGCGCGATCTGCGGCGCCTTCATCACCACGATGATCGTCAACATCCTGTTTTACGCGCACATCAATCCGCTCTACCAGGCGTTCTACGAGGGCCTCTTCCTGGTCGTTGCCGTGGTCCTCGGCTCGCTGATCGGCAACCTGTTGCGGCGGCGGGGCTGAGCGTGCCGACTCGGTTCTTGACCCTCGACGCAATGCGCGTGCTCGCCGCTTACGGCGCCGCGGTATTGCTGTTCGTGATCGGCGGTTTCGTCCATCCCGGCTTCGCCAGCTTTGCCAGCGTGACCTCGATCCTGCTCGTCGCCTCGTTCGTCGGCCTGGTGGCGGCGGGGCAATGCTTTGTCGTGCTCGTCGGCGGCATCGACCTGTCGGTCCCGTGGATCCTGAACGCCGCGGCGATCCTGCTGGCCACCGCCTCGCTTGGCGAGGATTCCCGCGCGCTCTACGCGATCGCGATCACGCTCGGCGGCGGCGCGCTCGCCGGCTTGACCAACGGCGTCTTCATCGTCTGGTTCGGCGTGCCGGCGGTGGTGATGACCCTGGCGATGAACGGCATCGTCGAGGGCCTCGCGCTCGGGCTCAGCGGCGGCTTGACCTGCACCGCCTGCGCTTCCTACGCGCCGCCGATCGTCGCCGCCGCCGTCCACGGCGTCTGGCTCGGCGTGCCGGCGGCGCTATGGCTCTGGCTCGTCGTCATCGTGGTGGTGACCTTCGCGCTCGGCTTCACCCGCTTTGGCCGCACCACCTATGCGATCGGCAACAACGCGCGGGCGGCGTTTCTCGCCGGCGTCAACGTCAACCTGACGACGGTCTGCCTTTACGGGCTGAGCGGGCTGTTCTCGGCGCTGGCCGGCATATTGCTCGCGGGTTTCGGCGGGCAGGCCTCGCTCGGCATGGGCGATCCCTACCTGTTCCAGTCGATCGCCGCCGTCGTCATCGGCGGGGTCAGCATCCTCGGCGGCCGCGGCCAATATCTCGGCGCCGCCGCCGGGGCGGTCAGCCTCACCGCGCTGGTCAGCGTCTTGCTGGCGCTCAACATGCCCGAATACGGCCGCAGCATCGTCTACGGCGTCGTCATCCTCGCGCTGCTGCTGCTCTACGGCCGCGAGGAGGCGGAATAGACGCGGGCTCACGGCCGCCGCCGTGACCGGCAGCGGTACTCGAAGCAAAGCTTGTTAATGACGCCGTGGCGGATCGATGCCGTCGACGGGCTGTTGCCCTCTTTAAACACCCGCACCCTTCGTCATGCCCGAACTTGATCCGGGCATCTGTGAGGCATGTCGCATCGCTTCGCTGACGCCCCCGATGGCCGGGTCACCCCCGGGACGGCCGCCCTGCCGGCGTTCCGGGGGCGGCCATGACGATCCTGGCGCGGCTCACGGCAATTCTGAAGGCCATCCGGCGGGAGGGGACACCGCCGCCCAGACACCGTCGGTCCTGCGCTAGACCCCGCCGGATCGAAATTCCAATTCCATTGACATAGATCAATGAGAGCCGCCCCCGTTGCGGTCTTTTTTTAAACGCTACCCTTTCCTGAGACCGCGCGCTCGGCTGCCGATCATTGCCGATGTACTGCTTCCTGAGCGCGCGCGGCCTTCAGAACCACGGCCGAAAAAAATTTCATGCAAGGAGCCGCAGATGCGCACCAAGGATGATGTTGCGGCCGATCGTAAAGAACGTAAAGAACCCACGCCGCACGATCCGCGGCAGAAACCGGCGGCGGCCGCTCCCGAGCAGAAACCGACGGCGACCGCGCCCGAGCAGAAACCGCCAGCGACTGCCCCCGAGCAGAAACCGGCGGCGGCTGCTCCCGAGCAGAAACCGCCAGCGACCGCTCCGGATGTGTCAGCGGGCATGGATCTGCTGAGCGTCACGATCCGGCCCAAGACGGGTCAAATCGTCAAGATCGAGGGCGTCGATAGCGTCGGTGGACATCATGAACTCACAGACCGCCAGCTCGAAGCTGAGCTGGGGTCCGTGGCAAGCAAGGTCACGTTAGAGACGCTAATTGAGCAAGCTTTTGAGGCAGGAATTGCATGCGTGCTGGGCGAGGCGCCTGCGCGAATTGAAGCGGAAGAGTCGGAGGATGAAGCGAATCTCAGGCATCTCTTGCTCGATCCACTCATGAAGCATGGCGCCGCGCGAAACTTGATGCAGCACGAGGTTCTGAGCCGCGCCTTTGTAGGAACGGTGGCTCGACATGCCATCACTCCTGGTTCTTCAAATTTGGGGAGCGGCCTGGCTCAGCAAGGCCCCGGGGGAGCCGCCGGCAAAAAGCGTCGGCGCGATCAATCCCCTGGGCGACGTCACGGCGGTGCCAATCTACCGCACCAAGGAGGATGAAAATGGCTGCTGAAACATTGCTGCGCAACCGGGCTGCCGT
Organism: Alphaproteobacteria bacterium; assembly: GCA_030041385.1. Taxonomy (GTDB): domain Bacteria; phylum Pseudomonadota; class Alphaproteobacteria; order ATCC43930; family CGMCC-115725; genus DATARH01. The sequence goes on from JASHNY010000105.1 coordinate 25,618, forward strand.
CAGCTCAGACGACGACGAGGAGGGCGGCGGCATCGACGAACGTACGCTTGCTCGTCTGCTCATCGGCGGCAGCATCGTGCGACGCCGACGCCTTCGCCGCTTGATACTTGCGCATCTTCTGCGCGAGCGGCGCGAGGAAGAGGACGATGACGACGTCGGCGAAGAGGAGGGCGGCGGTGACGAGCGCCGGCTCGCCCGCCTGCTGGTCGGCGGCGGGATAATTCGCCGGCAGCGCCTTCGCCGTCTGCTCCTGGCACATCTCCTGCGGGAGAGGCACGAGGAAGAGGATGACGGTGAAGACGGCGGCGAAGAGGAGGACGGCGGTAACGAACGCCGGCTCGTTCGCCTCCTGATTGGAGGCGGCATAATTCGCCGGCAGCGCCTTCGCCACCTGCTCCTGGCCCATCTCCTGCGAGAGAGGCACGAGGAGGAAGAGGAAGAGGAAGAGGGTGAGGAGGTCGGCGAAGAGGAGGACGGCGGCGACGAACGCCGGCTGGTTCGCCTGCTGATCGGAGGCGGGATGTTGCGTCGACGCCGGCTCCGCCGGCTCATGCTTGCGCACCTTCTGCGTGAAGGGCGCATAGGTGGCGGAGCGCGGCGGGCTCGCGCGTTCGCGTAACTTGCCGCAAGCAATGGCCGCGGGCGCACCCCGCGGCCATTCGCTTTGCGCGGCTATTTTCGATCGGCGGTGCGAGCTCGAAAAGCCCGCCGGCCGGTGCCGAACAGGCCCCGGAGCAAGTCCGGGCATGAATTTTGTTCCAGGAATATGGCCCTCACAGGCCGAAATCACCGGCAGCCCGCGAGCGGGCCGGCACGATCAGACCCGGCGCGGCCAAAGTCGGCTTTGGGGCATCGGAGCAGCAGCGCCCGCACCGCCTTCGGCGATTACGATTACGCCCTGCCCCACCGCCTTTGGGCCTCAGGATTTCCAAATAACGATCTGATCTTGTTGGTGCGGACGGGGGGACTCGAACCCCCACCCTCATGAGAGGAGCAGATTTTAAGTCTGCTGCGTCTACCGTTTCGCCACGTCCGCCGGGTTCGCCATCGGCCGATTCAATCCTCCGCCAGCCCCTCGGTGGGCTCTCCCCCGAGCGCCCGGATCAGCGTTTTGATCTCGTCGGCAGCGGCAACGATGCGCTCGCGCTCGATGCCGCGCACGACCAGGGTGACGCCGAAATCGTTGCGCCGGAAATAGGGGTAGGAGCCGATCTCGAGATCGGGGAAGCGGTCCTGGATCTCGCCCAGCCCTTTGGCCAGCGCGCCTTCGCCGAGCGCGCAGCTGACGCTCCGGCTCAACACCTTGGCGCCGCCGACGAGCCGGTGCTTCAGCTCGTTGAAGATCGCCCGCATGATCTGCGGCACCCCCGGCAGCACATACACGTTGTCGAGGCGAAAGCCCGGTGCGCGCGAGATCGGGTTCGGCAACAGGCTGGCGCCTTCCGGCACATGGGCCATCCTGAGGCGCGCCTGGTTGAGTGCTCCCGGCGGATAGTGTGCTTCGAGGATGCGCGCGGCATCGGGGTGCAGGACCAATTTCACGCCGAATGCATCGGCGATGCACTGCGCGGTGATGTCGTCATGGGTCGGCCCGATCCCGCCGGTCGTGAACACGTAATCGAACTGGCGGCGCACCTCGTTGACGGTGGCGATGATCGTCGCCGCGTCGTCGGGAATGACCCGCGCCTGACGCAGCCTGATCCCCGCCTCGTTCAGCCCCGTGGCGAGAAAGGCCAGGTTTTCGTCCCGCACCCGCCCCGACAGGATTTCGTTGCCGATGATCAGCACGCAGGCGGTAACCTGCGGTCCGGCTGCACTCATTCCTTCCTCGCCGCCGCTTCTGTGGCACTGCCATGCCCTTCATAGGCAAAGCCGCACGCCGGCACAATCGCCGGCGATTGGTGGCGATAGGCAATTTGCCGCCCCGCCGCCCGGCATGGAGGATTGCCCTGGCCGCACGGCGATCCTACCTTCGGGTTGCCGGCGATCGTCGCCGGGCGCAGAGTACGCGGTCATGCAGCAGGATATGATGATGGGGCTGGGCCTCGCACCGGGCGGCGAGCGAGGCGGGATCAAAATCCACGGACCGGACGCATTTGCCGGGATGCGGGTGGCCGGCGCGCTCGGCGCCGAGACGCTCGACTACATCGCGCCCTATGTCCGTCCCGGCGTGACGACGGGCGAACTCGATGAATTGTGCCACCGCTTTATCGTCGATCACGGCGCGATCCCGGCGCCGCTCAACTATCGCGGCTTTCCGAAATCGATCTGCACTTCGGTCAACCACGTCGTCTGCCACGGCATCCCGGGCGACCGCCGGCTTGTCGAAGGCGACATCCTCAACATCGATGTGACCGTCATCGTCGATGGCTGGCACGGCGATACCAGCCGCATGTTCTTTCTCGGCGACCGCATCCCGGTGAAGGCGCGGAAACTGGTGGACGTGACCTATGAGGCGATGATGCGCGGCATTGCCGTGGTGCGGCCGGGCGTGCATGTCGGCGCCATCGGCGATGCGATCCAGCGCTATGTCGAAAGCCATCGCTATTCCGTGGTGCGCGATTTCTGCGGCCACGGCGTCGGTCAGATCTTCCACGACGCGCCGTCGATCCTGCATTACGGCAAGCCCGGCGACGGGCCGGTATTGCGCGAAGGCATGTTCTTTACCGTCGAGCCGATGATCAATGCCGGGCGCTGGGAGGTGAAGGTGCTGAGCGACGGCTGGACGGCGGTTACCAAGGACCGCTCGCTGTCGGCCCAGTTCGAGCACACGGTCGGCGTTACCGCGGCCGGCTACGAGATTTTCACGATCTCGCCCGCCGGATTGCATCGCCCGCCTTACGAGCTGGACCCCGCCGCCACGGGCGCGTGAACAAGCCCGGCCGAGGCGCGAGCCGGCGGCCTGCCGCCAGCTCGCCACCCGTGCCCGCACCCATGTGCGTGCGGCGCGCCCGCGTTTTCCCGTGCCCAAGCAGCGCGGGCTGGAAATCGCCGCGGCGTTCTTCGCAGCCACGCGCTTTGGCGACGTGCAGCAGCTCCGCTCGCTGCTGGCAGCCGACGTAACCGCCTATGCCGACGGCGGCGGCAAGATTCCGGCCGCGAGCCGGCCCATCGTCGGGCGCGACGGCGTGATGCGCCTGCATGCCTCGCTCGCGCACATCTTCGCCGCGACGATGTCGCGGATCGTGCGCTACGGCTTCATCAACGGCCTGCCCGGCTTCGTCACGATCGAACGGGATTCGGCGCTGCAAACCACCGCGCTGCAAATCGAGAACGGCCGGATCATCGCCATCTACATCACGCGAAACCCCGACAAATTGCGGCATCTCGGCAGTGGTGCCCTGCATTGAAAGCAAGGGAAACGAGTCGATGCCGAGCGTCCGCATCGCCATTGTCTTCCATGGCGGTACGGCCACACCCGGCGGCAGGCCGAGGCCGAGACGACCCGGCAATTCGTCCGCGGCCGCGCCGTCGGCGGAATGGTTCCGCTGGCCCGCACCGAGCCGGCGACTGCGCTGACGGCTTGAGGCTGGCCGCGCACTTGTTGCACTGTGCGCCATCGCCAGCCGCGTCGGTGGAGAGAAGGGATGAAGGTCGGTTTTGTCGGGCTCGGGATCATGGGCCATCCAATGGCCCTCAACCTGTTGAAGGGCGGGCACGA
>JASHNY010000106.1 GCA_030041385.1 Alphaproteobacteria bacterium
CGGCACCGCGCGATCTCGCCGCTGACGCGGCGGATCATCGCGGTCAACCTGCTGCCGCTGGCGCTGCTCGCAGTCGGCTTTCTTTACCTCGGCAAGTTCCAGAGCAGCCTGATCGGGCAGCAGATCGAATCGCTGCGCACGCAGGGCGAGATTTTCGCCGCCGCGCTCGGCGAGGGCGCGGTGCTCGATTCGGCGGATGAGGGCGAGGTATTGCTGCCCGACCTGTCGCGCCAGATGATGCGCCGCCTGGTCGAGCCGACCAACACGCGCGCCCGGCTTTATGCGCTCGACGGCAAGACCATCGCCGACAGCCGCCTGCTGCGCGGCGGCGGCGACGCCGTGCAGGTGACGGAGCTGCCGCCGCCCGACGATTCCGGCCCGATCGCCCGCTTCACCCGGCGGGCGTACCACTGGCTCGTCAACGCCCTGCCGCGCCAGCGGCACTACCCGACCTATCACGAAGGCAGCGGCGACACCGCCGAGGACTTCCCTGAGGTGCTGCGCGCGCTGCACGGCGAAAGCGGCTCGGCGGTGCGCAGCGATCCCGCGTCCGGCGGGCTCGTCATCAGCGTCGCGGTGCCGGTGCAGCGCTACAAGGAGGTGCTCGGCGCGGTCATGCTGTCGACCACCAACAGCGAGATCGACAACGAATTGCGCATGGTGCGCCTCGAATTGTTGCGCATTTTCGTCGCGGCGGTGCTGGTGACCGTGCTGCTGTCGTTCTACCTCGCCGGTACGATCGCGCGGCCGATCCGCCGCCTCGCTGCGGCAGCCGAGCGCGCCCGCGGCCGCGGCGCTCGGGTCGAAATCCCGGATTTCACCCGTCGCGGCGACGAGGTCGGCGACCTTTCCGGCTCGTTGCGCGAGATGACCGACACGCTGTGGCAGCGGATGAGCGCGATCGAGAGCTTTGCCGCCGATGTCGCGCACGAGATCAAGAACCCGCTGGGCTCGCTGCGCAGCGCGGTCGAAACCGCCACCCGCATCGACGACCCCGAAAAGCAGCGCCGGCTGATGGCGATCATCCTCGACGATGTCGAGCGGCTCGACCGGCTGATCACCGACATCTCCGACGCCTCGCGCCTCGATGCGGAACTGAGCCGGCTCGAAGTGGCGCCGACGGACATCGCCGCGATGCTGCGCGCCGTCGCCGAGATGCAGGAGGCGACGTTGGGCGAGGGCGCGCCGGGGATCGTCCTCGACCTGCCGCCCGAGCGCGGCCGGGCGCTGGTCGTGCCGGGCACCGAAAGCCGGCTGTCGCAGGTTTTTCTCAATGTCATCGCCAACGCCGTCTCGTTCAGCCCGCCGGGCAGCGAGATTCGCGTGCGCGCCGGGCTCGACGGCCGCGCGGTCCTGGTTTCGGTCGAGGATGACGGACCCGGGATCCCCGAGGACAAATTGACCGCGATCTTCGACCGCTTCTACAGCGAGCGCCCGGTCGGCGAGAAATTCGGCACCCATTCCGGCCTCGGCCTGTCGATCTCGAAGCAGATCGTGGCCGCCCATCGGGGCCGCATCTGGGCTGAAAACCGCCGCGATCCCGAGGGCAAGGTGTGCGGCGCGCGGTTCCTGATCCGCCTGCCGCTGGCGTGGTAGGCGAGGTTGGGCGAAACCCGGCTCGTCCATGCCACCGCCGTCGCGATCGACGGACGCGGCCTGTTGTTGCGCGGCCCGTCCGGCGCCGGCAAGTCGGATCTGGCGCTGCGATTGATTGACGCAGGCGCGCGGCTGGTGGCCGACGACCAGTGCGAACTGCACCGGCGCGGCGCTGCGGTGCTGGTACGCGCACCGGAAACGCTGCGCGGGCTGATCGAGCTGCGCGGCGTCGGCATCGTCCGGCTCGCCCCGGTGAGCGAGGTGCCGCTGGGGCTGATCGCCGATCTGGTCGTCGCGGACGCGATCGAGCGGCTGCCGCTGCCGCGGACCGAGACGGTGTTCGGCATCGCCGTGCCGGTCGTCGCGATCGCCCCGTTCGAGGCCTCGGCCGCGGCGAAATTGCGCGTCGCGATGCGCGCGCTGAGCGACCTTGACGGGTCGGGAACGCAAGACCCCTAAAAGGGGTAGCGGCGGGCGGCCGCGGCAAATTGCCGGGGCGTCGCCCATCAAGCAGGGTGACGAATGCCCGCAACGGCGCTATATGAGCCGGCGCAACCCCCTGCTCCCGCCGGCCGCGCCCCCCGATGGCGACTGGTGCGAGCGATTACTGGTCTCTACCCTGAGCGACCGTAGAAAGTTCCTGACCGCCATTTCAACCGGCCTCGCCGACGCCTCACCCGCGCTCCATCCTTCGGGAAAAACGCGATGATCGGCATCGTCCTCGTGACCCATGGCCGCCTGGCGACCGAGTTTCTCGCCGCGCTCGAGCACGTCGTCGGCGGGCAGACGCAGATCGCCGCGATCTGCATCGGCCCCGACGACGACATGGAGCAGCGCCGGCAGGAGATCCTGCGCTCGATCGGCGAGGTTGATACCGGCGACGGTGTGGTGCTGCTGACCGACATGTTCGGCGGCACGCCGTCGAACCTGGCGATCTCGGTCATGGACCGGGGCAAGGTCGAGGTCATCGCCGGGGTCAACCTGCCGATGCTGATCAAGCTCGCCAGCCTGCGCCAGAACGAAGGGCTCGACCGCGCCGTGCTGGGGGCGCAGGAAGCCGGCCGCAAATACATCAACGTCGCCTCCCAGCTCCTCGCCAACGCGCGCAAATGACCGGCGAAGCCGAGGCCAATCCGAAGGCTGGCCCTGCCGGCGCGGCGGCGGCGCGGCGAATGGTCGAAATCTGCAACCAGAAGGGCCTGCACGCGCGCGCCGCGGCCCGCTTTGTCAAGACCGCCAGCCAGTTCGACGCCGACATCTGGGTGCGCAAGAACGGCACCGCGGTGTCCGGCCGGTCGATCATGGGGCTGATGATGCTCGCCGCCGCTTCGGGGACGGTCATCGAGATCAGCGCCACCGGCGGCGATGCCGAGGCGGCGGTGGCGATGCTCGCGCGCCTGATCGAATGCAAGTTCGATGAGGACTGACGCAGCGCCCGGCGGCAGCGAGCACGGCGAACAGACCCTAACCGGAATCGGCATCTCGCCGGGCATTGCGATCGGCCCGGCCTATATCGGCGACCGCGCCGAATTGCCGGTCGGCGAACGGGTGCTCGCCGAGCGCGACATCGACGCCGAGCGCGCCCGCTTTGCCGACGCCGTCGCCCTGTCGGTTCGGCAGTTGCGCAACCTCAAGCTGCGCGCCGCCGCCTTGCCCGGCGAAGCGGCCGAGGAGGTGGGCTATCTGCTCGATGCGCATCTGGCGATGCTGGCCAACTCGCGGCTGACGCGCGGCGTCGACCAGCGCATCGCCCGCACCCGCCTCAACGCCGAGCGTGCGGTGCAGATCGAGATCGACGAGCTGGCCAAGGGCTTCGCGGCGATGCGCGACCCCTATCTGGCGGCGCGCATCGACGATATCCGCGTCGTCGGCGCGCGGCTGATCCGCAACCTGATCCACCAGCCCTACACCGCTTATGCGAAGCTTGCCGAGGGCGCGGTGATCCTTGCCGAGGAGGTGACCCCGGCCGACACCGCGCTGATGGACCCGCGCCGCATCGGCGGCTTCGCCACCGTGTTCGGCGGCACCGACAGCCACACCGCGATCATGGCGCGCGCGCTCGGCCTGCCGGCGGTCACGGGCATCCCCGGCCTGTTGGAACGGGCGCGCAACGAGGCGACCGTCGTCATCGACGGGTCGAGCGGGACCGTCATCATCGACCCCTTGCCGGAGACGATCGAAACCTTCCAGTCGCGGCGCGAGGATTTCGTGCGCGAGCGCCGGGTGCTGGCCCGCCTGCGCCGGGTTCCGGCGGTGACCCGCGACGAGATCGAGATCCGCCTGGAGGCCAACCTCGAACTGCCGGTCGAGCTCGGCCAGGCGCTCTCCTGCGGGGCGACGGGGCTGGGCCTGGTGCGGACCGAGTTCCTGTTTCTCAACCGCAATGACCTGCCCGGCGAGGACGAGCAATACGAGTTTTATGCCGGCCTGGTGCGGGGCATGGGCGGGCGCCCGGTGACGTTGCGCACCCTCGATGTCGGCGGCGACAAACTGCCGGAAGCCCTGGCGGGGGCGAGCGGCGCCGACGCGGCCAACCCGGCGCTGGGGTTGCGGGCGATCCGGCTGTCGCTGAAAGACCGGCGGCTGTTCGACACCCAGTTGGCTGCGATGCTGCGGGCGGCCAATGATGGGCCGCTGCGCGTGCTGCTGCCGATGATCTCCCATGTCGACGAAATCCGCCGCGCCCGCGAGGCGATGGAGCAGGTCGCGCGGCGTTTGCGGCGGCGCGGGCTCGGCGTGCCGCGCTCATTGCCGCCGCTCGGCGCGATGATCGAGGTGCCGGGCGCGGCGCTGGCCGCCGACACGCTGGCCGGCGAGGCCGATTTCTTCGCAATCGGCACCAACGACCTGGTGCAGTACGCCCTGGCGATCGATCGCAGCGACGAGCGGGTAGCCCATCTCTACAACCCGCTGCATCCCGGCGTCCTGCGCCTTATACAGTCCGCGGTCGAGGCGGCGTTGCGCCGCAACATCCCGATCAGCGTCTGCGGCGAGATCGCCGGCGACCCGCGCTATACGGCCTTGCTGCTGGGCCTCGGCCTCAGGGAATTGTCGATGACGCCGCGCAATATCCCGCGGGTCAAGCAGCGCATCCGCAACCTTGACACGGTCGCCGCCGCGCGCCGCATGCGGGCGATCATGGACCAGTCCGACGCGAGCCGGATCGCCGCGCTGCTCGACGATTTCAACACCATCGCCGAGACGCGGTAGGTTCCCGGCAGCGGTCATTGCGAGGCGCCGCGGCAATCCCGGGCTGCCGCACTGATCCCGAACGAGATCGCGTCGCTCCGCTCGCGATGACAGGCGCGTCCCTTGGAACGCGGGCGTCCCGCCCGCCTGTCTCACCCGCCTGCGGCCGGGACGGCCGCGGTCCAACCGCCCCGCTCCCCAGTGATTGACGACTTAAACATATCTTTATATGTTTGCTCAATCCGACAAGCCAGCCGAGGAGAGCACCGTGCCCGACTTCACCGATTACAAGGTCGCCGATATCGGGCTGGCCGATTGGGGCCGCAAGGAGATCGCGATCGCCGAAACCGAGATGCCTGGGCTGATGGCCCTGCGCGAGGAATTCGGCAAGGCGCAGCCGCTGAAGGGCGCGCGTGTGGTCGGCTGCCTGCACATGACGATCCAGACCGCGGTATTGATCGAGACCCTGGTAGAGCTGGGCGCCACCGTGCGGTGGAGCAGCTGCAACATCTTTTCCACCCAGGACCATGCCGCGGCGGCGATCGCGGCGCGCGGCATCGCCGTCTATGCCTGGAAGGGCGAAAGCGAAGACGAATACGAGTGGTGCATCGAGCAGACCCTGCGCGCGCCCGATGGCGGGCCTTATGCCGGGTGGCGCCCCAACATGGTGCTCGACGACGGCGGCGATGCGACCAAAATCCTCCACGACCGGCATCCCGATTTGCTGCGCGAGGTCCGCGGCATTTCGGAAGAGACCACGACCGGGGTGCACCGGCTCTATGAGATGATGCGGGCGGGCACGCTCAAGGTGCCGGCGTTCAACGTCAACGACAGCGTCACAAAATCGAAATTCGATAACCTCTACGGCGTGCGCGAAAGCCTCGTCGACGGCATCAAGCGCGCGACCGACGTGATGCTGGCCGGCAAGATCGCGGTCGTCGCTGGGTTTGGCGATGTCGGCAAGGGCTCGGCGGCGAGCCTCAGGAGCCAGGGCGCGCGCGTGATGGTGACCGAGATCGACCCGATCTGCGCCTTGCAGGCGGCGATGGAAGGCTACCAGGTGACGACGATGGACGAGGCGGCGTCCGTCGGCGACATCTTCGTCACCGCGACGGGCAATATCGACGTGATCACGCTCGACCACATGCGGCAGATGCACGACCGTGCGATCGTCTGCAACATCGGCCATTTCGACAGCGAGATCCAGGTCGGCGCGCTGCGCAATTACGTGTGGGAAGAGGTCAAGCCGCAGGTCGACGAGGTTATCTTCCCCGACGGCAAGCGGCTGATCGTGCTGGCCAAGGGCCGGCTGGTCAATCTCGGTTGCGCCACCGGCCACCCGAGCTTTGTGATGAGCGCGTCGTTTACCAACCAGGTATTGGCGCAGATCGAATTGTGGAACAACGCCGGCAAATATGAAAACAAGGTCTATGTCTTGCCGAAACACCTCGACGAGAAGGTCGCGGCGCTGCATCTCGACAAGCTCGGTGCGCGGCTGACCAAGCTGACGCCGACCCAGTCGCAATATCTCGGGGTGAAACAGGCCGGACCGTACAAGGCGGAACATTACCGCTATTGATCTAGCCTGCGGAATCACGGGCAATCGGGTCAAGATCGGGAGCATCCCTCTTCTCTTTTTGCGGCGAATACCCGATAATCACGCAATCGAAGAGCGGAGCGCATAGCGACTCGCTTGTAGGTAGCTGACAGATTCGCCCGTGATCGCGTTCGCCGTCGCCGGATTGTGTCTCGCCGCCGCCGCGGCGTTCGGGGTGCTGTGGCTGCGGGCGCGGCGCGAGCGCGACGATGCCCGCCGCGGCAGCGCCGACGCCGAACAATCGGCGGCCGCTCTCGCCGCGGTGCTCGACACGGTGCCGCTGACCGCGTTTCGCTGGCGGCGCGGCGAGGACGCGTCGGCGCCGATCGGCGCCCGGCCGGCACCGGGCATTCCCACCGCATACGACGCCCTGCTCGCTGCCCTCGACCCGGCGGACGCCGAGCGCGTCGCGGCGGCGGTGCGCGGCTTGCGGCAGCGCGGCGCGGCCGTCGCGGCCACGGTCGCGGCGCCCGACGGCGCGGTCTACGCGCTCGACGGGCGCAATACCGCGGCGGGCGAGACCGTGCTGTGGCTCGCCGACCGCTCGCCGCTGCGGCG
>JASHNY010000107.1 GCA_030041385.1 Alphaproteobacteria bacterium
GCCGCGCCCCACGGAGGCGATTTGATGCCGATCCGCAGCGCCGGCCGCGGCGGCGGCGATCAGCAGATGTTTCTCGAAGACGGGCCGATCGGCTACACCGCCCGCCCGGGCAATCTCGGCGGCGTGCGCGACGCCTACGCGATCTACATGGTGGGCGACAGCATGGAGCCGCGCTACGAGCAGGGCTGGCTGTTGCACGTCAACCCGTTCAAGCCGCCGACCCGCGGCCGCGACGTCGTCGTCTACAAGCGCGGCCACGCGGTATTGATCAAGCAATTCGTGCGCTGGGACGGCGACACGCTGGTCCTGCGCCAGCTCAACCCCGAGGAGACGCTGCGCGTTCCGCGCGCCGACGTGATCGAATGCCACCTGATCGTCGGCGTCGATCAGGAGGGGTGAGACTTATTCCGCCGGCGCGGCTGCGGGTGCCGAAGCCTGGCGCTGGACCGGCAGCCACAGCGAGGCCAGCGCGGTCATCACGGCAAGCCCGGCGAGCACCCTGAACACGGCCGTAAAATCGCCGCTCTGTCCGTAGACCGGGCGACCAGCGGCACCGCGAGCGTGCTCGCCCCGAACGAGGCGACATAGCGCAACGCATAGACCCGCCCGCGCCAACGCTCGTCGGTGTAACGGGCGACGATCGCGTCGTTGATCGGGATTTGTCCGAAGACGACGAACATCATCCCCACCGCGGCCGCTGCTCGCGGCCTTGTCGCGGCTGGCCGGCGGCGAGCCGGTGACGACGGTGGCGCTCGATCTCGGCTGCGACAGCCCCAGCGCCTTCACCGCCATGTTCCGCCGCCAGCTCGGCGTCACCCCCAGCCGGTATTTTGCGGTGCCCTGACCGGCGGCGGCGTTTGTCATCGCCCGGGCCGCGGGCTAGGATCGCCCCCAGCGCGATGCCTCAACGGAAAGGACACGGCGATGCCCACCAGCTTCACCGTCAACGACATGACCATCCACCGGATCGTCGAGCAGGAGCACGGGTTCACCCCGATGCTCGAATTCCTGCCGACGCTGTCGAAACAGGCGCTCGACGAGAATTTGTCGTGGCTGGCCCCCGGCGGCTACGACCAGGCCACCGGCAATGTCGTGCTGTGCTTCCAGTCCTATGTGGTCAAGACCCCGCACCACAATATCCTGGTCGATGCCTGCATCGGCAACGACAAGAATTTCCCGCTGCGGCCGGCCTGGAACAAAAAGAAGGACGACAACTGGATGCGGGCGCTGAAGGCCGCCGGACTGGGTGTCGAGGACATCGACTTCGTGATGTGCACCCACTTGCACGGCGACCATGTCGGCTGGAACACGCGGCTCGAAAACGGGCGCTGGGTTCCGACCTTCCCCAAGGCGCGCTACCTGTTCTCGAAAAAGGAATACACCTATTGGAGCGAGGTTCACCAGAAGACCCCGCTCGACCAGATCACCGACAGCGTATTGCCGATCATCGAGGCCAACCGGGCCGAGCTCGTCACCAGCGACCATGCGCTCAACGACCATATCCGGCTGACCCCGACCCCCGGCCACACGCCGGACCATTTCGCGGTGTGCGCCGGCAAGGGCGGCGACAAGGCGGTGTTCACCGGCGACCTGATCCACTCGCCGATCCAGGCGCGCTATCCCGAGCTGGTCATGCGCGTCGACACCGACCGCGACCAGGCGGTGCGCACCCGCCGCAACTTCTTCGAGCGCTACTGCGACACCGACACGCTGTGCTGCACGATGCACTTCCCGTCGCCGTCGGTCGGCCACATCAAGCGCTGGGGCGACGGGTTCCGGCTGGAATACGTCAACCACTAGCCCGCCTGGTCGCACGAGCGGCTCGGCGCGGGCCGCTCGCGCCTTCTACAGATACCGGTCCGGCTGCGACAGGTAATTGCTGACAAAATCGTTCACCGCGGCTTCGAGCCCCGTGAACGGCGCGACATAGCCCCCCAGCCGCAGCCGCTCGATCGGCGCCTCGGTGAAATACTGGTAGCTCGCGCGCAATTCGGGCGGCATATCGACATATTCGACGACCGGCTCGCGGTCGCAGGCGGCGCCGAGCGCGGCGATCAGGTCGCGAAAGCTGCGCGCCTGTCCGGTGCCGATATTGTAGAGGCCGCTGTCGCGCCCGTGCTGCCACAGCCACAGCACCGCCGCGGCGCAATCCTTGACGTAGACGAAATCGCGAAGCTGCCCGCCATCGGCGAAATCCGGCCGATACGATTTGAACAGGCGGATCGGCGCACCGTCGGCGACACGGCGGTAATTCTTGGCGACGAGGCTTTGCATCTCGCCCTTGTGGTACTCGTTCGGCCCGAACACGTTGAAGAACTTGAGCCCGGCCCAGAACGGCGGCGCGTGCCCGCGCGCCGCCTCACGCACCGCCCAGCAGTCGAAGGCGTGTTTCGACCAGCCGTACAGGTTGAGCGGGCGCAGCCGTGCGAGCGATTGCCGGTCGCTGCGGTCGTCGAACCCGGCCGACCCGTCGCCATAGGTCGCCGCCGAAGAGGCGTAGATCAGCCGCTTTCCGGCCTCGGCGCACCAGCGCCACAAGGCTACCGAGCAATTGAGATTGGTGGCGATGATTTCGTCGGCGTCGGTGACGAAGGTCGATGAATTGGCGCCGAGGTGAAAGATCGTATCGACCAGGCCGCCATGCCGGCCAAGCCAGTCGAACAGCTGGTCGATCGGCACGATCTCGAAGAATTCGCGCTTGGCGATGTTGCGCCACTTTTCGGAGGTGCCGAAGCGGTCGACGATGACCAGATCGTCGTGCCCGCAATCGTTGAGCGCCGCCGCGACGACCGAGCCGATAAAGCCGCCGCCGCCGGTTATGACCAGCATCGGCGCCGCCTATTGCGCGGCGCGGCGGCCGCCGGCAACGGGCGTCCGCGCGGCCGGCGTCTGCAGCCGGGTGATTGTTGCAGTGGTCGAGCGGCCCTCGACCAGGCCCGCGAGGACGACGCGCCCGCCGGCCGCCTGCACGACATCGGCGCCGACCACGCGGTCGATCGTGTAATCGGCACCCTTGACCAACACGTCGGGAACCAGCCGCTCGATCACCGCGAGCGGCGTGTCGTCGTCGAAGCTGATCACGCCGTCGACCGCCTCGACCGCGGCGATGACCGCGGCGCGGTCGTGCAGCGGATTGACCGGCCGGCCCGGGCCCTTGAGCCGGCGCACACTGTCGTCGCTGTTGAGCGCGACGATCAGCCGGTCGCATTCGGCGCGCGCGGCGGCGAGCAGCGCAACGTGCCCGGCATGCATGATGTCGAATACCCCATTGGTAAAGCCGACGACCAGACCGCGGCTCTTCCAGCGCCGCACCAGCGTCTCCGCCTGTGCGAGCGTATATTGCTTGGCCTCGTGCCACGCCGTGTCGCGAACGTCGCGCGACAATTCGAGCATCAACTCGTCGAGCTCGACCGCAGCGGTGCCGAGCTTGCTGACGACGATGCCGGCCGCCGCGTTGGCGAGGTGCATCGCTTGCGGCGGGGCAAAGCCGGACGCGCACGCCAGCGCCAATACCGCGATCACCGTGTCGCCGGCGCCGGATACGTCATAGACCTCCTGCGCGCGGGCCGGCTCGACATGCGCCGCACCCGAGGCTTCGACCAATATCATGCCCTTGTCCGAGCGGGTGACGAGGATCGATTCCGCTTCCGCGTCGCGCATCACCTTGCTCGCCGCGGCGGCGATCTCGCTTTCCCCGCTCACCGGCAATCGCGAGGCCGCGGCCAATTCCTTCAGGTTGGGGGTGATGCAGGTGGCACCGCGATAGCGGCTGAAATCGTCGCTTTTGGGGTCGACATAAACCGGCAGCCGCGCCGCCCGGGCGCGCGCGATGGCAGCGGCGACGACCGCGGGGCTGAGGACACCCTTGCCGTAATCCGACAGGATCACCGCGTCCGCCTCTCCGAGCGCGCGATCGAAGGCGGCGAGGAGCTGCGCCTCCTCCTCGGCATCGGGGGCGGCGGTGTTCTCCTCGTCGACGCGCACGATCTGCTGGTGCGAGGCCAAATAGCGCGTCTTGCAGGTGGTCCGCCGCCGCGCGCTGGCGATGTGCGCGTCGATCAGCCCGGGCGTCGCCCGAATCCGCTCGGCCAGCTGGTCGCCGGCCCGGTCGCGGCCGCTGAGCCCGACCAGGATGGCCTTGCCGCCGAGCGTCGCGATATTGCGCGCGACATTCCCGGTGCCGCCGAGCATCCTGCGTGTTTCCTTCAGCAGAAGCACCGGCACCGGCGCTTCCGGCGACACCCGCTCGATATCGCAATAGGCGAACTCGTCGAGCATGATGTCGCCGAGACACAAGATCGTGCTGCTGGAAAAGTCCATCGGCGGCGCGAACCCCCAAGCTGCAATTGCGGCGATCCTACCACGCTGCGGCGGCGGCGGCCCGTCATTCGATCGAGGGCACGCTCGCGCCGGGCGGCAGGAACCAGATGTCGCCGTCGCCGGGCGCAACCGGGGCAAGCGCGCCGGCTTGGCGCTGGGCAAAGGCGCGGTAGCCGCGCGCCTGCAGAAAGGCGAAGGCGTCGGCAACCCGGTCGCCGACGCGGGCCAGGCGCGTGCTGTCCAGTTCAAGGAGCAGGCACGGGCGAAACCGCTCGATCGTCCGCTGCGCCCCGGTCAGCAGCCGCATTTCGCTGCCCTCGATATCGGCCTTGATGAAATCGAGGCGGTCGAGCGCCAGCTCGGCGGTCAATTCGTCGATCGTGGTCTGCACCACAACCTCCTCCGCGACGGGCCGGTCCGGCGCCTCCGACGCGCCGAGATGCGCAAGGCCGAAGCCGATCGCCCCGCTCGCCTTGATCGGCGAGAACAGCCGTTCCAGCCGCGTTTCGGCGCCGAGCGCGACCGGCACCACGGCGACGTTGCCGAGGCGGTGCCACCACACGACCGTGCGCAGGATCGCACGCGCATAGCTCGCCGGCTCGATCGCATAGACCCGCCCGTCGGCGGCAAGCCGGGACAGCAGCTTGGTGATTTGGCCGGCATGCGCCCCGACATCGAGCACCACCGCGTCCCGCGGCACATACCGGGCGAGCAGCGGCATCAGCGCGCGGTGATGCTGCTGCGTCAGCGCCTTCCATAAATGCGCGGCGAAGCTGGGCGTCAGGCGCCATCGGTACGGGTGGATCGGCATTCTCCATCATCATAGCAGGCGGCCGAGAAAGTGGCTCGCGGCGCGCGGCAGGCGCCAGCCCATCGCGTGCAACGCATGCTGCACGACCACCGGGCTACTCGCCCGCGCTTGCCAGAAAGGCGGTGGGAGTTATAGTCCGCGCCGACCTGCCGCCGGTTTCGGGGACGTAGATGCCGTTTCGATCGCATGCGGCGCCGCTAGCCGCGCTCCTGTTGACCGCGTTGATCGCGGCCCCCGGGCTTGCCGCCACCTTTACCGATTCGGCCGGACGGCGCGTCGAGCTGCCCGATCACGTGACGCGCGTGCTGACCGCGGGACCAACCGCCGACGCGCTGGTGTTTTCGCTGGCGCCGAACGACCTGCTGGGCTGGAGCCGGGCGCCGCAAGCGCCTTATGTGCCGCGACGGTTTGCCGGGTTGCCGGTGACCGGCCTCGTGCTCGGCCCGGACCCGCGCAGCGGCGCGGAGATCGTCCGCCGCCTGCACCCGGACCTTGTCATCGATGCCGGGCCGGTAACGCCGCTGCAGGCGGCCTTCGCCGACCGCCTGCAGCAGAGCACCGGGGTGCCCTGCATCCTGGTCGACGACACCTTCGTGCGGATGCCGACCGTGCTGCGTGCGCTGGGCCAGGTGCTGGGTGTGCCGGACCGCGCCGAAAACCTCGCCACCTACGCCGAGCATGCGATTGACGCCCTGCGCGGGCGGTTGCTGATCCAGCCCTCCAGCGGGCGGCCGCGGGTCTATTACGCGCGCGGCCCCGACGGGCTCGAAACCGCTTTGCCCGGTTCGCCGGCCGCGGCGACGCTCGAGGAAGCCGGTGCCATCAACGTCGCCGGCGCCCTCGGCAGCGGGCGCCGGGCCATGGTGACGCGGCAGCAGGTGCTGAATTGGCACCCCGACATCATTATTGCCGAGCAGCGCTCGTTCTATGATGCGGTGTTGCGCGACCCGGCCTGGAGCGGGGTCCCGGCGGTGCGCAACCGCCAGGTCTTTCTGGCGCCGTCGAGTCCGTTCGGCTGGATCGACGAGCCGCCCGGGGTGAACCGGCTGATCGGTTTGTACTGGCTGTCGGGACTCTTTTACCCGGACGCAACCCAGGAGAATATCCGCTACACGGCCGATGACTTCTACAATACCTTCTATCAGGAGAAATTGACCGACGCGCAGCTCCACGCGCTGACCCGCGCGGCGCGCGCACCGCGCCAGCCGGGCCAGAAGGCGCCGAGCGAGGTGCTGCTCGGCGTCGGGCCGGAGCCGACAAACATCCCGCTGCCGGGGCTGCAAGGAACCCCGCATATCCCCGGCCGCACGCCGGCGATGCCGACAATGCCGGCGACACCGGGGATACCGGGCGGCAACCTGAAATATTAGAAGCCGCCCCGCTCGCCGTTGCGGGCAGGACGGCGGAAACACGGCTTGCGCGGGACCGCGCCGGCGTCGCAGACTTCGCCTCGGTCTTCTCCTCCGGGAGCGATTTGCGATGAACAGCACCAACGCGGCCCCGTCCGCCCGCCATTTGCCGGTCCGCAAGGACTGGCTCGCCGCGACCCAGGAACCGGCGCTCGAACCCGATCGCCCGATCATCGATCCGCACCATCATTTGTGGGACCGACCGGGCAGCCGTTATCTGTTTCACGACCTGCTCGAAGACATTTCGAGCGGCCACAACATCCGCGCCACCGTGTTCCTCGAATGCCGCGAGATGTACCGCGCCGATGGGCCGCCGGAACTGCGCTCGCTCGGCGAGACGACCTTTGTTGCCGGGGTCGCGGCGATGAGCGAAAGCGGCAAATACGGCCCCGCGCGCGCCTGCCAGGGGATCATCGGCAATGTCGATTTCCGCGTCGGCAGCCGGGCCAAGGGCATTCTCGAACAGCACATCGTCGCCGCGGGCGGGCGATTTCGCGGCATCCGCAACGGCGCGACCTGGCATGCCGACCCGCGCCTCAGGGTGTTCACCTCGGGCTCGGGCGAAGGGCTCTACGTCAATCGCCAGTGGCGCGAGGGTTTCGCCGCGCTGGCGCCCCTCAATCTGAGCTTCGAGGCGTGGATGTTTCACACCCAGCTCGGCGACCTCGTCGATCTCGCCCGCGCCTTTCCCGAAACCAGGATCTGCCTCAACCATATCGGCGGCGCGCTCGGGGTCGGACCTTACGCCGACAAGCGCGACGAGGTGTGGGCCGAGTGGCGCACCCAGATCCAGAAGCTCGGCCAGTTCCCCAATGTCTATATCAAGCTCGGCGGGCTTGGCATGCCGTCGCTCTCGGGCTTTGAGATGGGACAGCAGGAACGGGCGCCCTCGTCCGAGCAACTGGCGGCGGCCTGGCGGCCGACGCTCGACGCCTGCATCGACGCGTTCGGCCCCGACCGCAGCATGTTTGAAAGCAATTTTCCGGTCGATAAGGGCATGTGCAGCTACGCCAATCTGTGGAACGCGTTCAAGCGCGTCGCCGAGCCCTATTCGCAGGACGAAAAGGCGGCGATGTTCCACAACACCGCGCTCAAATTCTATCGGCTATATTAATTCTCATCGTCATTCCGGGGCGTGACGCAGTCGCGAACCCGGAACCCATGAACACCGACCATTAGGAGGACGCAACGCCGCTGGCTTAACCTGCCTGGCCCGTGTTCATAGATTCCGGGTCCAGTCCTGGCGGACCGTCCCGGAATGACAAAGGAAAGGGGAGCATTCACATGCCGTTGCCACGCCAAGAGGTCGATGCGACGACGCCCAAATACCTGCGCGACAAATACGCGATCGCCGGGGTCGGCGAGACCACCTATACCCGCGGCTCGGGCCGCACCACGCGCGCCCTCGGCACCTGGGCGGTCAGGAACGCGATCCTCGACGCCGGGCTCAAACCCTCCGACATCGACGGCATGCTCGATTATTCCGGCGGCGATTCGACCTCGGCGACGTTCATCGCCGGCGATCTCGGCATCCGCCTCAATTTCTACATGGACGTGGTCGGCGGCGGCTCCTCGACCGAGGCATTGATCGGCATCGCCATCGGCCTCATAGAGGCGGGGTGCTGCAAGACCGTCGCGATCTTCCGGTCGATGAACGGGTTCAGCCAAGTGCGCATTGGCGGCACGGGGGCTCGATCCGCGGCACCCGTGTCAGGAGATATGCTGCACAACCGCGCCTATGGCTGGCAGAGCGCGGGGCAGAGCTTTGCCCCGACCTTCATGCGCCACATGTACGATTACGGCACCACGCCCGAGCAGGTGGCGCATGTGAAGATGTTTCACAGCCGCCACGCCTCGAACAACCCCAAGGCCTATTACAAGAAGCGCTTCACGGTCGAGGACGTGGTCAACAGCCGCTTCATCTGCAAGCCGCTGCATCTCCTCGATTGCTGCGTCGAAACCGACAACGCCACCTGCGTCATCGTCACCAGCGCCGAGCGCGCGAAGGACATGAAGCAGCCCCTGGTATTGATCCGCGGCGTCGTCGGCCGCTGCAACAAGCCGCGCCTCGACATGCATTACCAGCACGGCCCGATCTCGACCGTCGCCGGCCATTATGCCAAGAACATCCTGTGGCCCAATTCCGGCGTCGGGCCCGAAGATGTGGATATCACCGGCTCCTATGATGCCTTCACCTTCACGACGATGCTGCAGCTTGAGGATTACGGGTTCTGCAAGAAGGGCGAAGGCGGCCGCTACGTCAGCGACGGCACGATCGGCCTTGGCGGCCGCCGGCCCAACAACACCTCGGGCGGGCATCTGTGCGAAGGCTATACGCACGGCATGAACATGGTGATCGAAAACACCCGGCAGCTTCGCCACGACGCCGACGATTCCTGCCCCGTCGGGCCGGATGGCAAGCGGCAGCACACCTACGACTACCGCGAAGGCGGCTGCCGCCAGGTCAGAAATGTCGAGGTCAGCGCCAATCTCGGCTGGGCCAACCCGGCCACGGCCTCGGCAATGGTGATGCGGCGCGGCTGACGCTTGATGCTGTCTTATCCCTCACAGTCGTCATGGCCGGACTTGATCCGGCCATCTACGCGGAACCGCATTGTCGCCGTGGGTGCCCGGGTCAGGCCCGGGCATGACGAATCCTCATTCGCGGGAGACTGAAATGCCCGGAATCCAGGCCCAATATCTCGGCATGCCGTTGCAACTCGCCGAGCTAGACGGCGAGAACCTCGACTATTTCAAGCATTGCGCCGCGCATGATTTCCACCTGCAGGCCTGCGCCCAGTGCGGCCGGCTGCGCTACCCGCCGACGACGGCGTGCCCGTGGTGCATGAGCCTCGAATCGACGTGGAAGAAGGTGGAAGGCAAGGGCGCGGTGCACTCCTATACCGAGGTGCATCACGCGATCCAGCCGGCGTTTCGCGACCATACGCCCTACATGGTTCTGCTGGTCGATCTCGACACGCAGAAGGGCGAACCGACCGCAGACGAGGCATTGCGCGTGATCGGCAATCTGTGCACCCCCGATGGAAAATTGGCGCCGCCCGACATGGTCAAACGGGTCGGCATCGGCACCCGGGTGCGCATGGTCTTCACCGACGTCGCCGACGGAATGTCGCTGCCGCAATGGACCATCGATGAAACCGCCACGCAGCCGGCAACGCCGTGGCGCTATCCACAGGAGTGACCAGGCCCGCCGTTCATTGCGGCCCCCGGACGGCCGCCCTGCGGGCGCTCCATCCCCGCGGGTTCCCGCAATGACGGCTGACCGCTCGCCGCGCGCGGCTCAGGCCGCGATCTGGTATTTCCCGAAAATCTCCTCGACCCGCTTCAGCGCCTTTGCCGCCGCCTCCTTCACCGGCCGGCCTTCGGCGACGATTTCGTGGAAGGCCACATTGAACGGATGCTCTGAGCGGACCTGCGCCCAGGCCGGGTTATAGGCGAAATAATCCGGCTTGGTGGGGCTGTACACTCCCTGCTCGATATAGGGCGGCACGTGCGGGTCGCGTTTGGGGTCGGTCCACCACGGATCGTCCTTGATCAGGTCGGCGGAGATCGGCACGAAACGGCCGAGCGCCCCTTTCAGAAACTGGCGGTTCACGTCCGGCGTGATCAGGTAGGTCTGAAACTCCTTCGCCACTTTCACATTGTTTGCACCCTTCGGAATCATCGTGGCAGCGATATTGTATTCGGTCATCATCTTGTGACCGTTATTGTCGAGCGGCGGCGGCAGGGTCAAGACATCGTTGTATTCATCCTTCTGGTGGTCGAGCATCGCCAGTTCGGTCGACAAGGTGCCGTCGAAATCCATCACGCACAGCTTCGAGTGAAACGCGTTATTATCGTCGGCATCGTTCCAGTTTACCGAGCCCGGCGGTATATGGCCGTTTTTGTAAAGGGTAGACAGCTTGTCGAGCGCCCTGATCATCGCCTCCTGTACTTGCGGCTCATTTGCGTGCAGCTTGCCGTCGGGAGTGACGATATTGACGCCGCCATAAGCGATCAGGAATTGCGTCATCGTCGTGTTGGGGTCGTTGCCGACCGTGCTGACGACAAAACCGGTGGCATAGGTGTGGCGCATGCCTTGCTCAAGCAGCTTCGCTTGCACCGGAATGAAAAAATCGATGAAAGCATCCCAGGTTTTCGGGATGTCGCTGCGCTTGTATCCGGCCTTCTCCACCAGCGTGCCCCAGACATGGAACGGGGTCACGGCGCCGGCATGCGGCACACAGAAATAGCTGCGCCGCTTTTCCACGCCGTCGTAGCAATGGGCGTTGGCCAGGGCAGAGGGCAGCATCTTGGCCTTCTGGGTCTCGATCACATCGCTGACATCGACAAGCTTGCCGGCCCAGGCCTGCAACGATGCAGCCTCGGTCGGGGTTACGCTCATCAGGTCGGGCACGACGCCGCTGGTGATCGCCGAGATGATCTTTTGCCGCAGCGGAGCGAACGGCACGATGGAAAGCTCGATCGTGTTGCCGCTGGTCTTTTCATAGTCGGCGACGAGCTTTTTGATGGTGGTGTCCTCTTCGGGCACGAAGCCCTGGGTCCACCACACGCTCGCGGTGGTGGCCGCCGCATTGGCGATAAAGGGCCGTGCCAGGCCCGCCGCCGCCAGGCCCAACGAGCCGCGCAGCACCGCGCGCCGCGTGAGATGCCTCATCTGCGTTTCCTTCCTGCTCAAAGGGTCTTTGGCCTGCGCTTTGGCAGGCCGGTTTTTTTGCTGCGCACCCACTATAGTGCCGCACAAACCTATGCGCTAATTTGTCGCGTACTGCCCGGAAAGAACGAGAGAAATGCCGAGAGACGCTGCCGTCGCTGCGCTTTCCTGGCGGGTCGAGGAAACCTGCCTCAACGCCTGGCCCGGGCTGCGCGAGATCATTCTCGACGGCTGGTTGTTGCGGTTCAGCGAGGGGCTGAGCC
Organism: Alphaproteobacteria bacterium; assembly: GCA_030041385.1. Lineage (GTDB taxonomy): Bacteria > Pseudomonadota > Alphaproteobacteria > ATCC43930 > CGMCC-115725 > DATARH01. The sequence continues at coordinate 11,479 of JASHNY010000107.1, forward strand.
GCCGCGCCAACTCGGCCAACCCGCTGTCGCACCGGGCGGCGGCAAGCACGATCGTCATTGCCGGCGGCGCAATGCTGTACCGGCGCCACCATCTGCCGCCGATCTTTCGCGTGCCGACGATCCTGCCCGATGCGGTCGATGCACGGCTGGCTGAGGCGGGTTTCGCCGCTGAGGGGGAAACCTGCGTTCTGTATCGCCCGTTGGCCCGGCTCGATGCGACGGCGGATGCCCGGGTCAGATTGCGGGCGCGCCCGGATATTTCATGGTTTGCGGCAATGCACGCCCTGCAAGGGCACGCAGAGACCCAGGCGCAGACCTATCGCCGTATCGTCCGCCGGATCGCGATCCCGGCGGCCTTCGCTTTGCTGGAGGATGAGGGCCGGCCAGCCGCGCTGGCCTACGGCGTCATCCACAACGGCCTTCTATGCTACGAGTCGGTGATCACCGATCAGGCAAAGCGCCGGCGCGGCCATGGTCGGCGCGTCGTCGCGGCGCTGGCTGGATGGGGCAAGGCGCACGGGGCCGCCGGCGCCTGCCTGCAGGTGGCGGCGGACAACGCGCCGGCGCTGGCGCTTTACGACCGCGTCGGCCTCAGCCGCGAGTTGTACCGCTATCACTACCGCCGCACGCCGCCCGGTGGGCGGCTGTAGCGGCGCCGCTATTCGACCAGTTCGGGTTCGGGCTCCTGCGGCTCGGGTGTCGGCTCCGGCGCCGTCGGACGCGACTCGAAGGTGAACGACAATTTGTCTTCGTCCTTGCTGTGCGACACGCGGACGATCCCGCCTTTGGCCAGCCGGCCGAACAGCAATTCCTCGGCGAGCGGCTTCTTGATGTGCTCCTGGATGATGCGGGCCAGGGGCCGCGCGCCGAACAGCGGGTCGTAGCCCTTTTCGCCGAGCCAGGCGCGCGCGCTCGCCTGCAATTCGATCGTGACGTTGCGGTCGGCGAGCTGCTCTTCGAGCTGAAGGACGAACTTGTCGACGACCCGGCCGATCGTCTCGGGCGACAGCGCCGAAAACGAGATGATCGCATCGAGCCGGTTGCGGAACTCGGGCGTGAACATGCGGTTGATCGCCTCGTGATCGTCGCCCTCGCGAATGCCGCTGCCGAACCCGATCGCCGGCTTGGCCAGGTCCGACGCGCCGGCATTGGTCGTCATGATCAGGATCACGTTGCGGAAATCGACGGTCTTGCCGTTGTGGTCGGTCAGTTTCCCGTAATCCATGACCTGCAGCAGGATGTTGAACAGGTCGGGGTGGGCCTTTTCGATCTCGTCGAGCAGCAATACCGAATGCGGGTGCTGGTCGATCGCGTCGGTCAGCAGCCCACCCTGGTCGAACCCGACATAGCCAGGCGGTGCGCCGATCAACCGCGAGACCGTGTGCCGCTCCATGTATTCCGACATGTCGAAGCGGGTGATCTCGATGCCCATCGTGCGTGCGAGCTGGCGCGCCACCTCGGTCTTGCCGACCCCGGTCGGGCCCGAGAACAGGTACGAGCCGATCGGCTTTTCCGGGTCGCGCAACCCGGCGCGGGCCAGTTTGATCGCCGAGACCAGCGCCTCGATCGCCGGATCCTGGCCGAACACCATCGTCTGCAGGTCGCGCTGCAAATTCAGCAAGACCTCGCGGTCGTCGCGCGACACGCTCTTGGGCGGAATGCGCGCCATCGTCGCGATGCAGGCTTCGACCTCCTTGGCGGTGATCGTCTTGCGCCGCCGGCTTTCGGGCACCAGCATCTGCGCCGCGCCGGTCTCGTCGATCACGTCGATCGCCTTGTCGGGCAGTTTGCGGTCGCCGATGTAGCGGTGCGACAGCTCCACCGCCGCCTTGATCGCATCGGCGGTGTAGCGAACCTTGTGGTGGCGCTCGTAATAAGGCTTGAGGCCGCGCAATATCTTGATCGAATCCTCGATCGTCGGCTCGTTGACGTCGATCTTCTGGAACCGCCGCACCAGCGCGCGGTCCTTCTCGAAATAGTTGCGGTATTCCTTGTAGGTGGTTGATCCGATGCAGCGGATCACGCCGCTCGCCAGCGCCGGCTTCAGCAGGTTCGAGGCGTCCATCGCGCCGCCGCTCGTCGCTCCGGCGCCGATCACGGTGTGGATCTCGTCGATGAACAGAATCGTGCCCGGCTGCGCTTCGAGCTCGGACAGGACCGCCTTCAGCCGCTCCTCGAAATCGCCGCGATAGCGCGTGCCGGCCAGCAACGCGCCCATGTCGAGCGCATAGATCGTCGCGTTGAGCAATACCTCGGGCACTTCGCGGCCGACGATGCGGCGAGCCAGGCCCTCGGCGATCGCGGTCTTGCCGACGCCGGGGTCGCCGACGTAGAGCGGGTTGTTTTTCGAGCGCCGGCACAGGATCTGGATGGTCCGCTCGACCTCGGCCTCGCGCCCGATCAACGGATCGATCTTCCCGCCCTTCGCCTTCTTGTTCAGGTTGACGCAATAGGCGTCGAGGGCATCGTGCCCGCGCTTCTGGCCCTTTTCGCCGCGCTCGTCCTCGTCGGCGCCTTGCACCCGCCGGGTTTCCGAGCGGCCCGGCGCCTTGGCGATGCCGTGCGAGATGTAATTGACCGCGTCGAACCGGGTCATGTCCTGCTCTTGCAGGAAATAGACGGCGTGGCTTTCGCGCTCGGCAAACATCGCGACGAGCACGTTGGCGCCCGTCACCTCTTCGCGGCCGGAGGACTGCACATGGATCGCGGCGCGCTGCAAGACGCGCTGAAAGCTCGCGGTCGGCTTCGCATCCTCGCTGTGGCTGGCGACCAGATTGTTCAATTCGTTGTCGACATAGGTCAAGACGTCGCGGCGCAGCCGATCGACATCGACGCTGCAGGCGCGCAATACGGCTATCGCGTCCTGATCCTCGGTCAGCGCCAGCAACAGGTGCTCCAGCGTAGCGTATTCGTGGCGGCGCTCATTGGCATAGGCCAGCGCCCGATGCAGCGATTTTTCGAGGTTGCGCGATAGCACGCCGACTTCCCTTCCTAGTCCTTCTCCAGCGTACACTGCAGCGGATGCTGGTGCTGCCGGGCGAAATCCATGACCTGGGTCACCTTGGTTTCAGCCACCTCGTATGTATAGACGCCGCAAATGCCGACTCCGCGCCGATGAACGTGCAACATAATCCGGGTTGCCTCCTGCCGGCTCTTGGCAAAGAACCGTTCGAGGATATGAACGACGAACTCCATCGGCGTATAATCGTCATTCAACATTAACACTTTGTACATCGACGGCTTTTTCGTCTTCGGCTTAGCTTTGACGATAACGCCGGTTCCCGGCCCACCCTCGCGTTGTCCGTTGTCGCTCATCTTGCTCCGAGCCGACGGCGCTGCCCCTCGGGGCTATGATATGGGCATTGGGCGCGTCCGGGAAATGCTTTTCCCGCATCGGCAGCGCCCGTGATCACTCGCTGCGGTAAGCCCGTGCCAGCAAACGCTCGATCATCGCATCGATCGCCATGCCCCGGTGCAAGACGGCGTCGATCGCCTCGGTGATCGGCATCTCGATTCTGAGCCGGGCCGCCAGCGCCGCGATGGCGGCAGCGGTCGCCACCCCTTCGACGACCGACCGGCCTGACAACGCCTCGGCGAGCGGGCGGCCGTGGCCAAGCGCCACACCCAGCGCGTGGTTTCGCGACTGCGCAGCAGCGCAGGTCAGCACCAGATCGCCCAGCCCCGACAGGCCGCGAAACGTGTCGGCCCGGCCGCCCTTGGCAAGGCCGAGGCGGACGATCTCGGCGAGGCCGCGCGTGATCAGCGCGGCGCGGGCATTGTCGCCGAGGCCGCGCCCGTCGGTGATGCCGCAGGCGATCGCCAGCACGTTCTTGGCCGCGCCGCCGATCTCGGCGCCGATCGGGTCCGTCGAGGAATACGGCCGGAACCGCGGCGTGCCGAGCGCGGCCACGAAGGCGCCGGCAAGGTCGGGATCGCGGCTCGCAATCGTCACCGCGGTGGGCTGATCGCGCGCGACCTCGGCGGCCAAGCTCGGCCCCGACAACACCGCGACCGGCGCCGCGGGCGCGACCTCGGCCGCCACCTCCGACATCGTCTTCAACGACCCGACCTCGATCCCCTTGGCGCACAACAGCAGCGGCAATCCGGGCGCCAGGTGCACCGCCAGCCCGGCCAGCACCCCGCGCAGAAATTGCGCCGGCACCACCAGCAACGCCGCCTCGGCACGGTCGAGCGCGGCCGCGAGGTCGCCGGTCGCGGCAATCGCGGGGTCGAGCGCGACGCCGGGCAGAAAGGCCGGGTTTTCGTGCCGGGCGTTGATGGCGGCGACGATCGCTGGGTCGCGCGCCCACAACACCGGCTTGGCTCCGGCCCGGGCGGCGACCATCGTCAACGCCGTGCCCCAGGCGCCGCCGCCGAACACCGCCAGCCGCTTCACAATCCCCGTCCTTTTTCGGCACGCGCGGTTGCAGCCGGATCGAGCGGCCAGCGCGGCCGCACCGGCGCATCAAGCCCATCGACGAGGCCGAGGCGCAGGCGTTCGAGCCCGGTCCAGGCGATCATCGCACCGTTATCGGTGCACAAGGCCGGCGGCGGCGCGACAAAGGCGAGCTTGGCATCGGCGGCCAGCGCGGCAAGACGGCGGCGCAGCCGCACGTTGGCGGCGACCCCGCCGGCGGCAACAAGGCCCTTGCCCTCCGGATAATGCCGCACGAACCATGCGACGGCGTTGCCGGTGCGGTCGATCAGCGTGTCGCAGATCGCCCGCTCGATCGCGGCGGCCAGATCGGCGATTTCGCCGGGACCCGACGGCGGCGACCGCTCGACCCGCTCGCGCACGGCGGTCTTCAGCCCGGAAAACGAGAAATCGCAGCCGCTGCGTCCTTTGAGCGGCCGCGGCAGCGGAATGCGCCGCGGGTCGCCGCCCTCCGCCGCCGCCGCGATCGCCGGCCCGCCGGGATAGCCGAGGCCCAACAGTTTTGCGGTCTTGTCGAAAGCCTCGCCGGCGGCGTCGTCGCGGGTCGTGCCGAGCTGCACGAAGCGCCCGACCCCGATCGCGACCAGCAATTGCGAATGGCCGCCCGACACCAGCAACAGCAGGTAGGGGAATGCCACCTGGTCGGTCAGCCTTGCCGTCAGCGCATGGGCTTCCAGATGATTGACCGCGACATATGGTTTGCCGGCGGCCCAGGCGATGCCCTTCGCCGCCATCGTGCCGACCAGCAACCCACCGATCAGCCCCGGTCCGGCCGAGGCGGCGACCGCGTCGATCCTGTCGAAATCCGTCCCGCACTCGTCGAGCGCACGGCGAATGAGGTCGTCGATATGGTCGAGATGGGCGCGTGCTGCGATCTCCGGCACGATTCCGCCATAGGGGGCATGCTCGGCAAGCTGGGACTGCACCAGGTTGGCCCGGATTTGCGGCCCTGCCACACCGTCGCCGACAACGGCGACTGCGGTCTCGTCGCAGCTCGTCTCGATACCGAGAACGGTCAGTTCATCGCGCATCGACCGGAGATGGCATGATTGCCGCCACCCCGCAAGACGCGCGGGCGCGCATGCCTCAAGCCGGACGCACGACGAAGGTTGCGGCTTCGAGGTCCCAGCTGCCGTCCTCGGCGATCGCGAAATGCTCGCGCACAATGGCCGGCGCGGCATCCTGCAACGAGCGGATCGCCGCGGCATGCGCGGCGGGAGCGCGGGTGCGGGCGATCCACACCGGGAATTCCATCAGCAGTTTGCGGATCGTCACGCCGGTCACGGCAAAACCGGCGCGCGCCAGGGCAGCGACCCACTCGGCGGTGGTGAAATCGCGCACATGCGAGATGTCGCGCAGCAATTCGATGGCCTGCAGATGGGTATCGAGCACCGGGTCGGCCGGGGCAATCGCATCGATGAACACGGCGCGGCCGCCTGGCTTCAGCACGCGCCGCGCCTCGCGCAACCCGGCCTCCAGGTTCTGCCAGTGATGCGCCGAAAACCGGCACAGCACGACATCGAAAAAGGCGTCGGCGAAAGGCAGGCTCTCGGCCGCGGCCTGGCGCACGGTGATGTTCGCGAGGCCGCGCTCGGCCGCCGTCGCGGCGACGGCGTCGAGCATCGCCGCGGTCACATCGCAGGCGATGATCTCGCCGACATGCGGCGCCGCGCGATAGCTGACATGGCCGCCGCCGCAGCCGAGGTCGAGCGCACGCGCCGCACCGAGGCCGCGCAATTCGGCCTCGATCTGGTCGAGATCGGCGCCGGCGCTGTGCACGGCGCTGGTGACGTAATCGCGGGCGCGCACTCCGTATTGCTCGGCGGCGAATTCATGCTGTGCGGTGCGCATGCGTGGGATCTCCCGGTGGACGCGCCATTGTTCCACGATTTTGGTACCGGTATAAGTTCAGTGTTTATCCTGGTATAATGGCTTCCATTATGCTGCTCCCGCCGGACCAGCGGCGATTGTTGGGCGGGTTTCTGCGCGCGCATCGCGAAGCCTTGCCGGCCGCCGATGCGCACCTGCGGCGGCGCACGCCGGGGTTGCGCCGCGAGGAAGTGGCCCGGCTCTGCGGGATCAGCACGACCTGGTACACCTGGGTCGAGCAGGGCCGCGACATCTCGCTGTCCGCCGCGTCGCTGGCGCGGCTCGCCGATGCATTGCGGCTGACCGCGGCGGAGCGTGCCTACTTGTTTGAACTCGCGCGGCAGCGCGACCCGGCGCCGCCCCGGCCGGAGCCGGGGTCGTCATCTGCTGCCGCTCCGGCCGAGCTGCTGCGAGTCTTGCAGGCGACGGCGGCGCCGGCCTACCTGCTCGACCGCCTGTGGCACGTGCGCGGGCGGAACAAGGCGGCCGCGCGCCTGTTCGCGCCATGGTTCGACAGCGGCGAGCCGTGCCTGTTGCGCTATGTCTTTCTCGATCCCGGCGCTCGCGGCTTCATCTGCGACTGGGAGGACCGGGCACGGCGGGTGCTGGCCGAATTCCGCGCCGACACCGCGCGCACCCCGGACGACGCCGCGATGCAGCACCTGGTGCACGAGTTGCTGCGCGACAGCGCCGACTTCGCGCGGTTCTGGAACGGCCACGCGGTGTTGGCGCGCGAAGGCGGGACGCGGAGCTTCAACCACCCGCAGGATGGGCTGGTGCGCTACGAGCAGGTCACCCTGGTTCCTGCATCCCACCCCGAATGCAAGCTGGTGGTGTTATTGCCGCGGCAGCCCTACTCGGAGATTTCGTAGGTCTTCAGCACCTTGTCGGTGGGCGCCTCGATCTCGAGCAATTTGACCGCGTATCCCCACAGCGCCGCGGTATAGCGCAGCACCGCCCGGCAGGTCTTGTCTTCGAGCAGGACGCCGTCATGCACGAAATGGGCGAGGACCAGGCAGCGGTCGCCGGTCAGATCGACATCGACGACCTGGATGTCGGGTTCGCGCCGCGACAAATCGTACTGCCGCGACAGGGCGCTGCGGATGCGGCGATAGCCCCAATCGTCGTGGATCGCCTCGACCCGCAACGCCGGCTTGCTGGCGTCGTCGGCGACATGAAACAGCCGGAACCGGCGGATCATGGCCGGGCTGAGATATTGCAGGATGAAGCTTTCGTCGCGGTAGTTGGCCCAGGCATGGCGCAGCACGCCGAACGGGTCGCCGCACCCGGCGATATCGGCGAACCACTCGCGGTCCTCCTCGTTCGGCTCTTCGCAGATGCGCTTGATATCGCTCATCATCTCGAAGCCGAGCGCATAGGGGTTGAGCCCGCTGAAACGGGGATCGTCGAACCCCGGCTGAAACACCACGCTCGAATGCGAGTGCAGGAATTCGAGCATCGAGCCTTCGGTGATCTGCCCGCCGCGGTACAGCCGGTTCATGATCTCGTAATGGACGAAGGTGGCGCAGCCTTCGTTCATCAGTTGAAGCTGCTTTTGCGGGTAGAAATACTGCGACACGAGGCGGACGATGCGGACCAGCTCGCGCTGCCAGTCTTCCAGGCGCGGGGCGCGCTTTTCGATGAAATACAGCAGGTTTTCCTCGGGCAGGCCGAGCTGCCGCTTGAGGTCCTGGCGCTGCTTTTCGGCAAGGCCGGGGTCCTGCTTGTCCTTGTCGGTGGTCGGCACGGTGCGCCACAAATCGTTGTACGTCGCCTCGTCATAGGCGCGCCGCTCGTCGTTGCGGCGCCGTTCCTCGGCGAGGTTGGGGCGCGAGCGATGGGCGTAGCGGTTGACCCCCTGGTCCTTCAGCGCGTGCGCCGCGTCAAGCACGCGTTCGACCGCCTCTACCCCGTATTTTTCCTCGCACTGCGCAACATAGTCGCGGGCAAAGCTCAGGTAATCGAGAATTCCCTCTGCATCGGTCCACTGCCGGAACAGGTAGTTGTTCTTGAAGAAGTGATTGTGCCCGATCGCGGCATGCGCCATGACCAGGGTCTGCATGGTCATGGAATTTTCTTCCATGATATAGCAGATCACCGGGTTCGAGTTGATGACGATTTCGTAGGCGAGGCCCTGCAATCCCTTGCGGTACAGCGTCTCGTGATAGGCGAAGCGCTTGCCGAAGCTCCAATGCCGGTACATCAGCGGCAGGCCGACCGACGCATAGGCGTCGAGCATCTGCTCCGACGTGATGACCTCGATCTGGACTGGGTAGAAATCGAGCCCCAATTCGTCGACGGCGATGCGTTCGATCGCGTCGTAGACCCGCCGCAAGCCGCCGAAATCCCAATTCGGTCCGGTGAACAGCGGGGTTTCCGCCGCTTCCAGCCGCGCGGCGCCGAGCATGCGCGTGTCAGGCACGGACGCCCCCCTTGGCAAACAATTCGTGGAATACCGAAAAGATCTGGGCCGGATCGCCGACCCGCCGCATCGCGAAATGCGGATGCGCCGGCGCCACCTCGCTGTAGGCGCGCCACAGATCGCTGTCGCGCGACAAGCCGGAGAGCCCGCCGCCCATGCCGTCGCCGACCTCGACATAGGCGAAATACTGGCACAACGGCAGCACCTCGCCCCCTAGCAGCGAGACGCAGCGGCTGCTGTCGGCACCGTAATTGTCGCCGTCCGACGCCTGCGCGCCATAGATGTTCCAGCGGTCGGTCGAGTAGCGGGCGCGGGCGATTTCGAGCATCTTGTCGAGCGCGGTCGACACCACGGTGCCGCCGGTCTCGCGGCTGTAAAAAAACGTCTCTTCGTCGACCTCTTCGGCCGTCGAGGTGTGGCGGATGAACACGACATCGACGTGGCGGTACCGTCGCGCCAGGAACACGTGCAACAGCATGAAGAACCGCTTGGCCAGGTCCTTCATCGCCTCGGTCATCGAGCCCGACACGTCCATCAGGCAGAACATCACCGCCTCGGTGTTGGGCCTCGGCACGCGGTCGAAGCGGCGATAGCGCACATCGATCGGGTCGATATAGGGGATGATCTTGCTGCGCCGCTCGCTGCGTTCGAGCGCGCGGGCCAGCTGCTCGACCTCTTCCTCGCCGGCGTCGCGGGCGCGGGCCTCGTCGAGGCTGGCGCGCAGCGCCTCCAGTTCCGGCAATTTCGGCCGGCGCAGCGCGATGCGCCGCGCCATGCTGTTGCGCATCGTGCGCGGCACGCTGAGATTGGCCGGCGTGCCGGTGACCGTATAGCCGGCGCGCTGCAGATCGACCGCGGTCGTGTCCTTGAGGCTCTTCTTGACCAGGTCGGGCAGCTCCAGGTCCTCGAAAAACAGGTCGAGAAACTCCTCCTTCGACAGCGTGAACTCGAACGCGTCCTCGCCGCTGCCGTCGGGGCTGCCTTCCGAGCCGCGACCGCCCTCGCCGCCGTTCGGGCGCGGGATCTCGTCGCCGCGCACGAATTCCTTGTTGCCGGGCACCACCAGGTCGGTGCGCCCGGTGCGGCGGCTGTGGTGAAACACCGGCTCGGTGATGCCGCGGGTCGGGATCGCGACCTTTTCGCCGTGCCCGACATCGGCGACCTTGCGCTTGCGCAACGCCTCCTGCACCGCCGATTTGACCTCGACGCGGGCCCGCGCCAGAAACCGCTGCCGGTTGCTGAGGCTCTTGCCCTTCGGATTGGGGCGGCGATCGACAATGTTCATCGACATCACTCCAGACCGGGAGACCCCGCCCTACCCGGCCTTGTTCACCCGCATGTACCACTCGACCAAGCGGCGCACCTGCCGCTCAGTGTAGCCGCGCGCTACCATCCGCTCCAGAAAGTCGGCGTGCTTCTTTTCGGTCTCCGAATCCTTCTTGGTGCCAAAGCTGATCACCGGCAGCAGGTCCTCCACCTGGCTGAACATGCGGCGCTCGATAACCTCCCGCAGCTTTTCATAAGACTGCCACGAGGGGTTGCGGCCGCCATGCGCCGCCCGCGCCCGCAACGCAAACTTGACCACCTCGTTGCGGAAATCCTTGGGGTTGGCGATGCCCGCCGGCTTTTCGATCTTGGACAGCTCCTGGTTCAGCAATTCGCGGTTCATCAGCTGGCCGGTATCGGGATCCTTGTAGTCGGAATCCTCGATCCACGCGTCGGCATAGGCAACGTACCGGTCGAACAGGTTCTGCCCGTAATCCGAATAGGATTCGAGGTAAGCCTTCTGGATCTCATGGCCGATGAACTCGGCATAGCGGGGCGCCAGCTCGGCCTTGATGAAGTTCAGGTATTTCTTTTCCGCATCGTCGAGAAACTGCTCGCGCCAGATCGCCTGCTCGAGCACGTACATCAGGTGGACCGGGTCGGCCGCAACCTCCTGCGTATCGAAGTTGAACGTGCCCGAGAGCACCTTGAACGCGAACCGGGTCGAGATGCCGTCCATCCCTTCGTCAACGCCCGCGGCGTCGCGATATTCCTGCGTGGATTTCGCGCGCGGGTCGGTGTCCTTCAGGCTTTCGCCGTCATACACCCGCATCTTCGAATAGACATTCGAGTTCTCGTGCGGCTTCATCCGCGACAGGACGCAAAACCGCGACAAGATGTCCAGCGTCGATGGCGCGCACGGCGAGTTTGACAGCTCGCTGTTCTGCAACAATTTTTCGTAAATCTTGCGCTCTTCGGTGGCGCGCAGGCAATAAGGCACCTTGATGACCGAGATGCGGTCGATGAACGCCTCGTTGTTCTTGTTGGTCTTGAAGCTCTGCCACTCGGCCTCGTTAGAGTGCGCCAGGATGATCCCCTGATAGGGAATCCCGCCGATGTTTTCGGTGCCGGCGTAATTGCCCTCCTGCGTCGCGGTCAAGAGCGGGTGCAGCATCTTGATCGGCGCCTTGAACATCTCGACGAATTCCATCAGCCCCTGGGTCGTGCGGTTGAGCCCGCCCGAGAAGGAATAGGCGTCAGGGTCGTTCTGGCTGTACATCTCCAGCTTGCGGATATCGACCTTGCCGACGAGGCTCGCCACGTCCTGGTTGTTCTCGTCGCCCGGCTCGGTCTTGGCGACGCAAATCTGCTTGAGCCGCGACGGCTGCAGCCGCATCACCGTGAACCGGGTGATGTCGCCGCCGAACTCTTCGAGGCGCTTGACCGCCCATGGCGAGATCGTGCCGGTGAGGCGCCGGCGCGGGATGCCGTAACGCCGTTCCAACTCCTCGCCCATTGTCGCCGGGTCGAACAGGCCGAGCGGGCTTTCGAAGACCGGGCTGATTTCCTTGCCGGCCTTCAGCACGTAGATCGGTTCCTTTTCCATCAGCTGTTTGAGCCGCTCGGCCAGCGACGATTTGCCGCCGCCCACCGGTCCCAGCAGATAGAGCACCTGCTTGCGTTCCTCGAGGCCCTGCGCAGCGTGGCGGAAGAAGCCGACGATCCGCTCGATCGTCTCTTCCATGCCGTAGAAATCCTCGAACGCCGGATAGATCTTGATCGTCCGGTTCATGAAGATCCGGCCCAGCCGCGGATCCTGGCTGGTATCGACCATCTCCGGGTCGCCGATCGCCTTCAACAGCCGCTCGGCCGCGCCGGCGTAATAAGACGGGTCGTCAGAGCAGGCCCGCAGATAGTCCTCAAGCGACAACTCCACTTCGCGGCGGTTCTCGTAAAGGCGCGAGTAGAGTCCGAAGATTCCGTCGTCCAACCGCATCTCTCACCTCAATTGACGACCCTACCGACCGAAATCGGCCTGTGCCATTCGCTAGGCAAACGTCGAACCGCGAGGAATGTCCTCGGCACCGGTTGCCGGTCTGCCTTTCCTGCGCGCACCCCCACTTTGTCCGGGCCTCGTCGCCAACGGCACGATCGCCCGGTCTGCGAAACGCTGGTCACGTCATATACGCAATGGGTGTGCCAAACCTTTATGGCAACCCTACGGCAAGGCGGCAGCGCTGCCCCGGCCCGGCCGCCCTGTCGAGCGGCGACAAAAGGCCTCTTATCGCTTGCCGCGGCGGCCTCGACAGCTAACCAGATTTTGTGGTTCCCGGTCATGCGCACTCAGCATATATGACGCCTGTGTGGGAATCCAAAATTCCTTTTACGCCGTTTCCGCGTACCTGCGCACTGCTGCAACACAACGATGCAAAAATATCGCGTCTTATCGCCACAGTCAGCGGGGCTTAGCCAGGTTTTTTGTGGCCCCGGCAGTAACGAACCAAGCGTGTCCGGCAGGACACAGCCCGCCGAAATCGACGCCGGAACGGATCGCGCTCAGCGGGCCCGGTCGCCGGCGCGGGCCCGGTCGCCGGCAGCCGCCCTGATCTTCGGCGCGAGTCCGGCCACGGTCGCAGGCGCGGCCGGCGCGCGGCGGCTGAGCTTGTCGTAGGCTTCCCAGTTGCCGATCAGCGCTTCCGCCACCGCGGAGGCAAGACAGCCGTAGCTCGCATCGGTCATGTGCAATCCGTCGGCGCCAATCAGCGGCGGTCCGAATCGGCCGCCGTCCTGCCAATAGCGCATCAGCGCAAAGCGGTGGAACAGGCCGACCTTGCCCTCCGCCGCGGTCTCGGCAATCAGCCGCTCCATCACCGGATAGCTGCGGCGGGCGAGCACCCGCGGCGCATATTGCAAATCCATCAGCACGACGTCGACGCCGTCGCCGCGCAACAAATCGACGCCTTGCCGCAGCATCCCGGCATCGGCACTCAGATCGTCGCGACGCAGCACGGCGTTGGTGCCGACCTGCCAGATCACCAGATCGGGATGCGCGGCGACCACGTCGCGGCCGAGCCGCGCCAGTTCCTCGCCGGCATCCTCGCCGCCCCTGCCGCGATTGATCACGCGGATGCCAGGGTCCGGCAGCCGCCGCCTAAGTTCGGCCTGAAGCCGGCTCGGATAGGTCGCCTGCGGTCCGCTCGCGCCGACCCCCGAGGTCGACGACGAGCCGACCGCGACGATCAACAGCGGCTTTTCCGCCGCAATCAGTTCCGCCGAGTGGCCGAGCGCAGGCGAGATCGCGGTCAGCTGCGGCGGCGCCGAACAGTCGGCGGGCTCCGCAGCCGCCAGCAGCGGCATCAGCATCGCCGCGACGGCCGCCGCCACGGCGGCGCAACGCTTCACTGAACGGCGAGCCGGATCGCGCTGGCGAGGCGGCGGCCGATGCAGTCGTAGACCCGCGCGGCCAGCCTCGTCCGCTCGCTGGCGGCGACCTCGTCAAAATTGAACATGTTCTGCTCGCTCCAGTAGCGCATCATCTCGAAACGCGGAAAAACGTACACCCCGTCGAGCTCGCCGACCTGGTGCAAGGTGCTGAGATACAGGTCGAAATCGATCATCGCCGTGGTCGTGCGCGAGAATTGCATATCGACGAGGATGGTGTCGATACCACGTTCGTTGAGGGCGCCGAGGCCGCGCTGCACCGCGTCGGCGAATTCGTCGATCGGGGTGCTGCGCACGGCGTCGACGATGCCGGTCTCCCAGATGACCAGAACCGGATGCTCGGCGAACACATCGCGCGGAAAGCGTTCGCGCATCTGCTCGGCCGACTGGCGCGGCACACCTTTGTTGACGACGACGATGGCGCTCTCGGGGTAGCGTCGGGCAAGCGCCTCGCGCAGCCGGCTGGGATAGGCCAGATCGGGCGAACCCGCCGCCGCGCCGGCGGTCGAACCGCCGCCGATGGCGACGACCGTCACCGGCTTGTGCGCGCGCAGCCGCGCCGCCAGATGCGGCAATCGCATATCGATGCGCTGCAACTCCGCAGGAACCTGGCAGGGGGGCGACTCCGCCCGCACCGCCGCGAGCGGCGCGGCGAGCATCGCGACAAGGCAGCACGCGGCCAGAAGCGGCGGTGTCATTCGGCCGCCTCGTCACGCCGGATCACCCCCTCGCTGCGCTGCGTGCGCGGTGTGGCCGCCGCCGCCATCACCGGTTCCCGGTCCATCCGCTTGTACCAATCGATCATCTTGGCGGTTAGCAGCATCGCGCCGATCCCGATTGCGTTGACCGCCACCTGCATCAGCAGCTCGTTGTCGTACTCGGCAAGGATGAAATGGCCGAGCGCCGACAGCACTACGCCGAGGCAGAACACTTCGAGCGACTGGCGGCCGCACAGCACGAAGGGCCGGGCCGCCCGCGAGGCCAGAAACTTCGCATCGCGGCGGACCCAGGCGGCCGCGAGGACGACGGTGGCGAGAAACGGGACCAGGCGGATCGGCGACAGGTCGCTTTTGTCGACCGGCCACAGCTGCTTGAAGAACAGCCGCGGCACCTCGCTCCATACCCCGCCGATGGTCCAGGTCAGCCGCACCACGACGGCGGCGCAGACCACCATCAGCGCCCACGGCAGCAGCGCGCGCGTCAGCCGCGGCAGGTCTCGCGTCAGCCGCGGCAGGTCCTGTCCTCGTGCGGCAATCTGGCCGAGAACAGCGCCGGAGACGAACACGAACTGCCACGCCAGCGGGTTGAAATACCAGGTGCGCCCTTCGGGGTAGGCGGGCACGGAGAGACCGAACACCTGCACCGCGAGATACAGTAGCAAGGACGGCACCAGCACCAGCATCGGCCGCCGGCTGATCATCAGCAGTATCGCGGGGAATATCAGCATCATCAGAATGTACAGCGGCAGGATGTCGAGGAAGGTCGGTTGAAACTCCAGCAGCAGCGCCTTGACCACCGCGACATGCGGCTGCACCAGAAAATCCGCAACCCGCGTCTCTTCATTATACATCGGATTGTGAAATGCCTTTACGGTATACGACACTTCGCCAATAAAAATCACGAACAGGAACACGTGGGCGACGTAGAGTTGCCAGGCGCGCCGCCAGATCTGCGCCGTCGCGTAGAGAGCGCCCTTGGCGATCAGGCGCTGGCCGTAAACCAGTGCCGCGGTGAACCCGGAGATGAAAATGAACACCTCGGCAGCATCGTAAAACGCGACGGCCTGCAAGGTGAAATAGCTTAAAACGTTGCCGGGAATATGATCCGCGAAAATAAAGATCAGAGCCACGCCGCGAAAGAAGTCGAGCCGCAGATCGCGCGATTTCGTCGGTGCTGCCACGCCGGGCTATCCCCGGGCCGCTGTCGGGCCCGCAACGGCGCCGATGATGGCGCCGCCGCGCGTTCGGATGGCCCCGGTGCGGGTGGCCAGGAGGCGAAAAATTTCATCGCTGATCGGTTGCATTGGCAGTTGCATGGCCCCGACCTTTGTGACAGACTGTAAACCAATGTAACAATTTATGGCAGGCAAGAACTTTTGCCTCAGCCGAGCCGGATCGGGCGCCGTGCCGCGGTTGCGCGTGCGCCAGTCCTGGCTCGGATTTATTTTATGCAGGTGGCCGGCTAGGCAATCCCCTGGCGCACCGAGAACGCCGCCTCCGTCTTGCCGCGGATTTCATCGAGCGACACCCCAGGCGCGGTTTCGATCAATTCCATGCCGCCGCCTTTCTTGTCGATGGCGAAGACGCCGAGATCGGTGATCACCAGGTCGACGACGCCGGCGCCGGTCAGCGGCAGGGTGCAGCGGCGCAGCAATTTCGGCTCGTTCTTGGCCGTGTGCTCCATCAACACCACGACGCGCTTGACCCCGGCCACCAAATCCATCGCCCCGCCCATGCCCTTGACCACGCGGCCGGGGATCATCCAGTTGGCGAGGTCGCCGTTTTCGGCAACCTGCATCGCGCCGAGGATCGACAGGTCGATATGGCCGCCGCGGATCATCGCAAAGGATTGCGCGCTGTCGAAATAGCTCGTCGTCGGCAATTCGGTGATCGTCTGCTTGCCGGCGTTGATCAAATCGGGGTCTTCCTCGCCCTCGAACGGAAACGGCCCCATGCCCAGCATGCCGTTCTCGCTCTGGAGCTGCACGGTGATGCCGGGCGGGATGAAGTTGGACACCAGCGTCGGGATGCCGATGCCGAGATTGACGTAGAACCCGTCCTTCAGCTCGGCGGCGGCGCGGCGCGCCATGTCATCGCGTGACCAGGCCATCGATGGCTCCTCTGCTCAGGCGGCGCGCGGCCGCACGGTGCGCTGCTCGATGCGCTTTTCATACGGTCCGGCGGCGACGATGCGATGGACGAAAACGCCGGAGGTGTGAATCTGGTCCGGGTCGATTTCGCCCGGCTCGACCAGATGCTCGACCTCGGCCACGGTGACCTTGCCCGCCGTCGCCATGATCGGGTTGAAGTTGCGCGCGGTTTTGCGAAACACCAGGTTGCCCTCGCGATCGGCCTTCCAGGCGTGGACGATCGCCAGGTCGGCCACCAGCCCGCGCTCCATCACGTAAGTCGCGCCGTCGAACTCGCGCGTCTCCTTGCCCTCGGCAACCAGCGTGCCGACGCCGGTCTTGGTAAAAAACGCCGGGATGCCGGCGCCGCCGGCGCGGATGCGCTCGGCCAACGTGCCCTGGGGGGTGAATTCGAGCTCGAGCGCGCCCTTCAGATAGAGTTCGGCGAACAGCCGGTTCTCGCCGACATAGGACGAGATCATGCGCTTGACCTGCCCGCCCTGGAGCAGGAGCCCAAGCCCGGCGCCGTCGATCCCGGCATTGTTGGACACGATGGTCAGGTCCTTCACCCCGGCGGCACGGATAGCGGCGATCAGCTTCTCCGGGATGCCGCACAGCCCGAACCCGCCCGACATCACCATCATGCCGTCGCGCAGCAGCCCGGCCAGCGCCGCCTCCGCATCCGGGTAGACCTTGTTCATCGCACCCTCCCGAGGACCGGAGGGGTGATAGTTCCCGCACCGCCCGCTGTCAATTTCGGCCGCTTGGCCGCGGCTCCGTGTGCCACCGCCTGCTCGCGAGAAGCGACGGCTGCGCCGGCGCATCTCCCTCGGGTGGACGAGGCGCGCCCGGCATGGCCAAAAAAAGGGCCGCCCGAAGACGGCCCAAGGCTGAGGGGAGGATGCCCACAAGGGCAAACGCGCACCGGCAGGGGCGCGTGAGCCTCAGCCTATGCACAAAAACTGAGCAATCCGTTAACGGTGCTGCCGCCTGCCGCGGCAAGGGGCGTGGCGAAAGAAACTTCTTGCATCCCTGCGGCCTGCGCCCGACATTTGTTGGCAGGCTGGGGTGCTGCCCGGCAGCGCGGGAAACTGCGCGGTCGTGGCGGCTGAGATCAGACCCACTGAACCTGGCCGGGCATGCCCGGCGAAGGGAGTCCGTCATTACCACCCCAAACGACGCTTCGCAGCACCTCCCGAGCACGATCGTCATCGGTGCCGGGGTCATCGGCCTTGCCCTCGCCTGGCGGCTGGCCCAGGCCGGCTGCCGGGTCAGCGTCTACGACCGCGGCGAGGCCGGGCACGGGGCAAGCTGGGCCGCGGCCGGGATGCTAGCGGCCGCCGCCGAGACCGAGCCCGGCGAGGAGGCGTTGCTGTCGCTGACCCGCGAGAGCCAGCGCCTGTGGCCCGAATTCGCGCGCGAACTCGAAGCCGCCACCGGCCTGCCGGTCGGCTATCGCGACGAAGGCACGCTGGTCGTCGCGCTGAACCGCGACGATGCCGAAACCCTGCGCCATTCCTACGAGTTCCAGCGACGCCTTGGCCTCGACCTGCAATGGCTGTCGGCGTTCGAGGCGCGTCGCCGCGAGCCGCACCTGAAGCCGGGGGTCGCCGCCGCGGTGTTCAGCCCCGCCGACCACCAGGTCGACAATCGCTGCCTCGCCCATGCCCTGGTTGCCGCCTGCCGCGGTGCCGGCGTCGCCCTCTACGAGCATTGCGCGGTGCGCGAGGTGCTGTTTGCCGGCGGCCGCGCCGCGGGAGTCGCCACCGAGCGCGGCGACGCCCGCGCCGACATCGTCGTGTTGGCGGCCGGCGCCTGGTCGCGCGAGATCGCCGGCATCCCGCCGGCGCATCTGCCGCCGGTCCGCCCGATCAAGGGGCAG
Organism: Alphaproteobacteria bacterium; assembly: GCA_030041385.1. GTDB lineage: Bacteria > Pseudomonadota > Alphaproteobacteria > ATCC43930 > CGMCC-115725 > DATARH01. The sequence goes on from JASHNY010000107.1 coordinate 29,642, forward strand.
ATGCTGGCATTGCAGATGGACCCGCGCGCGCCGCTGCTGCGGCATGTCGTGTGGGCCCCGCGCAGCTACATGGTGCCGCGCAGCGACGGAAGGCTGATCGTCGGCGGCACGGTCGAGGAGCGCGGCTTCGACACTGCCTTGACCGCGGGCGGCATGTTGGCGCTGCTCGAAGGCGCCTGGCGGGCCGTGCCGGCAATCGAGGAGTTGCCAATCGCCGAGACCTGGGTCGGATTCCGCCCCGGCTCGCGCGACGATGCGCCGATGCTGGGGCCGAGCGGGATCGACGGGCTCGCCGTCGCCACCGGGCATCACCGCAACGGCATCCTGCTGACTCCGGTCACCGCGGCGCTGATGAGCGCCTATGTATTAAGCGATCGCCTTTCCCAGCTGGCACGCCCGTTCGATCCTCGGCGTTTCGCGGCGCCCGGCGTTTCCGGGCAGGCGGAGGCGGCGCAGTGACCCGGGTGCGCGTCAACGGCGAGGAAGCCGAGATCGGCGCGGGAACGATAGCCGAGCTGCTGGTCGCCCGCGGCATCGACCCTGGCGCCCGGTTCCTCGCCGTCGCCGTCAACGGCGCAGTCGTGCGCCGGGCGGAATGGCCGGAGGCCGCGCTCGCCGCCGGCGACGAGGTCGAGATCGTGCGGCCGCTGCAAGGCGGTTGAGCATCTTTGGTGGACGAATGACATGAGCGATCCGCTTCTGATTGCCGGTACGGCGCTGAATTCGCGGCTTTTCCTCGGCACCGCCGGCTACCCGAACCAGCAGGTCATGCTCGATGCACTGGAGGCGAGCGGCGCCGAGCTGGCGACGATGTCGATCCGTCGGATCAGCCTCGACGGCTATTCGGGCAGCCTCGTCGACCTGCTCGGCGACCGGGTGCGGCTGTTGCCGAACACGTCGGGCTGCGTCACCGCGCGCGACGCGATATTGACCGCCGAGCTGGCGCGCGAGGCGCTGGAGACCGACTGGGTCAAGCTCGAGCTGATCGGCGACCGCGAAACCCTCTATCCCGATGTCGAGCAGCTGGTGCCCGCCGCCGACGAATTGGTGCGCAAAGGATTTGTCGTGCTGCCCTATTGCAACGACGACCCGGTCACCTGCCAGAAACTGGCCGATGTCGGCTGCGCCGCGGTGATGCCGCTCGGCTCGCTGATCGGCTCCGGCCGCGGCCTCGCCAACCCGGCGGCGATCGAATTGATCTGCGCGCGCAGCCCGGTGCCGGTGGTGCTCGATGCCGGTATCGGCACGGCCTCCGATGCGGCGCTGGCGATGGAGCTCGGCTGCGATGCGGTAATGGTCAACACCGCGATCGCCAGGTCGCACGACCCGCGGCGCATGGCCGCGGCGATGCGCGCCGCGGTCGAGGCCGGCCGGCTCGCCCGGCTCGCCGGACGCATCCCCGAACGGCTTTTCGCCGAGCCGTCGAGCCCGCAGCTCGGCCTGGTCGGGTCGTAACGCGCCGCCCTGCGCCCGACACAATTCCGGCGCAAGTCGGATGGATCGCGGCGCGGTCGTGCAATGTCAGCGCCCTGTCACCGCCACGCGATCGGCGTCGGCAAGCTTGGGACCGATTGGGCTTGATCACACGATGCGCTGAAGACGCCGGGGCTGCCGGCGCGGGCGGACGGCGATGATCGGCTTGCGGCGGCGGCGATGACCCGGCTGGCCCAAATCCTCGCGCGTATCGTGTTCGTGGCGATGATCGTCGCCGCGGTCGGCGTCGGCGGCGCGGCCGGGTGGCTGGTGGTGCGCTATGGGCGCAACCTGCCCAACCATGAGGAATTGCTGAGCTACGTTCCGCCGACCGGCACAAAGGTCTACGCCGCGGACGGCAGCTTCATGGCCGAATTCGCCAGCGAACACCGGATCGTCACGCCGATCGCCCAGATCCCGCCGCTGGTGATTCATGCCTTTCTCGCCGCCGAAGATCGCGGGTTCTTCAGCCACGGCGGGGTCAACCCGTTCTCGATCATGCGGGCGGCGATCGCCGACATCGTGCGCTTTCGCCGCGGCGAGCGCCCGCTCGGCGCCTCGACGATCACCCAGCAGCTCGTCCGCCATTTCATGCTGACCAACGCGGTCTCGGTATCGCGCAAGATCAAGGAGGCACTGCTCTCCTACCGGATCGAGCATTATTTGAGCAAGGACCGCATCCTCGAAATCTATCTCAACGAGATCTACCTCGGAGACGGCGCCTATGGCGTCGCCGCCGCGGCCGACGCCTATTTTCACAAGCCGCTCGACCAGCTCACTCCGGCCGAGGCGGCGCTGCTGGCGGCGTTGCCCAAGGCGCCGCACAGCTACAACCCGCTGCGCGATCCCGCCGCCGCCAAGGTGCGGCGCGACTGGGTGTTGACCGGCATGGCGGAAATGGGCTGGCTGTCCGCCGCCGAGGCCAAGGCCGCGATCGCCGAGCCGATCCGGCTGGCGCCGCCGCCCGGCGCGGCCGGGACCGACGCGGACGCGTATTTCGTCGAGGCGGTGCGCCGCGAACTGATCGCCCGCTTCGGTCAAAAGCGGGTCTACCAGGGCGGGCTGGTCGTGCATACGAGCTACAACCCGGCCGACCAGGCGATGGCCGAGCGGGCATTCCGCGGCGGTCTTGCCGCCTATGACCGGCGCCATGGCTGGCGCGGCCCGGTGGCCCATTATCCCACCGCGGGTGCCGCCGCGGCCGCGCTTTCCGGCACCGCCGACCCGCCCGGGATCGGCGACTGGCAATTGGCGGCGGTGGTCGCGATCGATCGCGGCGGGGCGGAAATCCTGACCAAATACGGCGATCGCGGCCGCATCCCGTTCAACCAGTTGCTATGGGCCCGCCATACCGCCGCAGATCAGCGCCTCGGGCCGCCGGTACGCCGGGTCGCCGACGTGGTGAGGCCGGGCGATATCGTGCTGGTCGAGCGGCTTCCCGCCGCCGTCGGCAGCCGCTCTTTGCACCGAATGGCCGCCGTGCCGGTCTATGGCCTCAGGCAAATCCCCAATGTCGGCGGCGGCATGGTGGTGATGGACCCGAACAGCGGCCACGTGCTGGCGCTGGTCGGCGGCTGGGACTTCCGGCAAAGCCAGTTCGACCGGGGGACCCAGGCGATGCGCCAGCCCGGCTCGGCGATCAAGCCGTTCGTCTACCTGACCGCGATGGAAGACAACTTCACCCCGTCGAGCATCGTCGAGGACACCCCGATCGAGATCGACCAGGGGCCCGGCCTGCCGAAATGGCGGCCGGTCAATTATGAAGACACGTTCGTCGGGCCCACCACGTTGCGCCAGGCGCTCGTGCATTCGCGCAATCTGGCGACGGCGCGCCTCGCAACGATGATCGGATTGCCGGCAATCGCCCGCACCGTCGAGCAGTTCGGCATCATGGACAAGATGCCGCTCTACTACTCGATGGCGCTCGGCGCCGGCGACACCACGGTGCTGCGCCTGACCACCGCTTACGCGATGCTCGACAATGGCGGCCACTGGCTGCGTTCGTCGCTGATCGACCTGGTGCAGGACCGGAACGGGCGCATCCTCTACCAGTCCGGCGCCAATTACTGCGTTACCTGCTACATCGCCGCCGGGCCGCGCAGCGCCGCCGATGCCGGCTCGTCCTATCAGGCGAGCCCTCTGCCGCCCGGCACCGTCAGCTACCTGCCGGGCGCGAGCTACGCCCCGGACGCGATGCTGTACCGGCCGAACAAGGCAGACCCGCTCGCCGACCCCATCGCCGACTACCAGATCATCTCGATGATGGAGGGCGTCGTCCAGCACGGCACCGGCACCGCGGTCGCCGCGGTCGGCAAGCCGCTCGCCGGCAAGACCGGCACGTCGAGCAACTGGAACGACGCCTGGTTCGTCGGCTTCTCGCCCAACCTCGCCGCCGGCGTCTTCGTCGGCTTCGACGAGCCGCGCACGCTCGGCAACGGCGAGGCCGGCGGACAGGTCGCCGCGCCGATCTTCCGCGATTTCATGCAACAGGCTTTGAGCAATGTTCCGGCGACCCCGTTCCCGGTGCCGCCCGACGCCGTTATCGTGCGCGTCGACCGGATTTCCGGCCAGCCCGCCACGGCCGACGATCCGAACACCGTGCTCGAAGCCTTCCGCCCCGGTACCGAGCCGGGCAGCGACACCGATGCCGCCGCACCGCCCTCCGACGATGAGATGGCGACGACCACGGACGCGACGTCAGGGGACGACGCGGTGCCCATACCGGTCCAGGCCGAGCCGGCCGCCGGCACCGGCGGGCTGTACTGAGGCAGCGACCCTCACCCTTCCCATCCCTGACGGTGAGGGTCAGGCGGGCGCGCCCGTTGCGGGGCCGGTCAGTCCGAACGCCTCGGCCAACAGCGTATAGGAGCGTTTGCGCGCGGCGAAATCGTGCGTGATCGTCAACACCACGACCTCGTCGACGCGGTAGGCCTCCGCCAGGACCGTCAGCTGGGCCTTGACCTGGTCCGGGTCGCCGACCACCTGGCGGCGGCGGTGATATTCGACAAGGCGCCGCTCGGCCTCGTTATACGGATAGGCGAGCGCTTCCTCGGGCGGCGGAAACGGCGCGAGGATGCCCTGGCGCTGGCGCAGCCGCCACAAGTCGCGGCTGGCGGCAAGGCGCTGCGCCTCCGCCTCGGTGTCGGCGCAGACGACGAAGACGCCGATGCTGGCGAGCGGCGCGGCGAGCACCGGCGACGGGCGGAACTGGCGGCGATAGGATTCCATGATCGCCGGGCCGCCCTCATCGGTGATGAACTGGGCAAACGAGAAAGCGCGGCCGAAATAGGCGGCGAACATCGCGCTCTGGTCGCTCGACCCGAGGATCCAGATTTCCGGCCGCGTATCGCCCTCGGGCGTCACCTTGATCCGCGAGAACGGGTGATCGGCCGGGATCGTGCCTTCGAGATAGCCGATCAAATCGGCGATCTGGCTGGGGAAATGCTCGATGCCGAGCGCTCCCGGCCCGTGCTGCAGGGCAATCGCGGTCAATTGGTCGCTGCCCGGGGCGCGGCCGATGCCGAGGTCGATACGGCCGGGATAGAGCGTCTCCAGCAGGCGGAACTGCTCGGCCACCTTTAAGGAACTGTAGTGCGACAGCATGACTCCGCCTGAGCCGACCCGGATATGGCTCGTCTCGGCGGCGACGCGGGCGACCATGATCTCCGGCGCGCTGCCGGCAAGCCCCGCTGAGCCGTGATGCTCGGCCAGCCAGTAGCGGCGGTAGCCGAGCGCCTCGGCATGCCGGGCCAGCTCGATGGTTTCGAGCAGGGCGCCGCGCGGCGTCACCCCCTGGCGCACCGGCGACTGGTCGAGAACGCTGAAGGTCAGCATGAGCGCCGGGCCCCGTCAGCGCACTGCGCCGGCCTCGCGCAATGCCGCGATTTCCGCCGCGCTGTAACCGGCGCGAGCGAGAATTTCGCCGGAATGCTGGCCGGGCAGCGGGGCGGCGGTCGGCGCAGGACCGGGCGTATCGGCAAACGCGATCGGCTTGGTCATCGCACGGTACGGGCCGACGACCGGGTGATCGATGCGCGCGACCAGGTCTTGCGACAACACCTGCGGGTGATCGAACATGTCTTCGATCGGGCGCACCGCCGCACACGGCACCCGCTCGCCGAAAATCTCCTCCCACTCGCGCGCGCTGCGGGCGGCGAGCGCGGCGCGCACCTGCGGCACCAGCACAGGGGTCTCGGCGGCGCGCTTGCGCATCGAATCGTAGCGCGGATCGCGGGCCAGCTCAGACCGGCCGACAAGCTCGCACATCGCTTCAAAGAAATGGTTGGAATGCACTGATATATAGAGCATCCCTTCCTTGGTCGGGTGGATGCCGGTAAGGCCGCCGGTGCCCGAATCGCGAACCGCGTCCCGGCCTTCGCTGTCCGCCCACACGAAGCGCCCGGCCTGGATCGTCAGGGCGCTGCGCAACAGCGACAATGCCAGGTATTGCCCGGCGCCGGTTCGCTCGCGGTGAAACAGCGCCGCGGCCACGCCATAGGCGAGCAGGGCCGAGGTGAAATAATCGACGACGGAGCCGAGCACGAGCTGCGGCTTGTCAATCCCGCCGCCCTGAAACACGGTCATGCCGGTCAGGCATTGCAATACCTGGTCGAACCCGCCCTTGTCGCTGAGCGGCCCGGTATCGCCATAACCGGTCACCCCGGCATAGACAAGGCGCGGGTTGATCTTCTTAAGGCGCGGATAGTCGATGCCGAGCCGCGCCGGCACCGACGGGCGGAAATTCTCGACCAGCACATCCGCGCTCTCGACCAGCCGGTGCAGAACCGCGAGCCCTTGCTTCTTTTTCAAATCCAGCCCGAGTCCGAGCTTGCCGCGATTGGTGCCGATAAAGAACCGGCTGTCGCCGCCCGGCAGGCTCGACGGGAATTGCCGCAACTGGTCGCCCTGCGGCGATTCGACCTTGATCACGGTGGCGCCGAGATCGGCCAGCAGCGTGCAGCCGTAAGGCCCGGCGAGATAGCTGCACAGGTCGAGGACGGTGATGCCGCTGAGCGGGCCGACGGGCGGAGTTTCGCTCATTTTTGTCCCCGGGCGCGGATCGCTGCGATCGCATCGAGCGTGCGCTGCGCCCGGTAGACGATCGGGTAGTCGATGAATTTGCCGTCGAGCTGGATCGCGGCGCTGCCTTCTTTTTCGGCCTGGGCGAAGGCAGCGACGACGCGCGCGGCGAAATCGATCTCGGCATTGGTCGGAGTGAACACGCGATTGACCACCGGCACCTGGTTCGGATGGATGCACATCTTGCCCTGGAAGCCGAGGCCCAGCGCCAGCCGGGTCGAGGCTTCGAGCCCCGCTTCGTCCTGCAGATCGACCCACACCGTGTCGAGCGGCGCCTCGATCCCGGCGGCGCGGCTGGCGGTCACAACCCGGGCGCGGGCATAGGCCAGTTCGCCCTCATCGCGGCTCCAGCGCATGTTGACGTCGAGCGTGAAGTCGCCGGCGCCGAAGGCGCAGTGCCTGACGCGGGTGCCGGCGCCGAGAATGGCTTCGAGCGCGCCGAGGCCGCGGGCGGTCTCGATGATCGGGATCAGGTCGATGCCGCCCGCCGCCAGGTCGCGCTCGCGTTCGAGCTGCGAGAGAAGCCAGTCGATCGTCTGCAGGCTCGCCGCGCTTTCGACCTTGGGCAGGATGATGCCGTCGAGCCCGGCGCGCACGATCGCAGTGAGGTCGCCATAGCAGAACTCGGTATCGGCGGCGTTGACGCGGACATAGAGCAGCCCGGTCCGCTGCTGTGCAAAGGCGGCGACCACCGCGCCGCGCGTTGCCGGCTTTTCGGCAATCGCGACGGCGTCTTCGAGGTCGAGGATCACCGCATCGGCATCGAGGGTCAGCGCCTTCTCGACCCGACGCGGATGATTGCCCGGCGCGAACAGGAAACTGCGGAGCGGCGGCATCAAGGCCTCCTTGCCTCCCCTCGCCCGCAATGCGGGAGCGGGGTTGGTTACGACAGCGGGACCTCGAACCCCTTTTTCGTGCCGGGCCGCGCCATCATCGCCTCGTACCAGCGCTTGACGTTGGGGTATTGCGCCAGATCGACCTGGTGCCGCTCGTGCCGCCAGGCCCAGCCGAGGATCGCGAAATCGGCGATCGATACGTCGGCGCCCGCGGCATAGGCGACATCGCCGAGCCGCTTGTTGAACACGCCGTAAAGCCGGTGCGTCTCCTTCATGTAGCGTTCGAGCCCGTAGCGGCGATCGTTCTCGTCCTTCACCTGCAGGAAGTGATGGACCTGGCCGGGCATCGGGCCGAACCCGCCCATCTGCCACATCAGCCATTCGAGCACCGGCACCTGCGCCCTCAGATCGCCCTTGGGCCAGAATTTCCCTGTCTTCTCGCCGAGATAGATCAGGATCGCGCCGGATTCGAAGACGCTGATCGGCCGCCCGCCCGGCCCGTCGGGATCGACGATCGCCGGGATGCGGTTGTTGGGGCTGATCTTGAGGAATTCCGGCTTGAACTGTTCGCCCTTAGAGATATTGACCGGGTGGACCGTGTAGGGCAGGCCCATTTCTTCGAGCGCTACGCTGATCTTGCGCCCGTTGGGGGTGTTCCAGGTGTGGAGTTCGATCGGCATCTGCCTGCCTCGTTGACATGCAAGGTGCCATCCTTACCGCGACGCGCCAAGGCCGCAAGCCCGCTCGCGCCGCACCTCCCGCGAGGCGACGTGCACGGCTCAGACGAGCGGGTTCGCGACGTTGATCCCAGCAAAGCGACCGAAGTCCCGGTCCACAGTCCACAACTCTCGCACGCCGTGCTGGCAGCACAAGGCGGCCACGCGAGCGTCATGGACTTGCGGCCCGGAAATCCGGCCGCCGACGAGCAGCTCGCGCAGCACCGGCCAGTGCGCCGCCGTCTCGCCGAGAACCGCCAGCGATGGCGACTCGAGCCATGCCTCCACCTGGTCGAGGGCACGGGCCAGCGGCGTCGGCGGCGCGTAGATGCGCGGATGGGTCACGATGGCGAGAAATTCATGCAGGCACGGCCAGGGAATGGCCCAGCTTGCAACGCCCTCCGCAAGTTCAGCGACACGCCGGAAGGCGGCTTGGTGAAATGGCGAATCCTCTCGATGCGCATAGACGAGGATGTTGGTGTCGATCGCGATCACGCGCCGCGGCCCCGATAGGCGGCGTCGCGCACTTGCTCCCAACTCGCGTCCGCGAAACCCGGTTGCCGTCCTTTACCCTTGAAGCTTGCGCGGCGCAGCTTGAACGCCGGGCCCGCCGCAGCCTCCTGGATCACACGATGCAAGCCGCGCTCGATCAGCCCACGTAGTGTCACGCCTTCACGAGCGGCCAAGGCGCGCGCCTCCTCCAGCAAGCCGGCCGAGATTTCCACCGTGGTTTTCATAATTGCCCATCTATATGGGTCTCTATGTATGGTGACCCATATCTACGCTCATAGCCAAAGAGCCGCAACCCATCCTACAATAGGCGCAAACATGGGTCGGGGCGCGATGAACTGGCAGCCGGAACTCGACGAACTGCGCGAGCGCGAGCGGCGAGCGCGGGCATTGGGGGGCGCCGACAAGGTGGCGCGCCAGCACGCCGGCGGCCGCCTCACCGTGCGCGAGCGCATCGACGGGCTCGTCGATGCCGGCAGCTTTCACGAGGTCGGCGCCATTGCAGGCCGCGCCGAATATGACGAGCACGGCGAGCTGAAAGAGCTGGTGCCGTCGAATTGCGTGATGGGCCGCGCCATGATCGACGGGCGGCCGGTGATCGTGGTCGGCGACGACTTTACCGTGCGCGGCGGGTCGGCCGATGCGACGATCCGCGAAAAGCCGGTCTTGGCCGAAGAGATGGCGCACGATCTGCGGCTGCCGATCATCCGCATCATCGAAGGCTCGGGCGGCGGCGGCTCGGTCAAGACGATCGAGACCACCGGCCGCGCCAACCTGCCCCACCGGGTCGGCTCGGGCGCGACCTATTACTACACGACCGCCAATCTCGGGGTTGTGCCGGTGGTGGCGCTCGGGCTGGGCTCGGTCGCCGGGCTCGGCGCGGCGCGTCTGGCGTCGAGCCACTACTCGGTGATGACCAAGGACACTTCGGCCGTGTTCGTGGCCGGCCCGCCGGTGGTCAACGCGCTCGGCAAGGAAGTGTCAAAAACCGAGCTCGGCGGCTGGGAAATCCAGCTGCGTTGCGGCGCTGTCGACGAGGCGGTCGCCGACGAAACCCAGGCCTTCGCGGCGGCGCGGCGGTTCCTGTCGTACCTGCCGCAATCGGTCGACGAGGTGGCGCCGCGCCTGCCCTCCGACGACGATCCGGCGCGGCGCGACGAGTTCCTGTTCGAAGCCATCCCGCGCAACCCGCGGCAGGTCTACAAGATGCGCCCGATCGTCGAGGCGGTCGTGGACAAGGGCTCGTTTTTCGAAATCGGCCGCCTGTTCGGGCGGCCGATCATCACCGGCCTCGCCCGGCTCGCCGGATTGCCGGTCGCGGTAATGGCGAGCGACCCGTTCTTCTATGGCGGCTGCTGGACCGCCGACGCCTGCGACAAGATCATCCGCTTTGTCGATCTCGCCGAGACCTTTCATCTGCCGGTCCTCTATTTGTGCGATTGCCCCGGCTTTCACATCGGCGTCGAGGCCGAAAAGGCGGCGACCATCAGGAAGGGCGTGCGCGCGATGGCCGCGGTCAACCAGACCACGGTGCCGTGGTGCACGTTTCTGGTTCGCAACGTGTTCGGCGTCGCCGGCGCCGTCAACATGCCGGCAAGGCGGTTCGCCGTGCGCTATGCCTGGCTGTCGGCGCGCTGGGGCTCGTTGCCGCTCGAAGGCGGGATCGAGGCGGCCTATCGCGCCGAAATCGAGGCCGCCCCCGACCCGGCCGCCAAGCGCGCCGAGATCGAAGCCCGGCTCAACCGCCTGCGCTCGCCGTTTCGCACCGCCGAAGCTTTCTGGGTCGAGGAGATCATCGACCCCCGCGACACCCGCCGTCTCGCCTGCGATTTCGCCCGCCTCGCCGAGAAATTACGCAAGCCCGGCGCCGCAAGTTTCCAGATGCGGCCTTAGGATAATTGGAGCGCGGGCGTGCCGCCCGCATGCGGCCGAGACGGCCGCGATCCGCATTGGGAGGGAGAGAATCATGCTCGAAATTGAACGCCCGGCCGACCTTCTTGCCCTCGCCGGCAAGGAGATCGGCACCAGCGACTGGTACACGGTGACGCAGGAGCAGATCGACAAATTCGCCGACGCCACCGGCGACCACCAATGGATCCATGTCGATGTCGAGCGTGCCAAGCGCGAGATGCCGGGCGGCAAGACGATCGCGCATGGCTGGCTGACCTTGTCGCTGGTGCCGCGGCTGGCGGCGACGATCTACCGGGTCAAGCACCGCTCGCGCGGGATCAATTACGGCGCCAACCGGGTGCGCTTCACCGGGCCGGTGCCGGCAGGCGCGCGTGTCCGCCTCAAGCTCAAGATCAAGAATGTCGAAAAAGTCGAGGGCGGCGTGCGCGTGACCAACGAGAGCACGATGGAGATCGAGGGCGGCAGCCGCCCGGTATTGGTCGCCGAGACGATCGGCATGGTTTACGATTGATGACCGGGCGGCCCGGTCGGGCGGCCTATTTCGTGTCTTTCGTGCCGCGGCCGGTCAGGATGCTGCGCAATTCGGGAAAGACTCCGAGCGCGAGCCCGGCCGCCAGCGCGGCGGCCATCGTGGTGTAAGGGCGGGCACGCGCCGTCGAAACCAGCTGTTGGGCGACGAGGCCGCCGAGTTGCGCCGCGGCCTCGTTGAGGTCCCCGCCCGGAGGCGCGGGCACCGCTGCGGCGCGCGGCGCGCGCACCAGCAGGCGGACGATCAGGGCGATCACCGCCGCCAGCACCAGCCCGACCACCCCAACGAGCAGCGCGGCGACCGCGGGGCTCAGCGGCACCGCTTCAAACGCCGCCAGCAGCGCATCGGCGAGATAGCAGATGGCGATCGTTACGACGATCAGGGCGATGATGCCCGCCGCCGCGGCCGCTCCCAGCCGCGCCAGCCGGCGGCTCACGGCGCAGGTCTCAAGCGCAGTGTCATCACCGTTCTAGCCGCGGCGCGCGTTGAGCAGCATGCCGAGAATGAGCCCGGTGGAAAACGCGGCGAGCGCCGAGGTGAACGGCCGCTCCTCGATCTCGTGGCCGACCTGCTCGGCCTGCCGCTTGACCTCGCCCCACATCTTTTCGGCCGAGAGCTGAGCCCTTTCGCCTGCCTTGCTGATGCCGCCGACCGACATGTCGCGCATCGTCGCGGTCATCTTCGCAAAGTCGGCACGAAGCTGCTGGATGTCGCCTTGCAAGGTGGCCAGATCCGGTTCGGTTGCTGCCGCCATCGCGCTCTCCTCAATTGCGGTGTTGTTGAAAACGCCCGACACCTTCAAAGGTTTCAGCATCGGCCCTATCCGATCAGCACGGCCTTGCCGATCACCTTGCGGTCGATCACCGCCTGCAGCGCGTCGGCGGCGCGGTCGAGCGGCAGGCGGTGCGAGATGCGCGGTCGCAGCTTGCCCTCTCCGGCCAGGCCGACCAGGAGCTTCGTGTTGGCACGCCCGATTTCCGGGCGATGCTCGGTGACCCCGCCGAGCCGCACCCCGATTGCCTCCAGCCCCTTGATCAACAGATAGTTGGTGCGTGCCAGCGCGGGCTGGCCGCCGAGAAACCCGAGGATCAGGATGCGGCCGCCCCAGGCCATGCAGCGCAGCGATTCCTCGAACACCTGGGCGCCGATCGGGTCATAGACGATATCGACACCGTCGCGCTTGCCGGTCAGTTCCTTGACCTGGTCGCGGAACCCGTCGCGGTAGTCGATCGCGTAGTCGGCGCCCTCCTCGCGGCAGGCGGCGCGCTTTTCCTCGGTGCTGGCGGTCGCGATCACGGTGGCGCCGAACAGCTTGGCCACCTGGATCGCGGCGATGCCGATGCCGCCGGCGGCGCCGTGGATCAGCGCCCACTCGCCTTCGGCCAGGCGGCCGCGCTGGACCAGCGCGTGATAGGCGGTGTGGTAGGCGCCGCGGAACACGGAGGCGGCCTCCAGGCTCATGCCGGCGGGGACCGCGTCGCAATCCGCGGCCTTGGCGTTGCCGAGCCCGGCGAAGGCGCCGAGGCGATGGCGGCTCATCACCCGGTCGCCGGGCTTGAAGGCGCCTGCCCCCTCGCCGACCGCAACCACCTCGCCCGCCGCTTCGCTGCCCGGCACGAAAGGCGGCTCGGGACGGAACTGGTATTTGCCGGCGAGCATCAACACATCGACGTATTGCACGCCGCGCGCGCCGATCCGCACCTGGACCTCGCCGGGTCCGGGCGGCGGCGGGTCGGGTACGTCGCGCCACGCCAGCACCTCCGGCCCGCCAAAGGCCTCGCACACCATCGCTTTCATGCTGTCACCTATCGCCAATCGTCGAGGGCGTAGACGCCGGGCCGGCTGTACCCGGGCTCATTCGGGCGGTGCATGGTCACGACGTTGACCACGGCGCGAAACCCCCGTGCGGCCATCTGCGCATAGGCTTCCTCGCGCGCCGTATTGACGCCGGCGAGCACTTTTCCCATCCCCACCGACGCCGCCAAAGCGCCCGCCGCATCGAGCAGCCGGGCAAAGCGCAGATCGGCACCGGCGCCCGACCGCACCGCGCCGAACTTGATGAACAGGCAATCCGCCCCGGCCTCGCTCGCCGGTCCCCAATGACAGACGGCAAACCCGGCGAGCCGGCTCGCGCCGTCCCACAACAGCAGCGTGTCGCCGAGGTTGCGCGCGGCGACCGTGCGGATTTCGCCGCGCAGATCGAGCCCGTCATAGATCGCGTCGGTCAGGGCATAGGTGGCGTCTTCGGCGGCGCGGCGCTCGTCCGGCGCAAGGGCCGAGTAGCGCGACCGCTCGGGCAGCGAGCCGGGCCGTGCCGGCACCGCCATGATCGGGGTCAAAAAGCGCGGACGGAACCCGAATTTCTGGTAGAGCCAGATGTGCTTGGTGCTGTGCGGAAAGGTGCACAGGCCCGCATGGCTGACGCCCCAGCGGGTGAACGCCTCGGACGCGGCGGCAACGAGCGGCTGCGCGAGGCCGCGGTTCCACAGATCGGCGCGGATCGACAGCGGGCCGAAAAATCCGACGCTGCCCCACCGCGTCGCGAAATTCGATCCGGCGAGCCGCCCGTCGTCGTCGATCGCGAACGAGACGGTGTGCTCGGCACCGTGACGACCGTAGACGTAGTCGAAATCGGTCCAGAAATTCTCAAGGTCCTGGACGCCGAGAAAGGTGCCGAACGCGGTGCGCACAATGCGCTGCGCCTCGGCCAGATCGCCCTCGACGAGCGGTCGCACATCAGCCACGCAGCTACCTCCCCGGCTTCTTGCGTTGCGTGGCGCGATGTTATCGCCGCGATCCCGTTGCGCGCAATCGACGCGCCCGCGACGGCCGGCGCCCCTGCGCCAAATGCGCGCAGTTCGGGCAGTTAATAGACAGGACCTCGGCGCCGCGCAGAATCCGCGCCACCCAACGATAAATGGGCCTTCGCCCTGCTTTTCGCTGGATGCGAGGGCCGTCGAACAGGAGGCCCTCATGCGCTTGCGTCATAATTTGCGATTCAGTCTTAGTTTTATTGTTGCCGCGGCGAGCCTGCCGCTGGCCGCGTATGCAGCGTCGCCGATCGAGATCGGCTTTCCGATCCCCTTATCCGGGGCGACCGCCGTCTATGGCCGGCCGGTGCTCACCGGCGCCCAACTGGCCGTCGCGCAAATCAATGCTCATGGCGGGGTGCTCGGCCGCAAGCTCGAGCTGCTGCCGCGGGACAGCAAAGCCAACGCCGACGAGGCGGTGCGCCTCGCGCGCGAACTGATCATCAAGGACGGCGTCAACTTCCTGGTCGGTACCCTGACCTCGGCCGAGGCGCCCGCGGTATCGACGGTCGCCAAGGAAAACCGGATCGTCTTTATCGCGCCGACTTCTGAGACCGTGCGGCTCACCGATCCGCAAAACATTCACCCCTACATCTTCCGCGCGACGTCGAACACCGATGTCGAGGGCTTCGCCTCGGCGCAGCTGATGGCGAATTGGAAAAGCGTCAAAACCGTCGCCACGATCGGCCCTGATTACGCATATGGCCGCGACGTGGTCGGCGCGTTTGTCAGGGAGCTGGCAAAGTTGCGTCCCGACATCAAGATCGTCGACCAGGAATGGCCAAAGCTGGGCGAGCCCGATTTCACCCCGTTTATCACGGCGCAGATGAGCAGGCACCCCGATGCGATTTACTCTGCGTTGTTTGCCGGCGACTTTATCACCTTTACCAAAGAGGCGACGCCGCTCAATTATTACAAGGCGATCGATAACCGCCTCATCGACAGCGGGGCCGTGGGCGCCACCGACGAGGCGCAAGCGCTGGGCAGTGCCTATCCTTACGGGGTACTCGTCAATACCTTCGATCCGGTGATCTGGGCTGGCGCCAGCGAGCCGCCGGCGCATAAGAAATATATCGCCGCGCTGCGTGCGTTCACCCACGAACGCTATCCGTCATCGCTGTCGATTCAAGGCTACCTCGCGATAGAAGCGCTGGCGGACGGCATCAGGAAGGCCGGCAGCATCAACTCGGACAAGGTGTCCAAGGCGTTGATCGGAATGACTTTCGACACGCCGGTCGGCAAGCGGACCTTCAGCGTCAAATCGCACGAGACCTTCTCGCCCGAATTTTGGGGCGTGATGGTCAAGGAGGCCGCATACCCGTTTGCGGTGATGAAGGATCCGGTGCTGCTGCCGGCATCGTACCCAATCAATTGAGCCGGAGGCCGGCACGCGGCAACACGGCAGCGCGCTTGACAGGTTTCGCCGTGCCGACCATTTTCTCGCCGCGCCGGCACAGAAGCGAGCTCTCCAGGGGCCGGGGTGGCGAACAATGAGAGCCGGATTGAGGGAGGTTGGTTATGCGTCTGGGACTCGGCGTGGCTGCGGCCTGCGCGGTGGTGGCGTGCGCGCCGCTATGCGCGCACGCGGCGGGGACGATCAAGATCGGGTTTCCGATCCCCTTGTCGGGGCCGACCGCGGTTTACGGGCAGCCGGTGCTGCAGGGCGCGCAGATGGCTGTCGCCGAGATCAACGCCAAGGGCGGCGTGCTGGGCAAAAAGCTCGTTCTGTTGCCGCGCGACAGCAAGGCCAATGCCGATGAGGCGGTGCGCCTGTCACGCGAACTGATCATCAAGGACAACGTCGATTTCCTCGTCGGCACGCTGACCTCGGCCGAGGCGCCGGCGGTCTCGACGGTGGCCAAGGAGAACAAGATCGTCTTTATCGCGCCGACGTCGAAAAGCACGATCCTGACCGACGCCCAGCATATCCACCCCTACATCTTCCGCATCTCCTCGAACACCGATGTCGAGGGCTTGGCCGGCGCGACCGAGATGGCGCGGTTCAAGAGCGTCAAGACTGTGGCCACGATCGCGCCCGACTACGCCTATGGACGGGATTCGATCAACGCCTTCATCAAGGCGCTGGCCAAATTGCGCCCCGACATCAAGATCGTCGACGAGGAGTGGCCGAAACTCGGCGAGGCCGATTTCACCTCGTTCATCACGGCGCAGATGAGCAAGAAGCCTGACGCGGTTTATTGCTCGCTGTTCGCCGGCGATTTCGTGACCTTTACCAAGGAGGCGAAGCCGCGCGGCTACTTCACGGCGATCAAGAACCGCATGGTCGACGGCGCCGAGGTCGGCACGACCGACGAGGCGAAGGCGCTCGGCAACGACTATCCCTATGGGATCATCGGCGACGCCTACGACCCGGTTGTATGGGTCGGGAACGAGCCGGCGGCGCACAAGAAGTTCATCACCGATCTGAAGGCGTTCACTCACGCGAAGTACGCGTCGGGCTGGTCGATCGTCGGCTATCAGTCGATCTACGCGTTGGCCGACGGCATCAAGAAGGCCGGCAACACCAATTCCGACAAGGTGTCGAAGGCGCTCGAAGGCCTTACCTTCGACACGCCGGTCGGCAAGCGCACATTCAGCGTCAAGTCGCACGAGACGTTTGCGCCGGAATACTGGGGCGTGATGGCCAAGGAAGCGGCCTATCCCTTCGCGATCATCCAGAACCCGGAATTGCTGCCGACCTCGTTCCCGACGAATTGACGAGGGCATAACCGAGGAACGGAGCGCGTCGCCCGCGATCTCAATGCAAAAGCGGGCGACGCGGTTTTTTTAAGGAGGATGTGACGGCGGTGTCGGGCTCACTTGTGTTCAGTCAATTCATGGGCGGCCTGACTACCGCGATGTTCTTGTTCCTGATCGCGTCGGGATTGTCGCTGGTGTTCGGGGTCATGCGCGTGATCAATTTCGCGCATGGGTCGTTTTACATGCTTGGGGCCTATCTTGCCTGGCAGGCGGTGCAATGGGTGCAGCCTTCCGGCGGCGGCTTCTGGCTGGCGGCAATCTTTGCCGCGGTCGCTGTCGGCCTCCTCGGCGCGGTCGTGGAGCGCTTTCTCTTCCGCTATCTTTATGGCCGCGATGAGCTTTATCAGCTCCTGTTCACCTATGCCTTGGTGCTGATCCTCGGCGATGCGGCAAAATTCCTCTGGGGGGTCGGGCAGCTTTCGGTGTCGGCCCCGCCGCTACTGAGCGGCAGCGTCCAGATCCTGGGCACGACCCAGCCGCTCTACAGCCTGTTCATCGTCGTGATCGGGCCGGCCATCGCGTTTTTCGGCTGGTACGCGCTCAATCACACCGGCGTCGGGCGGATGGTGCGGGCGGCCCAGATGGACCGCGAGATGCTCGACGCGCTCGGCGCCAATGTCGGCACGATCTATACCGGCATGTTCGTGTTCAGCGCGTTTCTCGCCGGGCTTAGCGGCGCGCTGGTGACGCCGATCGAGAGCATCGTGCCGGGAATGGACGTGTTGATCATCGTCCAGGCCTTCATCGTCGTCGTGATCGGCGGCATGGGTTCCTTCTGGGGCACGTTCTGGGGATCGGTCATCTATGGCGAAGTCCTGTCGTTCGGCATCCTGATCTTTCCCGGCTTCTCGCTGTTTTCGGTCTTTGTGCTGATGGCGGTCATCTTGATCGTCCGCCCCTGGGGCCTTTTCGGGAAGCCGCTATGACGACCGAATTGCGCACCGGAGAGGCCGTCGCCCCGGCTGGCGGCATTGTTCGGAGCCCGGCCGCGGCGGTGCCGCTGCGCACGCCGCTCGTCCGCCGCATTCCGTGGACGCTGCTCGTCTTCATCGTCATGGCCACCGTGCCCTGGCTCGGCTCGCGCTATGACACGTTCCTTGCGGCACAGATCGTTATCGACGCACTGTTCGCGGTGAGCCTCAACCTCTTGCTCGGCACCACCGGCCTCGTCTCGTTCGGCCATGTCGCCTATTTCGGCGTCGGCGCCTATGTCTGCGGCATCTTGATGAAGACCTACGGGGTGCCGTTCGTCATCGCATTTCCGGCGGCGGGGCTTGGCGCGGCGCTGTTCGCGCTGGTATCGGGCTATTTCTGCGTGCGCCTGATCAAGCTCTATTTTGCGATGCTGACGCTGGCGTTTTCGCAGATCGTCTGGGCCATCTGCTACAAGTGGAATTCGGTGACCGGCGGCGACCAGGGGGTGCCGGAAATCCCCTATCCCCACCTCCATTGGATGCTGTCGCTGCCGGGGTGCGGCGATTTGAGCATCGGCGACCGCTTCTACCTCTTGGCCCTGGTGCTGGTTGCCGTGTCGCTGGCGGTCGTGCACCGGATCGTGCGCTCGCCGTTCGGGCGGGTATTGACGACGGTCCGCGACAATCCCGAGCGCGCCGCCTTTCTCGGCATCAACGTGCGCGCCTATCAGCTCGCATCGTTTGTCGTTGCCGGCGGCTTTGCCGGCCTGGCCGGGGCGCTTTACGGCATCTTCAGCCGCGGCGTCTTTGCCGATTACGTGTTCTGGTCGAAATCGGCCGAGGTCATCATCATGGCGATCCTCGGCGGCATGGAGTTCTTCTGGGGACCGCCGGTGGGCGCGGCGGCGCTGGTCTGGCTCAACCAGGCGATCACCGACTACACCCAGTACTGGCCGTTTGTGCTCGGTACGATCCTGCTGATCCTGCTGTTCGTTTTCCCGGGCGGTATCG
This sequence comes from Alphaproteobacteria bacterium, assembly GCA_030041385.1. GTDB lineage: Bacteria > Pseudomonadota > Alphaproteobacteria > ATCC43930 > CGMCC-115725 > DATARH01. The sequence continues at coordinate 48,191 of JASHNY010000107.1, forward strand.
TCGGCGGGCTGGTCGCCGGCTTTCGCCTGATCCAGCGCGTCGGTCGGCGCCGGCTGTCGCCTCGCCATGCTTGAGGTCCAGGAACTGCGCAAGTCGTTCGCCGGCTTCGTCGCCGTCGGCGGCGTCAGCCTGACCGTCGAAACCGGCCAGATTGCCGCGGTGATCGGGCCGAACGGTGCCGGCAAATCGACCTTGTTCAACCTGATTACCGGGCATCTGCAGCCGGACAGCGGCGCGGTGCGCCTCGACGGGCGCGACATCACCGGCGCGGCGCCGCACCGTATCGTGCGCATGGGGGTCGGCCGGTCGTTTCAGCGCACCAACATCTTCCCCAAACTGACCGTGTTCGAGAACATCCAGGCCGCATTTCTGGTTCATCACGGCCGCGGCCTCAATTTCTGGGCCCGGTCCGAGGCGCTCTATCGCACCGAGACTGCGGCGCTGCTCTATTCGATCGGGCTCGACGGCCAGGAAAACACGATCGCCGGCACGCTCAGCTACGGCAACCAGAAGCAGCTCGAACTGGGCTTGGCGCTGGCGAGCGACCCCCGGGTTTTGCTGCTCGACGAGCCGACCGCCGGCATGTCGGCGACGGAGACGCACGAGACCATCCGCCTGCTCGAACGCATCGCCGGCGAGCGGTCGCTGACCCTGCTGTTTACCGAGCACGATATGGAAGTGGTGTTTTCGATCGCGCAGAAGATCGCGGTGCTGCACCAGGGTCGGATCATCGCCGACGGCACGCCCGAAGCGGTGCGCAACGATGCCGAGGTGCGCCGGGTCTATCTCGGCCATCGCGAGGAACAGCGCGCATGACGCCGCTGCTCGGGGTAGAGGAGATTTACAGCGCTTACGGTTTGTCGCGGGTGCTGTTCGGCATCTCGCTCGAAGTGTTCGCCGGCGAATGCGTGTGCCTCTTGGGCCGCAACGGCGTCGGCAAGACGACGACGATCCGCTCGGTCATGGGGCTGCTGCGGCCGTCGAGCGGCCGGGTTGTGTGGAAAGGCACCAACATCACCGGCTGGGCGCCACACCGGGTGGCGCGCGCCGGGATCGGCTTCGTGCCGGAAGACCGCCGTGTCTTTGCCGAATTGAGCGTGCTGGAAAATCTGACCGTCGCCGCCCACGCCGCGCGCCGTTCCGGCCGCTGGACGACCGACGCCGTTTTCGAGCTGTTTCCAAAGCTGCACGAGTTGCGCAACCGGCAGAGCGGCTTCCTGTCCGGCGGCGAGCAGCAGATGCTGACGATCGCGCGCACCTTGATGGGCAACCCCGAACTGTTGCTGCTCGACGAACCGTCTGAGGGGTTGGCGCCGCTCGTCGTCGATTCCCTGCTGGAGCAGGTCGGCGAATTGAAACGGCAGGGGCTGACGATCCTGCTCGCCGAGCAGGGCGTCGAGTTCTCGCTCGCCCTGGCCGACCGCGTTTATGTGCTGGAGCGCGGCGCCATACGCCACACCGGACCGTCTGCCGAACTGCGCGATGACCCCGCGCTGAGAGACCGCCTCTTGGCGTTGTGACGATTGCCGGCCGGTTCTAGCGTCGCTGCGCCGGAACCCTTATCCTGCTGAGGTGATCTTTTTACGGGTCAAGCCCGCGAAGTCGCAATGACCCGAAAAAAGCGGTCATTGAGAGAGAGCAGATAACGAAGAAAATCTCGGCCTAATCTCCAAAAGCAGGGAGGAAATCATGCGCGTGATGATCAGAGTCCGAGTCCCGGTCGATCCCGGTAACGACGCGATCCGCAGCGGCAAGATGGGCAAGGTCGTGCAGAGATTCATGGAAGAATGTAAGCCGGAAGCGGCCTACTTCTTTCCCGATGGCGGCGAGCGGGCATCGCTGTTCATTTTGGATTTGCGCGATGCATCGCAGATCCCCGAGATTGCCGAGCGCCTTTTCCTTGGCATCAACGCGCGGATCGACATGATCCCGGTGATGACAATCGAGGATTTGCAGAAGGGCCTATCCGGCATCGCCGGCATCGTCGAACGCTACGGCTGAGCCGGCCCGTCACGTAATCCGCATCCAGTCGCCGTCGGCGGCAAGGCTGGCGGCGCTCGCGGCAGCAATGCGCTCAAAGGTCGCCCCTTCGGCCGCCAGGGCGCACAGCACGGTTTCGTTCGCTTCGTTGTGCCGTACGAAACGGAAGCGCGGTGCGGCAATCCCGGCCCGCCCGACCTTGACTTCGGCCATCATGCCGATCCAGTCGCCGTGGCGGCGCCCGCCATGGCCGGTGTGGAACGAGAAGCTGCCGAGGCCATAGAAGATCGGCCTGCCTTTGTAGGTTTCGACCGGCAATGAATAATGCGGGCCATGCCCGATCACGATGTCGGCGCCGGCATCGATTGCGGCATGGGCGATGTCTCGCATGTAATCCAGCACCTCCTCGCCGAGCCCCCAATGGCACGATGCCACGACGATGTCGACGGCGCGGCGCAGTGCCGCGATGTCGTCGGTAAAGGCGTCGAGATAGGCGCGGTCCGGCCAGGTCAGGATGATCGGCGGGACGCCCGGCCGGTTCATCGGCGGAATCTCCGGCCGGGTCTTGTGCGCCGGCACCTGGTAGGCGGTATGGGCGCGCAACGCCGCGATGCCGGGGCCGCTTGCGCTCGCTTCGTGGTTGGTCGGCCAATACACCGAGCTGCGCTGCAGAAACCCGATCCTAACCCCGTCGCGCGCGACCATGGCCGGCGCCCGCGCCGCCGCCAGATTCGCGCCGGCGCCGGTATGGGCGATGCCAAGCCGGTCGAGTTGCGCAATCGATCCGAGGATCGCCGCCGCCCCGTAATTGACGTTGTTGGCAAGCCCCACCGCAGCGATCCCCACCTCGCGCAACGCGGCGCCGGCGATTTCGGGATCGGCGAAGAACCCCTCCTGCTCGACCGTGTGGTCGGGAGGCGGATTGTAGAGACAGCATTCGAGGTTGGCGAAAACAATGTCGGCCGCGCATAGCGCCGCTCCGACCTCCCGGAACGGCACGTGCGGATCATCCGCATTCATCAGGTTGACGTCGCCGACCAGGATCATCGTCGCAGACATGTGAAGCGCCCCCGCTTGTGCCGGATGCCTGTTAGATTGTAGCCGCCCGCCACGACCGCTCCTCGCGTTGTCATCCCGGCGAAGGCCCGGCATGGGTCCCGGCTTTCGCCGGGATGACGGCTATTGGAAATGCTATCGTAAGAGGAGACTACCTCTTCTTGATCTTCCCGCCGCAATGAGGTCCGAAATACCATGCAGTTCGATACAGAGGCCGATTTCGTCATCGTCGGTGCCGGCTCAGCCGGGTGTGTGCTCGCCAATCGGTTGAGCGCCGACCCGGCGACGCAGGTCGCGCTGATCGAGGCCGGCGGCAAGGACCGCGATTTCTGGATCCATATTCCGGCCG
>JASHNY010000132.1 GCA_030041385.1 Alphaproteobacteria bacterium
TAGGGGTCGAGCGTCGCGTGGATGATCTTCTTTCCTTTCGGCATGCCGGTGCCGAAGCTCGTCCGGGTAAAGCTGCAGCCGATGCCGAAAATCAAATCGGCATTCTGCAGGAAATGCCACAAATGCCCGCCGATGCCGATGCCGCCCGAGCCCAGCGACAGCGGGTGGCTTTCCGGAAACGCGCTCTTGCCGCCCAGCGTCGTCATCACCGGGGCTTCGAGCAATTCGGCGAGCGCCCGCAATTGCGGCCACGCCTTGGCGTAGTGGACGCCCTGGCCGACATGCAATACCGGCCGTTCGGCGGCGACCAGCGCCTCGGCGATCTTCGACACGGATTGCGGATCGGGCGCGCTCTTCAGCCGCGGCGCGGCCTTGTACTCGGCGACCAGCTCGTCCGGGATTTCAGAGCGCAGGATATCGGTCGGAAACTCGACCAGAACCGGGCCGGGGCGACCGTTGCGAACCACCGTAAAGGCGCGCCGCAGCGCCTCCACCGTGGCGTCGGCGACGGTCACCTGCTCCGACGATTTGGTGACATGGCGGAAGTTGAGCGCGGCGTTGAAGTTCGGGTGGACCTGGTTGAGGTTGCGCGCATAGCCGGCCGGCAATACCACGACGGGGGTCGAATCGCCGAACGATTGCGCGACGCCGCCAAAGGCGTTTTCGGTGCCCGGCCCGTGCTGCATCACGAAGACGCCGATCTTGTCGCCCGATGTCGTCTTGGCGACCGCGTCGCACATGTGCAGCCCGATCCGCTCCTGGCGCACCATGATCGTGCGGATGTCCTCCGCAGCCGCGCCTTCGATGATCGGGTTGACCGGATAGCCGATCAGCCAGTCGACGCCCTCTTTCTTGAGGATTTTGGCGATTGCGTTGATGACTTGCATCGGCGGGCTCCTCGATAGGTACAGCGGTAGGTTCCGGCCTCCAGCTTACGGTATCGCGGCAGAAGGCGATACCGGCTCGTCGTGCCCGAAGTGCGAAGCCGCAAAGAGTTTCCGCCGCTTATATGCGCGCTATTGTCGCATGCGGCGTATTGCCGCTACAGTCTTCGGCAATGCTGTGCGGCACGCCCTTTGCGGCGCCGCCATCCGACAAGAAACTCCGGTCGCATCGCCGCTCGTTCGGCTTCGGTGGGAGGACGCGATGTTGGAGGCGCTGGAGCGGCAACAGCGGCTGACGGCGAACCAGTGGAAGATCGTGTCTGCCGCGATCCTCGGCGACATGCTCGATTTCTTCGATTTTTTCCTGATCGGCTATGTGCTGGCCTTCATCGTCGGCGCCTGGCACCTGACCTTCGGCCAGTCGGGCGTCATCCTCCTGGCGGCCGGCGTCGGCGCGATCCCGGGCGCGTTTTTCTGGGGCTGGATGGCCGACCGGATCGGGCGCCGCAAGGTGTTCATCGCGACCGCGCTCAATTTCTCGCTGGCGACCGGGGCCATGGCCTTCACCCCCGATCAGCACGGCTGGCTGATCCTCGCCTTCTTCCGGCTCCTGGTCGGCGTCGGCGTGGCCGGGCTGGTCGCGGTCGACCTGCCGCTGGTACAGGAATTCGTGCCCTCGTCAAAGCGCGGCTGGATCGGCGGGCTGGTCACCACGACGGTGTCGATCGGCGGTGCGCTCGGCGCAACCTGCGGCGCCTATCTGGGGCCGATCATCGGCTGGCGCGGGCTGTTTCTGATCGGCCTGCTGCCGGCCTTGTTCACCCTGATGATCCGCGCCTGGGTGCCGGAATCGCCGCGCTGGCTGCTGCGCCGCGGGCGCAGCGAGGAGGCGCGGCGCTCGATCGCCTGGGCCTTGCAAGTCGAGCCCGAGACGATCGACCTGCCAGCCGAATTGCCCGAATTGCGGCATACGCCATGGCGCGAATTGTTCAGGTATCCGCGCAGCGTCGTACTGGTGTGCCTGACCGGGCTGTCGCAGACCAGCGGCGTCGGGCTGGCGCTGTGGGCGCCGACCCTGCTGTTGCTGCTGCTGAGAACGACGCCGGCGCATGCCTCGTTTCTGATGATCTGGGTCGGGCTCAGCGCCTTTGTCGGGCGCATCGGCTGCTCGTTCCTGCCCGACCTGATCGGGCGGCGCTGGTCGGGCATGCTGGCGTGCCTCGGCGGCGTCATAACCCTGATCATCGCCGGACATCTCGCCGATCTGTTCATCGGCACGGTGTCGGTGTTCTGGCTGATGCTGATGGCCCATTCGTTTTTCGGCGGCGGCTCCTATGCGATCATCGCGCCCTACATGGCGGAGGTGTGGCCGGCTGGCCTGCGCGCGAGCGGCATGGGCCTCGGCTATGGCGTCGGCAATTTCGGCAAGATCATCAGCCCGCTGGGCCTCGCGCTGATCGTCGGGGCCTCCAATTTCGTCAAGCCGGCGGCGACGATCGGGGCGATCCTCCCGGCGATGTATTTCCTTGCCTTCTGGGCGGCGCTCGCGGCGGTTGCCTTCGTCGTCATCGGGATCGAGACGAAAGGGCGCTCGATCGAGGAAATCGACGCCGCGCTCGCCAAGCCCGCGCCGGTCGCGGCATCGCCGGCATAGCGGCGTCGGGGCGCTAAAGGTCGGTCTCGGTCCGTTGCCCGGGATAGAGCGTTGCCCGGCTCCAGTCCGACCAGTCGCCGGCCACCGGGCGGTTGGGATCGCGGTTGTGACGCCAGCACATGCTGGCACCCTCGGGCACGTCGAAGCTCTGGTCCTTGCCCTTGTGCATGACCACGGTCTTCGCTGAGATGAAGCCGTTGCCGTGATCCTCGCAATTTTCGTTGCGGGTCATGACCACCTGGAGCTGAACCTCTTCCCACACCGGATCGCGCAAGACCAGCTCCGAAAACCCCTTCGGCACGGTCTTTCCGCCGCATGCCGCCAGCAGCAGCGCCACCGGCACGACCAACCCCGCCCCCCTACGCATCATCCCCTCCGGCTTGATCGGCCGGCGCCCGGCCCGGTCAGTACGGCCGGTCGCCCTTGATCTGGGTGCGGTGCATGACCCGCCGCGCCGCCGGGTCGAACGCGTCGCGCCGGTGCATCACGCAGCGATTGTCCCACAAGACCAGGTCGCCGGGGCGCCATTGCTGATACCAGGCGAGTTCCGGCCTGCTCGCATGATCCCACAGCGCGTCGAGCAGCGCTTCGCTCTCGGCGAGCGGCAGGCCGGGAATGTAGGCGTTGCGGCGGCGCCCGAGAAACAGCGCCTTCTTGCCGGTCACCGGATGGGTGCGGACGAGCGGATGGTCGGCACCGACGGTCTGCGAGGGATCGGGCGCATCGACATAGCCGCGGCGCAATTCGCCGGCGCTGTTGCGGCTGGCGTCGTGGCGGCAGACGCGGCCCTCGATCCCCCGGCGCAATTCGGCCGGCAGCCGCTCCAGCGCCAGGTACATGTTGCTGAACCCGGTGTCGCCGCCGCTTTCCGGCACCTCCAGCGAATAGAGGGCAGAGGCTTGCGGCGGCTCGGCGACATAGGACATATCGGTGTGCCACACCGCCTCGTAGGCGCCGAGCTGGCCGATCGGCTTGCCATTCTCGACCACGTTGGAAACGACCATGACGTAGTCCCGCCCTTCGGGCGCGTCCGTGGTCGCCGCGACCGGCGCCCAGTCGAGCTCGCCGAACTGGCGGCTGAAGCGCATCAGGTCGTCGTCGCTGAGCCGCTGGCCGCGAAACCGCAACACGAGGTTCTGCGCCCAGGCGTCCTTGATCGCCGCCGTCGTCTCCTGGGTCAGCGGCTGCGCCAGATCGACGCCTTCGATGTCGGCCCCCAGCGCCCCTCCGGTCGGCCGCGCCACCACACGCTGCCGCTCGATCACCGCCGTCATCGCCATTCTCCCGCATTTGCGGCCGCAGGATGCGCTCTCCCGCCCCGCCATGCAACGCAGCCGCAGACGGATTTACATTGTTGTCATTCCGGGCCGGGTTGGCGCGGGCATTGATCGCGACGGGGTGCGTCGCTACGGTGCCCGCTACCAGCAGGAGAGTTGAGATGCCCGACGATGCCCGCAAGCCCGCATTCGACAAATCGCGCCTGCCGAGCCGGCATGTGACGGTCGGCCCCGAGCGCGCGCCGCACCGTGCCTTTCTCTATTCGATGGGGTTGACCCGCGAGCAGATCGAGGACCAGCCGCTGGTCGGCGTCGCCACCACTTGGAACGAGGCCGCGCCCTGCAATATCGCCCTGGGGCGTCAGGCCCAGGCCGCGAAGAAAGGCGTCGCCGCCGCGCACGGCACGCCGCGCGAGTTCACCACGATCACCGTTACCGACGGGATCGCGATGGGCCATGCCGGGATGAAGGCCTCGCTGATCAGCCGCGAGATCATCGCCGACTCGGTCGAATTGACGATGCGCGGGCATTGCTACGATGCGCTCGTCGGCCTCGCCGGCTGCGACAAATCGCTGCCCGGCATGATGATGGCGATGGTGCGGCTCAACGTGCCGAGCGTGTTCATGTATGGCGGCTCGATCATGCCCGGCCGCTTCCGCGGCAAGGACGTCACGGTCGGCGATGTCTACGAATGGGTCGGCAAGCACAGCGTCAACCTGGCGACCGACGAGGATCTGCACGAATTGGAATGCGTCGCCTGCCCGTCATCGGGATCGTGCGGCGGAATGTTCACCGCCAACACGATGGCCGCCGTGTCCGAGGCGATCGGGCTCGCCTTGCCCGGCTCGGCCGGCGCCCCCGCGCCCTACGATTCGCGCGACGCCTTTGCCGAGGCCTCGGGCCAGCAGGTCATGGAGCTGCTCCGGCTGAACCTGCGGCCGCGCGACATCGTCACCCGCAAGTCGCTGGAGAATGCCGCTGCGGTCGTCGCCGCGGCCGGCGGCTCGACCAATTCGGGGCTGCATCTGCCGGCGATCGCCAACGAGGCCGGGATCGACTTCGACCTGCACGAAGTCGGCAAGATCTATGCGCGCACCCCCTATATCGGCAATCTCAAGCCGGGCGGCGAGTACGTCATGAAGGACCTTTACGACATCGGCGGGGTGCCGGTGCTGATGAAGGCGCTGCTCGACGGCGGCTACCTGCACGGCGACTGCATCACCGTCACCGGCAAGACCGTGGCCGAGAACCTCAAGGATGTCGTCTTCCCGACCGGGCAGAACGTGGTCCGTCCGACCGCAAACCCGTTTTCGTCAACCGGCGGGGTGGTGGCGCTGAGGGGCAACCTGGCGCCGCAAGGGGCGATCGTGAAGGTTGCGGGCATGGCGCGGCTGCAGTTCACCGGCCCGGCGCGCTGCTTCGATTGCGAGGAGGATGCGTTCGCCGCGGTCACCAGCCGCCGATACAAGGAAGGCGATGTCATCGTGATCCGCTATGAGGGTCCGAAAGGCGGGCCGGGGATGCGCGAGATGCTGCAGACCACCGGGGCGCTGGTCGGCCAGGGCGTCGGCGAAAAGGTGGCGCTGATCACCGACGGGCGCTTCTCGGGCGCGAGCCATGGGTTCTGCATCGGCCATGTCGGGCCGGAGGCCGCGGTCGGCGGCCCGATCGGGCTGTTGAAGGACGGCGATATGATCTCGATCGACGCGGTCAAAGGCACGATCGAGGTGGCGCTCAGCGATGCCGAGCTCGCCGAGCGCCGCAAGGCCTGGACGCCGCGGCGCCACGATTTCCAGTCCGGCACGCTGTGGAAATACGCGCAGACCGTCGGCGATGCCGAAAAGGGTGCGGTAACCCACCCCGGCGCCCGCGCAGAAATCCGCGCCTACGCAGACATCTGAGGCGCGTTTCGTTCGATTTGCATGGTCATGGCCAGCCGCCCGCAAGGCGGCTTGGCTATCGCGTGCCTCCAATCGGAGCGAGATTGCTCCCCCGCGGGTCAGGCCCGCGGGTCGCAATGACACGACTCAGATAAAGCAGCGGGTCAAATAAAGCGGCCGGTCATCGCCCCCGGGGTCGTCAGCCCGCCATCTCGCGGCGACGCAGGAAGTGGAAGAATTCGACGCCTTCGCGCAGGCGCCTGCGCATCATCTGCGGGCTCTTGACCATCTCGGCCACCAGCGCAGCGATCTTTTGCCGGCGGAAATAGAAGCGCTTGTAGAACGTCTCCAGCGACTCGAAGATCTCGGTGTGCGACAGGTGCGGGTAGTGCAATGGCGCGATCTGCACGCCGTGCTCGTCGATCAGTTCGGCGTGGGTGGTGTCGAGCCAGCCCTGATCGACAGCCTGCCGATACAACTCGGTGCCGGGATAGGGCGCCGCCAGCGACACCTGGATCGTGTGCGGATTGATCTCGGCCGCAAAGGAGATCGTCTCCTCGATGGTCTCCCTGGTCTCGCCGGGCAGGCCGAGGATGAACGTGCCGTGGATCGTGATGCCGAGCGCGTGGCAGTCCTTGGTGAAGCGGCGCGCCACATCGACCCGCATCCCCTTCTTGATGTTGTGGAGAATCTGCTGGTTGCCGCTCTCGTAGCCGACCAGCAGCAGGCGCAGCCCGTTGTCGCGCAGCACTTCCAGCGTCTCGCGCGGCACGTTGGCCTTGGCGTTGCACGACCAGGTGACGCCGAGCTTGCCGAGCGCGCGGGCGATCGCCTCGGCCCGCGGCAGGTTGTCGGTAAAGGTATCGTCGTCGAAGAAGAATTCCCTGACCTGCGGGAAATAGCTCTTGGCGAGGCGAATCTCCTCGACCACGTGGTCGACGCTGCGCACCCGGTAGCGGTGGCCGCCGACGGTCTGCGGCCACAGGCAAAACGTGCAGCGCGACTTGCACCCGCGGCCGGTATAGAGCGACACGTAGGGGTGCTGAAGGTAGCCGATGAAGTAGTCCTCGATTCTCAGGTCGCGCTTGTAGACTTCGGTCACAAACGGCAGGCTGTCCATGTCTTCGAGCACGGCGCGGGCGCGGTTGTGCGCGATGCTGCCGCCGGCGCCGCGATAGCTGAGGCCGTCGATTTCATCGAACGGGCGCCCTTCGGCAACCTCCTTGACCGTGAAGTCGAATTCCTCGCGGGCGACGAAATCGATCGCCGCCGATGCAGCAAGGCTCGCCTCCGGCTCGACCGCGACCTTGGCCCCGACAAAGCCGATCTTGAGCCGCGGGTTCGTCTGCCGCAACGCCTCGGCGACCTTGACGTCGGAGGCGAAAGACGGGGTCGAGGTGTGCAGCACCGCCAGCTCGTAATCCCGCGCGATCGGCAGCACGTCGTCGAGCCGGCGCCGCGCCGGCGGCGCATCGACGAGCCGGCTGCCGGGCACCAGCGCCGCCGGCTGGGCCAGCCAGGTCGGGTACCAGAACGAGCGGATCTCGCGGCGCGCCTGGTAGCGCGACCCGGCGCCGCCGTCAAAGCCGTCGAACGATGGCGGGTGCAGAAACAGCGTCTTCATCATGCCAGCTTGTCTCCATCGACGGACATGCGGCCGTCCGGCCCGACCCTCAACAACTGGTCTCTCCACGATACGCTGCGCCCGCAGAAGCTACCCGCAAACACGGCAAACGATAAAGCGTCGCGCAGCGGCAGCAGCCACAGCTTGCCGATCCGCAGGCCGAGGATGCGCGCCAGCGCGAGTGCGGAGGCCCACCGCAATGCGCACGTCAAACCCAGAAACGTGCACGCGGTCAAGCTCATTCCGGAACACCCCGCGGCGACGGCGGCAATGACGACCGCATGCGTCAGCACCGAGCCGGCAAATCCGGCCGGGGCCATCGCCCGCACCGTGCGGGCCCAGCGCAGCTCGTGCCGCCACAGCGCCGCGAGCGACGGCTCGGTGACCCGATTCTCGACCAGGTAGGGCGACAGTACGACGGCGAAGCCGCGGTCGCGTACCGCCGTCCCGATACGGTGGTCGTCGGCCAATTCGTCGCGCAGCGGAACAAACCCGCCGATGCGGTCGAGCACGTCGCGGCGCAGCGCGATCGTGGCCCCGAAACACCCTCCGCCGGCGCCCAGTGCGGCGCCGACCAGGGCGCTCGGCAGAAAGGCGTAATTGATGTGCATCGCCCCAAGCTCGGACCAGATGCCGCCGGTCGGGACGCCTTTATAGAGGCAGGTCACGATCCCGTTAGCCGGGTCCTGCAGCGGCGCGGCGACCGCGGCGAGATAGTCGCGGCCGACCCGCATGTCGCTGTCGGCAAGCACCAAGACGTCGTGGCGCGCCGCCGGCAGCATGTTTTCGAGGTTGGCGACCTTGAGGTTGCTGCCTGCCGCGCGCGAATCGACGACCAGGGCGATGTCGCTGTCGGGCCAGTCCTGCATCAGCCGGCGCACCGCCGGCAAGGCCTCGTCGGCCGGATTGCGGACGCCGAACACGGTCTGCATCGCCGGGTAGTCCTGGTCGACGAACGAGCGGAGATTCTCGTAGAGCCCCGGCTCGACGCCGTGCAGCGGCTTCAGCACCGATACGGCCGGCTGCGCGGCGGCGGGCGCGATCGGCCGGCGGGCGAAGCGCGCCGCCGCGATAACCGTGCCGACGAGATAGGCCCAGACCGGAACCAAGACGAGGGCAAGGCCGAACGGGTTCATGGCGATGCCGTGGGTCGCGACACGCGCGACAGCGGATAGCGATTTGCCATTGCGTTCGCAACCGAGATTGTCGACGATGCGGCCGCCGGGACGCCTACAACGCTCATCCGATCAGCAGCCCTCCGGAAATTTCGTGAGCCTGAACACCCTGTCCTACGGGGCTGCATGCCGTGCCCTAGCGGCCACTGTGGCGATCGCCCCGATTCTTTTTGGTTGCGCCACCCCGCCGACCAATCCCGCGGAACGGGCGGCGTTCGAGCAGACCAACGACCCGCTCGAGCCGATGAATCGAAAAATCCTCGACGCCAACATGGTACTCGACAAAATCCTGCTCAAGCCTGCCGCCAAGATCTACGTTACGATCCTGCCCGAAAAGGCGCGCGATGCGTTGCACCGCGTCCTCGAAAATCTCAAAGATCCGGTCATCGTCATCAACAATGTTCTGCAGGGCCGCTTTAAGAGCGCCGGTATCACGGTCGGGCGGTTTACGGTCAACTCGACCATCGGCCTCGGCGGACTGCTCGATATCGCCAACAAATGGGGCCTCAAGTCGCAACCTGCCGATTTCGGCCAGACCCTCTACGTCTGGGGCCTGCCGCAAGGGCCGTATCTGGTGCTGCCGGTCCTCGGTCCGTCCAACCCGCGCGACAGCATCGGGATGGGGGTGGACGCGCTGATCGATCCGTTCGGATACCTGGCGACGACCGAGGATGTCGACGACCTGCAGATCACCCGCTTCGTCCTCGGCGGCATCGACCAGCGCGCGCGCGTCCTCAATGTGCTCGATGACCTGCAAAAGAACTCCCTCGATTTCTATGCCGAATTGCGCAGCCTGTCGCAACAGCAGCGCGCCGCAGAGTTGCGCCGCGGTGAGCCAGCCGCCCCGACCCCAAACTTCTACCGCGACCCCGGCAAGGCGGCGCCGGGCGCCGCGACGCCGAAGCCCGATACGAGCCTGCCGGCGCCCAATTTCTACGACGATCCCGGGGCGACTGCGCCGCGGGCGCCGACCTCGCGCAACACGCCCGCATCGCCTCCGCCCATACCGGCCGCCACCCCGGCAACGCCGGCTCCGCGCTCGAACCTGGCCGCCCCGGTTGCCGCCGCGGCCGCCGCGCCGAGCGGCGACAATGCCGGCGACGAAGGCCCGCTCGCCGGTCAGCCCGTCCGCAGCGCGGCGGAACGCTGATCGAGCACCTGAACGAGCCCGTCGGCACCGGAGCGCTGCAACACCCCGGTGAATTCCGAGCGGCGCGTGGCCAACTCGCTGATCGTGCCCTTCAAATACACGTCGATGATCTGCCAGGGGCCGCCGGCGCCCTGGTGCATCAGATAGTTGAGGGTGGTTTTTTCGCCGTCGGACTGAACCAGCTGGCTCTGCACGACGACCCCGTTGGGGTTGGGCAGCGCAGTGCGATCGACCTCGAAACGCTCGCCACTGTAATCGTTGAAGCGGCCGGCATATTCCGAGATCGTGAACCGTATGAAGGCCTGGGTCAGCCGCGCCTGCTGATCGGCGGTCAGCTGCGGCCATGCCGGCCCGACTGCGATTCGGGTCATCAGCGCCAGATCGAACGCCTGCTCGATCGCCGGCGTCAGGGTGGCATAGCGCTGGTCGAACGTCTCGCTTTTGGCCGCCTTCATCACCGCCAGCAGAACATCGTAAAACCGGCTGACCGTGGCGACGGCGGCTGCACCGTCGGCGGCGGCGGCATGCCTGAGGCAAAGCGCCGCGAGTGGCAGGCTCAACAGAAAGCGTCGCAAGACCGGCATGCGCAGGGTCCCAATCGTGCTGGCGGAAGGGGTGTTGCGATAATGTTGGGCGGAACTATATCGCGTTCAGCGACCATATGCATGATGGGACCGGGCCGGTGTGCGACCTGGACCGAGGGGATGGGGATCGCTGCCATGATTGCGCGTGCAGGCCGGTGCGAGTTGTGGCAGGGATAGAACACGGCGGCTGCGAGGCAACGTGATGCGAGTGGTCCTGGCCCAACCCAGGGGCTTTTGTGCCGGGGTGGAGCGCGCGATCGAGATCGTCGAGCGCGCACTCGAGCAGTACGGCCCACCGATCTATGTCCGACACGAGATCGTGCACAATCGGCACGTGGTCGAGCGGCTGCGCGCCAAGGGTGCCCGCTTTGTCGATGAGATCGACGAGGTCCCGCCCGGCGCGGTCACGATCTTCAGCGCGCATGGCGTTGCCAGCGCGATCGAGCACGAAGCCGGCCAGCGCGGCCTGCACGTCATCGACGCGACCTGCCCGCTCGTCTCCAAGGTGCATATCGAGGGCCAACGCTACGCGAATCAAGGCCGCGAAATCGTATTGATCGGGCATGCCGGGCACCCCGAGATCGTCGGCACGATGGGGCGCATCACCGGCCGCGTGCACCTGATCTCGAAGCCGGAAGAGGTTGCCAGACTCGTCGTCGCCGACCCCGAAAAACTGGCCTTCATCACCCAGACGACGTTGTCGGTCGATGACACGCGCGCCGTCATCGAGGCGTTGAAGGCGCGCTTTCCCTCGATCGTCGGCCCCGACACGAAGGACATCTGCTACGCCACCCAGAACCGGCAGCGGGCGACGCGCGAGCTCGCCGAAATCGTCGATGTGGTCCTCGTCGTCGGCGCGCCCAACAGCTCCAATTCGAACCGCTTGCGCGAAATTGCCGCGGAAAGCGGCGTGCCGGCCTATCTGATCCAGGACGCCAGCGCGCTCGACCCGCACTGGCTCGACGGCGCCACCGCGGTGGGTATAACCGCCGGCGCCTCGGCACCCGATTCGCTGGTCGAGGAGTTGGTGGCACGGCTCGGCGAGATGACCGCTACAGAGGTGGTCAGGCTGCCGGGCGTCACCGAGAACGTCCGCTTCCGCATGCCGCCGCAGCTTGCCGAGGCGGCACCGGGGCGGCGGCGCAGCTGGTGACCAGACGGACAGCGGGCAAAGAGGTAGTGCAGTGGCGATTACGCTTCACCAGAAACTTCGGGTCGGCGCCTATGTGCTCGGCCGCCACCTTCGCGGCATCCGGCGCTATCCGCTGGTGCTGATGCTGGAACCGCTGTTCCGCTGCAATCTGGCCTGCGCGGGCTGCGGCAAGATCGATTATCCCGACCCGATCCTCAATCAACGCCTCAGCGTTGCCGAATGCCTCGAAGCGGTCGACGAATGCGGCGCCCCGGTCGTCGTCGTCGCCGGCGGCGAGCCGCTGCTCCATCGCGAAATCGAGCAGATCGTCGCCGGCATCATCGCCCGCAAGAAATTCGTCTACCTGTGCACCAACGCGCTGCTGCTCGAAAAAAAGATCGACCTGTTTCGGCCCAACCGCTATTTCGCGTGGACCGTTCACCTCGACGGCGACCGCGAGGACCACGACCGCTCGGTGTGCATGGACGGCGTTTATGATCGCGCGGTCGCCGCCCTGCGGCTCGCCAAATCGCGCGGCTTCCGCGTCAACATCAATGCGACATTCTTCGACAATGCCGAGCCGGAGCGCATCGCGCCGTTTTTCGATGCGATGACCGAGCTCGGGATCGACGGCATCACCGTGTCGCCGGGCTACGCCTATGAGCGCGCGCCCGACCAGGAACATTTCCTCAACCGCCAGCGCACCAAGGAATTGTTCCGCGACATCTTCCGTCGCGACCCGAAGCGGCGCTGGTCGTTCAACCAGTCGAGCCTGTTCCTCGATTTCCTGGCCGGCAACCAGACCTATCGCTGCACCCCGTGGGGCAACCCGCTGCGCAACTATTTCGGCTGGCAGCGGCCGTGCTATCTGCTCGGCGAGGGTTACGCCAAGAGCTTCAAGGAGTTGATGGAAGAAACCGACTGGGATGCGTACGGCACCGGCAATTACGAGAAATGCGCCGACTGCATGGTGCACAGCGGCTACGAGGCGACCGCGGTTGTGGACGCGGTGCGTCATCCGCTGAAAGCGGCGGCGGTAGCCTGGCGCGGCATCCGCACCGAAGGCCCGATGGCGCCCGACATTCCGCTCGACCGCCAGCGCCCGGCCGAGTACGTGTTCTCGGCGCATGTACAGCAGGCGATGGACCGGCTGCAGTCGCAACAGCATCCGCCGGCAAGCTGAACAACGTTCTTGGCGTCAACCTCTAGGTGATGCGCCCGACCGCATCGCCGCGCCTGTTGCCCTGCTCCGCTTCCAGCAATCGAAAGAGCGCGGCGGCGGGCGCGGCCAGCGCCGCCAGAGCCCGTGCGGTGTCATGCGCGAGCGCGATCAGCGCGGGGATCTGACCCGGGTGCACAGCCGCCGACATCAGGACCCGCCCGATGCGCGGCCTCCCATCGGAACGCAACGGGATCAGTGCGGCGGCCGGGAGATTGCGCGGCGCCGCATCGGCAATCGCGCGCAGCACAATGAACGGGATGCCGGCCTCGCTGGCCGCGCGGGCGACGATCGCGCTTTCGAGATCGGCCGCGACGGCTCCGGTCTCGCGCCGCGCCTGGCTTTTTTCCGCGGCGGTCGCGACGATTCGGCCGGTGTCGAGAACCGGCCCGGTCGCGGCGCCGAGCTCGCGGGCCAGGCCGGCGATCCGGCCCAGCCAATCGTCATCACCGCGCCAGTATCCGCCCTCCCCGATCACCTCGCCGGACAGGACCACGCGGCCGGTCTTCAGGTCGGGGTGCAGTCCGCCGGCGATGCCGAAGCTCACCAGCCGCTCCGCATCCGCCAGCGCGGCATCGAGCCGCCTTGCCGTCAGCTGAGGGTCGCCGCCGCCGATCAGTGCGGCGAACCCGGCCTTGCGGGCGATCGCGGCCTCCGCCTGCAGGCCGCAGACGCAGAGGGCCGGCCGCCGCTCAGAGGCCAAAGGCGACCCGCGCAGAGTTCGCTCGCCACAGCGCGCGATAACGCGCCAGCGCCCACAGTGGAAAAAATGCGCGGTAGCCGTGGTAGCGCAGATAAAACACCCGCGGAAAGCCGACCGCGGTGAACCACGGCTCTTCCCAGGTCCCATCTGCGGCCTGGGTTGCCACCAGATAGGCGATGCCGCGCCTCACCGCCGGGTGCGCAACCTCGCCCGCCGCCATCAGCCCAAGCAGCGCCCAGGCGGTTTGCGATGCGGTGCTGTAGGCGGCGACGCCGTGCGGCACCCCGGGGAAATAGCTTTCCTCGTCCTCGCCCCAGCCGCCATCGTCGCGCTGGCGCGCGAGCAGCCACGCCACCGCCCGCCGCACCTCCGGCGCCTCCGGCGCGACGCCGGCCGCGTTCAGCGCGGCGAGGACCGACCATGTGCCGTAGATGTAATTGGTGCCCCACCGGCCGAACCAGCTTCCGTCCGGCTCCTGCTCGCGGCGCAGAAAGGCAAGCCCCGCCGCCATCACCGGATGGTCGGCCGGATAGCCGAGCTGGGCGAGGAACGAGACGCAGCGGCCGCTGACATCCGCGGTCGGCGGATCGAGCAGGGCGCCGTGATCGGCAAACGGAATGTGGTTCAGATGGTAATGCGTGTTGTCGGCGTCGAAGGCGCCCCAGCCGCCGTTGCGGCTTTGCATCCCGATGATCCATTCCGCCGCCCGCTCGGTCGCGCCGCGATAGCCCTCGCGGTCGAATCGGTCGAGCGCCGCCGCCACCGCGGCCGTGTCGTCGAGATCCGGGTAATGCGGATTGGCGAACTGAAAGGGCCAGCCGCCGGGCCGCAAACCGGGCCGCGCCGCCGCCCAGTCGCCGACGATATCGAGCACCTGCTGCGCCGCCACCCAGTCGAGCCCGCGACGGATCGCGGAGCCGAGCCGCTCGTCTCCGATCTCCAGCAATGCGTGGGCCGCGAGGCCGCTATCCCAGATCGGCGACAGGCAGGGCTGGCAGTACGGCAGGTCGCGGTCGAGGACGAGCAATCTGCGCATCGCGCTGAGCGTGGCGGCGTAGCCCGGATGGTCCGGCGCATAGCCGAGGCAGTCGAACATCATCACCGAGTTCGCGATCGCCGGAAAGATCGCGCCGAGCCCGTTATCGCCATTGAGGCGCTCGGTAACGAAGGCCACCGCCTTGTCGATCGCCTGCCGGCGCGGCGCCTCTGGAAACCACGGTTCCGCCCGGCGCAGCAGCCGGTCGAGCCAGACGAGCGCGCGGCCGATCGGCGCCGCGTTCGGCGGCGCGATCCACTCCGTCACGCGGTCGGGCGGCTCGACGAACAACTCCGCGACCGAGATGCCGAGCGGGTTCTTGGCCTTGGGCCGCACCGCCATCAGGACCAGCAGCGGCACGATCACGGTGCGCGACCAGTACGAGACCTTGTCGAGATGAAACGGAAACCAGCGCGGCAGCAGCATGATCTCGATCGGCATTGTCGGGGCCGCCCGCCACGGCACCTCGCCGAACAGCGCCAGCATGATCCGGGTGAAGACGTTGCACCGGCGTGCGCCGCCGGCGGCAAGAATCGCCTGCCGCGCCCGCGCCATGTGCGGCGCATCCGGCGAATCGCCTGCCGCCTTCAGCGCGAAATACGCCTTCACCGAGCAGCTCACATCGAGCCTGCCGCCGTGAAACAGCGGCCAGCCGCCATGCTCGCCCTGCACCGACCGCAGATAGCGGGCGATGCGCCGTTCGAGTTCGGGCTCCGGCCGGCCGAGGAAGTGGTTCAGCAGGATGTATTCGGCCGGGATCGTCGCATCGGCCTCGAGCTCGAACACCCAATACCCGTCGCCGCTCTGGTGCGACAGCAGCGAGGCCGTCGCCGCCTCGATCGCGGCATCAAGGCCGGCGGCGCGCGCCTGGGGTTCAAGGATTCGCGTATCGGGGGCCATTCAATCCCTCAGGGTGTTCCCGCCGGCCCTCGCGGCATCTGCCCGCGCGAGGACGTTGCGGCGCAGCAGCTCTGCCGCGGCGAGGCCGGAGCGAATAGCGCCTTCGATCGTGGCGGGCAACCCGGTATCGACATAATCGCCCGCAAGCACAAGATTGGCCCAGCCCGTCGCCGCCGGCGGCCGGCGGCGCAATTGCGCCGGCGTCGCACGGAACGTCGCCCGCCGTTCCTTGACGATGCGCGCCGGCGGCAGCGGCCGCACCGCAACCCGGTAAACCCGGGCCACGTCGCCCCATAATTGCTCCGCCAGCGCCTCGGCCGGGCGGTCGACCAGCGCGTCGGCGGCACTGACGGTCACCGACACCACCTCGCGCTTGTTGAACACCCATTCCGCCGTCCCCCCGACGACGCCGGCGAACAGCGGCGCCTCGGCGGGCGCCGTATAGCGGAAATGCGCATTGACGATCGGCGCGTAATCGTCGGGCACGATCAGGCCCGGAACCAGCCGGGCGGCGATCGCGGCCGGTACGGCGAGCACCACGCCGTCGCCGGCGCCGAGCGCCACCGCACCGTCGTCGAAGTCGAGGCCGCTGAGCGAATTCCCGGCAAAGGCGATTCGCCGCAGGCGCGTCCCGAGGCGGAGCTCGGCGTAGTGCCGGCGCAGCGTGGCGAGGGCCGGATCGACAAAGGTTTCCGACAGCCCGTGGTGCGGCACCAGCGGCCGGCACGCCGCGCCGCCGCTCCCCAAGGTCTCGGCGAGGACGCGCGCAAACATCGACGCCGAACCTTCCGCTGCCGCGGTGTTCAGCGCCGCCACGGCAAAGGGTTGCCACAAGCGCCGGAACAAAACGCTCCCCGGATCCAGCAGATCGGCGACGACCGCGTCTTCGCCACAGCGCCGGAGCCGGAGCGCGGCGAGATATTCCCGCGCTCTCGTTCCCGGAACCCGCCGGCCGGCGCACATCACCCACCACGGGATGCGCCCGCGGTTGGGCCGCAATTGCCACGACTCCCCGGTCGTCAGATCGACGAACGGCAGCACCGCCTCGTCCGGCCCGTCGAGCGTATCGCGCGCCCCGATCATCGCCAGGTACGACATCGCCGCGGTGTTTCCCGCCAGCAGCAGATGGTTGCCGTTGTCGATGCGGCAGCCGAGTTCGGCGTCGACAAACGAGCGGCAGCGCCCGCCGGCATGCTCGCTCGATTCGTAAAGCGTCACGGCGTGCCCGGCGCGGGCGAGCGCGACCGCGGCGGCAAGCCCGGCGAGCCCGGCGCCGACGACGTGCGCCCGGCCGCTCGTCATCGCGGGCTCAGAGCAGGCCGTGGCGCAGGACCAGCCACAGCTTCCGCGGTTTGGACAGGCTGACGCGCCGGCTCGGGTCGCGCCATCCGGCATCGATCAATGCCCGCAGCATCGCCCGGTAAAAAGCGCCCATCACCGCCGCCGGACGCATCGCCGCGCGCGAGCATCGCGCCATCGCCGCCTCGGCCTCGGCGAAGTGCCGCTCGGCCATCGCCGCCAGGTCACGGCACACCGCCGGCAAGGCCGGGTTCTGCAATACCGCTCTCGGGTCGTCGTCGTGAATGCCGTGCCGATCGAGCAGTTCGCGCGGCAGATAGAGCCGACCGCGCTGTGCATCCTCATCAAGGTCGCGCAGGATGTTGGTGAGCTGCAAGGCGCGGCCGAGCGCGTCGGCAACCACATGAGCGGCGGCGCCGGGGTCGCCGAACACGTGCACCGACAGGTGCCCGACGGCACTCGCGACCCGAGCGCAGTAAAGATCGAGCGTCGCGAGGTCCGGGGCGCGGATATCGGCAGCGGCGTCCATCTCCATGCCGTCGATAACCGCCTCGAAATCGCCGCGGCGCAGCGCGTAGCGCGTCACCGGCTCGCGCAGCGCGCGGGCAACGAGGCGGCGCGGATTGCCGGCGTAAAGCGCCGCGATCTCTGCCCGCCATTCGGCCAGCGCCGCAAGCTTCTGGGCCGCCGGCATGGTATCGTCGGCGATGTCGTCGACCTCTCGGCAGAAGGCATAGACGGCGTACATGCCGTCGCGCCGGGCCGCCGGCAACAGGCGCATCGCCCAGTAAAACGAGGTACCCGCGGCCTCGACCCGGCGGCGGATCAGATCGCGCAAGGCGGCGTCGTCGGCCTGTTCCGGCATCCCGACGAGCGTGGCGCCGGTCATTGCCGCCACCCCGCGACGAGACCGGCGACGAGCGCAGCGGCAAAGTCGCGCTTGCGCAGCTTGACGCGCCGCGCCAGCGGGTCGCCCGCGGGGCCGCGCCGGCGCAGATGCCGCGCCAGCCGCGCCGCCAAATCGACGATCGCCGCCGACTCGCGGCGCAACCCGGCGGCGCGCACACCGGCCGGCAGCAGGCGCGCGGTGGCGATCAAGGCTTCGGTGCGGTCGAGCAGGCGGTCGAGCACCTGCCGCAGTTGCGGGCTCGCCGCCGGCGCCGCCAGCGCCTCGACCGTGATTCCGGCGGCGTTCATCTCGTCGAGCGGCAGGTAGACCCGGTCCAGCGCGCGGTAATCGGCGGCGCAATCCTGCAGGTGGTTGAGGACCTGCAGGGCGGAGCACAGCGCATCCGAAGCCGGCCAGGTGTCGCGGCTTTCGCCGTGCAGATCGAGCAGTTGCCGGCCGACCGGCGAGGCCGAATAGCGGCAATACTCCATCAGCTCGTCCCAGTCGCGGTAGCGCAGCTTCGTCGCGTCGAGCCGAAACGCGCGCAGGACGTCGTGGCAATGCTGGGGCGTGACTCCGGTTTCGGCGAGGCTGATACGCATCGCCGCGGCAGCGGGCGAATCGTCTCCCGGCGCGCCGTCGAGGATCGCCGCCATGCGGTCGAGCCGGCGCACCTTGTCGGCAGCGGCGAGCGCGGGGTTGTCGGCGATGTCGTCGGCGTTGCGGGCAAAGCGGTAAAAGGCATGGACGTGCGCGCGCAAATCGCGGCGGATCAGCCACGACCCGACCGGAAAATTCTCGTCGCCGCGCCCCTTGCCCGAGGGGGTTTCAACCGCAGTTTCGACAGGCGGCGGCGTTTCGGTCGCCAGCGCAGTCATCCGAGATATCCGTTGGCGGCAAACCAGGCGACGGCATCGGCGATGGCGGCCCGCGCCGGCCGAAAGCTGTAGCCCAGTTCGCGCATGGCCCGCGCCGAGGTGAAGAACATCTTTTTCCGCGACATGCGTGCGCCATCCAAGGTGACGAACGGCTCGCGCCCGGTCAACCGCGCGATCGCCTCGGCCCCGACCGCCACCGGCAATACCACGGCGTAGGGGATTCTCAGCCGCGGTGGTTTCCGGCCGGCGGCGCGCGCGACCTCGGCGAGAATTTCCGCGAGATCGAGGTTGTCGCCGCCGAGAATGTAGTTGCGGCCGATGTCGCCACGTTCCGCAGCCAAAAGATGCCCGGCGGCAACGTCGTCGACATGGACCAGGTTCAGCCCGGTATCGACATAGCCCGGCATTCGCCCGGCGGCGGCCTCGACAATGATTCGCCCGGTCGGGGTCGGCCGGATGTCGCCCGGCCCGACCGGAGTCGACGGGTTGACGATGACCGCCGGCAAGCCGCGTTCGGCAACGAGGCCGCGCACAACCTGTTCTGCAGCAAATTTCGATTGCTTGTAGGGGCCGATCCGGTCTTCGGCGCGGCTCGGCGTGTCCTCGTCGGCGATCCCTCCGGCCACAAGCCCCAGCGTGGCGACGCTGCTGGTGTAGACGATCCGCTCGACCCCGGCGTCGAGCGCAGCCCGCATCAGATCGCCGGTGCCTTCGACATTCACCCGGTACATCTCGGCCGGAGCCGGCACCCACAGCCGGTAATCGGCGGCGACGTGAAACAGGTAGCGGCAGCCGGCGACCGCCGCGGCAAGCGAGTGCGCGTCTTCGAGCGCCCCCTCGGCGATCTCGACCGGCAAACCGGCAAGGTTGCGGCGATTGCTCTTCGGCCGCGCCAGCACCCGCACCCGGTGCCCGGCCGCGGTCAAGGCGCGCACCACCGCCGAACCGACAAAGCCGGTTCCCCCGGTGACGAGGCAAGTCCCGTGCGGCAGCGGCATCACCTGGAATCCGTTCGGCTCGCAACGAACTGCACGAGATTGCTTCGTCGCCCTGCTCCTCGCAATGACAACCCGATCACGGCGTCATTGCGAGCGACGCGAAGCAATCCCGATGCGACCCGCCCTCAAAACGCCGCGCACGAGTCGCGGGTGACGAGGCCGACCGACTGCTGGTGAAATTCGGCCTTGTAGGCGTCGATGACCGCGGCCACGCGGCGCGCCAGATCCGGTTGCCGCCGGGCGGCGACCAGCACGATCTTGCTGGGTTCGCGGACGACAATCCCGGTGTGCGGGTTGCGCCACTGGCCCGTGCCGTCGAACACGGTGAAGCCGTCGGGGAAATTCGGCGTGAGCACGCGGGCCGCGAAAGCCGCCCAGGCGGCAGCGCCGACCCCTGCCCGGCCGAAGAAGAATTCGGCCACCAGCATCCTGTGTTCGGCCGGCAGCAGGCAGCGATAGGGTGCCGGCGTCGCGGGCGGCGGGGCGACAGGCGGCGGGGCGGCGCACCCGGCGAGCGCCGCCAGCAGCAGGAGGGTCGGGATGAGCCGGATTATTCCGCTGCCGCCTTCACGGTGACCGGCTCGACCCTGGCCGCGCAAAACTTGAACTCCGGAATCTTGCCGAACGGGTCGAGCTGCGGGTTGGTCAAGATGTTAGCCGCCGCCTCGGCATAGCAGAACGGGATGAACACCATGCCCGGTGCCACCGCGCTGTCGCTGCGCGCCTTCAATTCGATCATGCCGCGCCGCGTCGTCACCCGCACCGGATCGCCGGCGGCGATGCCGAGCCGGCGCAGCTCCGCCGGGGCGAGGCTCGCCACCGCCTCGGGCTCGATATCGTCGAGCACCGCGGCGCGCCGGGTCATCGCGCCGGTGTGCCAGTGTTCGAGCTGCCGCCCGGTGGTCAATACCAGCGGGTAGTCGGCGTCCGGCTCCTCCGCCGGCGGGACGATGGCCGCCGGCACCAGGCGGCCGCGCCCGGAAGCGGTCGGGAACCCGTCGCCGAACACGATCTCGTTGCCGGGCTTGTCTTCGGCGTCGCACGGGTAGGTCACCGAGCTTTCGCGCTCGAGGCGATCCCAGGTGATGTTGTTCAGCGACGGCATCGCCAGCTTCATCTCGGCAAACACGTCGCGCGGATGGCTGTAGGTCCAGGAAAGCCCGAGCCGGCGGGCGATCTCCTGGATGATCCACAGGTCCTGCCGCGCCTCGCCCGGCAACGGCAGGGCGGTGCGGCCCATCTGCACCTGGCGGTTGGTGTTGGAGACGGTCCCGTCCTTTTCCGGCCAGGCCGAAGCCGGCAGGATCACATCGGCATATTTGGCGGTTTCGGTCAGAAACAGGTCTTGGACGACCAAATGTTCCAGTTTTGCCAGCGCCTCGCGTGCGTGCTGCACATCGGGGTCAGACATCGCCGGGTTCTCGCCCATGATGTACATGCCGCAGATTTCATTCCGGTGGACCGCGTCCATGATCTCGACCACGGTCAGCCCGCTCTTGTCGTCGAGTTCGGTGCCCCACAGCGCCTCGAATTTCTGCCGCACCTCGGGGTTCACCACCGACTGATAGTCCGGGTAGACCATCGGGATCAGGCCGGCGTCGGAGGCGCCCTGCACGTTGTTCTGTCCGCGCAGCGGGTGCAACCCGGTGCCGCGCCGGCCGACCTGCCCGGTGACCAGCGCCAGTGCGATCAGGCAGCGCGCATTGTCGGTGCCGTGGACATGCTGCGAGACCCCCATTCCCCAGAAGATGATCGCGCGCTCGGCCCGGGCATAGGTGCGGGCGACATGGCGCAAGGTTGCCGCGTCGATGCCGCAGATCGGCGCCATCTTTTCCGGGCTGTAATCGCGGATATGCTCGCGCAGCTTGTCGTAGTCCTCGGTGTGGGCCTGGATGTATTGGCGATCGGCCAAGCCCTCTTCGATGATCGTGTGCAACAGCGCGTTGAGCATCGCGACATCGCGCCCGGGGCTGAAGCGCAATGTCTTGGTCGCATAGCGGACTAGGCTGTGTCCGCGCGGGTCCATCACGAAAACCTGCGCGCCTCTCTTTATGGCCTGCTTGAAGAATGTTGCCGCAACCGGATGGTTTTCCGTGGGTCTTGCGCCGATGATGATGATCACGTCGGCGTCTTCGGCGGCGGTGAACGGGGCGGTGACCGCGCCCGAGCCGATCCCCTCCATCAAGGCGGCGACCGAGGAGGCATGGCACAGCCGGGTGCAGTGATCGACATTGTTGTTGCCGAACCCGGTGCGGACCAATTTCTGGAACAGATAGGCCTCTTCGTTCGAGCCTTTCGCCGAGCCGAACCCCGCCAGTGCCCGCCTTCCCCCGGCCTGCGCGGCGCTCGCCGCGCGATCGCGGATCGTCCGCAAGCCGCCGGCGGCGCGGTCGAGCGCCTCGTCCCAGGTGGCGGCGCGGAAATGCGTGTAGGGATTGGCAGGGTCGATATCGATGTCGTGCTTGGAAACGCCGTCCTTGCGGATCAGCGGCTCGGTCAGGCGGTCGGGATGATGCACGTAATCGAAGCCGAAGCGGCCTTTGACGCACAGCCGGTTATGGTTTGACGGTCCGTCGCGGCCATCGACCGCGACGATGCGGTTGTCGCGGATCTTGTAGGTCAATTGGCAGCCGACGCCGCAATACGGGCAGACGCTGTCGACCGTGCGGTCGGGCGCGTTGGCGTAGACGCCGTTCTGATCGACGAGGCTCGCCGGCATCAACGCACCCGTCGGGCAGGCCTGCACGCATTCGCCGCAGCCGACGCAGGTCGAGTTGCCCATCGGGTCGTCGAAATCGAACACGATCTTCTCGTTGTGGCCGCGCGCCGCCATGCCGATCACGTCGTTGACCTGCACCTCGCGGCAGGCGCGGACGCACAGATTGCACTGGATGCAGGCGTCGAGCTGCACCGCCATCGCCACATGGCTGCGGTCGGGCGCGGGCGTGGCGTGGCGGGGATAGCGGCTGTCGGCAATGTCGAGCTTGTCGGCCCATTGCCACAGCCGCGAATCGGGGTCGTGCGCGACGGCGCGGTCCGGCTGGTCGGCGAGCAGCAGCTCGAACACCGAGCGGCGGGAGAATTTGGCCCGTTCGCTCGCCGTCTGCACCTTCATCCCCGGCGTCGGCTTGCGGATGCACGAAGCCGCCAGCACCCGCTCGCCCTCGATCTCCACCATGCAGGCGCGGCAATTGCCGTCGGCGCGGTAGCCGGGCTGCGGCAGCCAGCACAGATGCGGGATTTCGGTGCCGAGGCGTTGCGCCGCCTGCCAGATCGTCTCGCCGGGCTGCGCCTCGACCTCGGTGCCGTCGAGCGAAAAGCGGATCGGATCGCTCATGTCGCAACAGATCCTTTTTCTGCGATGGCCAAGCTGCTCACCCAGCGCGGAAGATTGAGTGCCGGCGGCGTGGAGTGCTCATTGATATAGGTGAGTATATCTCCAGTCGGCGTAAACCATTCAGCTCCACAGGCGTGCTGTTTGAAGCGATGCGAGGCCGCAAAGCGCAGATGCAATTCCCGCTCGAGGACTTCAGCCTGTCTCGTAGGGTAAGTGCCTTCAGATATTGGTATAATTCCGAGCAATTCGATGAGCTCGTGATTTGCAGTCTGCAGAGACCTCTGGCGCGACTTGATCGCCTGCAAGAGCGTCTTCGGAACCGATGTCACACCGACCTTGATTGCTACCGGTGGCCGACCGGCACCAAAGAAGTAAACCGCCCCTGGATTCGACCACCATTTTTGCTGAACAGGGCTGTCCGTTGTTTCTTTCGGCGGCCGCATCATAAATCCTCGGGGAAGTGCTTGATAACCTGCTTGACCGGGTTCATCGCGGCCTGGCCGAGACCGCAGATCGACGCATCGGCCATGACCCGCGCCAGATCGGCGAGCAGCTCTTCATCCCAACGCGGGGCAGTCATCAGCGCGACCGCCTTTTCGGTGCCGGCGCGGCACGGCGTGCATTGGCCGCAGCTTTCATCCTCGAAGAACCGCAACAGGTTGAGCGCCACGTCCTTCATGTTGTCGCGGTCCGACAGCACGACAACCGCAGCCGAGCCGATGAAGCACCCCTCGCCTTCGAGCGTGCCGAAATCGAGCGGGATGTCAGCGAGCGACGCCGGCAGGATACCGCCGGAAGCGCCGCCCGGGAGATAGCCCTTGAAGACGTGGCCGTCTTCCATGCCGCCGCAATATTCGTCAATCAGTTGGCGCACCGTGATGCCGGCCGGTGCGAGCTTCACGCCCGGGTTCTTGACCCGGCCCGAGACCGAGAATGTGCGCCGCCCCTTGCGCCCATTGCGGCCCTCGGCGGAAAACCATTCCGGCCCGCGCTCGACGATGTCGCGCACCCAGTACAGCGTCTCGACATTGTTGATCAGCGTCGGCCGCCCGAACAACCCGACCTGAGCCGGAAACGGCGGCTTGTGCCGCGGCAGGCCGCGTTTGCCCTCGATGCTTTCGAGCATCGCCGATTCCTCGCCGCAGATATAGGCGCCCGCGCCGCGGCGCAGGTGGATGCGGGTGTTGCGGGCCAGCCCGGCGGCCTCGATCGCGGCGATCTCGCGGGCAAGAATCGCACGGCATTGCGGATATTCGTCGCGCAGATAGACGTAGATTTCGGGCGCCTCGACGACCCAGGCGGCGACCAGCATCCCTTCGAGAAAGCGATGCGGATCGGTTTCGAGGAAATAGCGGTCCTTGAACGTGCCCGGCTCGCCCTCATCGGCGTTGACCGCCATCAGCCGCGGCGCCGGCTCGGCAGCGACCAGACGCCATTTGCGCCCGGTCGGAAACCCCGCCCCGCCGAGCCCGCGCAGGCCGGAATGCTCCATCGCTTCGATCACGCCGTCGCGGCTGCGGGCGCCCGAAAGGCAGGCATCGAGCAGCCGATAGCCGCCCCCGGCACGGTAGGCGTCAAGCCCGGGATAGTCAGGGATTGCCGGGTGGTCGGCGCCCGCCGCGACCGCCCCGGCGACGCTGTCGAGGCTGGCATGCTCGTGCAAGGCATGGCCGATCGCCACGACCGGCGCCTTGTCGCACCCGCCCATGCACGGTGCCCGCACCACCCGCACGCCGTCGCCGAGCCGGGCGGGCAAGGCGGCGAGCAGCTCTTCGGCGCCGAGAAGGGCGCAGGTCAGGCTGTCGCACACCCGCACGGTCAATGCCGGCGGCGGCACCTCGTCGTCCATGACGATATCGAAATGGGCGTAGAACGAGGCGACCTCGTAGACCTCGACCAGGGCCAGCCGCATCTCATCGGCGAGCGCGGCGAGGTGGCGGGCATGAAGGCAGCCGAACCGGTCCTGCAACAGGTGCAGGTGTTCGATCAACAGGTCGCGGCGGCGCTCGCGATCGCCGAGCACCTCCCGCAACTCCGCCAGCGCCGCCGGATCGACCTGGCGCCCCTTGGGCTGACCGGCGCCGCGCCGGCGTCCCGAGCCCGGATGGATGCGGCGGTCATGCTTTGCTGCGGCCTGCATCGCCTTGTCCCCCGCGGCCTATACCGCACCCTCGTCGTGCATCGCCTTGATCTCGCCCTCGCCATAGCCGAGCCAGCCGAGGATTTCGTCGGTGTGCTCGCCCAACAGCGGCGCGCGCCGATGCTCGACCGGCGAATCCGACAAATTGATCGGCATGCCCACCTGAACGTAGCGCCCGCGCGTCGGATGATCCAATTCCACCAGCATGTTGCGGGCATAAAGTGACCTGTCTTCGTAGATGTCTTTCATCGACAGGATCGGCCCGCACGGCACATCGACCTCGTTGAGCGCGGCCATGACGTCCATCTTGGTCTTGGTCATGGTCCACTTCTCGATGATCGAAAAGCATTCCGGGATTTTGGGCAGCCGCGCCGCCGGGGTCGCATATGCGGGATCGGCGATCAACTCTTCGCGCCCGCACAATTTCATCAGCGGCGCCCAGCAGGTCGGCTGGATGATCACATAGACGTAATCGTTGGGGCCGCCGGGCGCGCAGCGCAATGCGGCACCGGGCTGCCCGCCCCCGGACGCGTTGCCGGCGCGCGGCACCGCCTCGCCGAACTCCCGGTTCGGGTATTCGGCCAGCGGCCCGCGCTGGAGCCGCTGCTGGTCGCGCATCTTGACCCGGCACAGATTGAGCACCGCGTCGGTCATCGCCACCTCGACGCGCTGGCCCTTTCCGGTGTGCTCGCGCTGGAACAGCGCGCCGAGAATGCCGACGACGCAGTGGACGCCGGTGCCGCTGTCGCCGATCTGCGCCCCGGTCACCGTCGGCGGGCCATTCTCCCATCCGGTGGTGCTGGCCGCGCCGCCCATGCATTGGGCGACGTTCTCATAGGCCTTGCAGTCGACGAACGGCCCGGGGCCGAACCCCTTGATCGAGGCATAGATGATGCGCGGGTTCAATTCCTGGAAACGCTCCCAGGTGAAGCCGGCGCGGTCGAGCACGCCGGGGCCGAAATTCTCGACGATCACGTCGCAGCGCCGCACCAGCTCCTCCAGCACGGCCTTGCCGTGCGGGGTTTTCATGTTGATGGTGACGCTGCGCTTGTTCGAGTTCAACATCGTGAAATAGAGGCTGTCGGCGCCCTTCACGTCCTGCAATTGGCCGCGAGTGATGTCGCCGCGGCCCGGCAATTCGACCTTGATCACGTCCGCACCCAGCCAGGCGAGCAATTGGGTTCCGGTCGGCCCGGCCTGAACATGGGTCATGTCGAGGATGCGAACGCCTTCTAGTGCCTTAGTCATCGATCTAGTCTCCTAAACCCTATCCTCCGTCGCCCCGGCGCGAGCCGGGAGCCGTCGTTTCCATTGGCCGGGATCACGAATCGTCGCGCGGCGCATCGAGGAAGTCGCCGTGCTGCTCGACATGCGCGGCGAGCCCCAGCGTATGCTCGCGCGCCAGCCGTTCGGCCAGTTCCGGGTCGCGGCGTTCGAGCGCGTCGATGATCCGCATGTGATCGACGATCGAGCGCGCCGCGCGGTTATCCTGATGGATCGTCACCTTGCGGATCGCCCGCATGTGGATGAACAGGTTCTCGGTCATCTCGGCGAGCAGCCGGCACCCGCTCATCCGGATGATCGCCTGGTGAAAGGCGATGTTGGCGGCGGAATACTCTTCGAGGCGATCGCCGTCGGTGCCGTCATGAAAGGCGTCCATCAGCCG
The DNA here is from genome assembly GCA_030041385.1 of Alphaproteobacteria bacterium. Classification (GTDB taxonomy): domain Bacteria; phylum Pseudomonadota; class Alphaproteobacteria; order ATCC43930; family CGMCC-115725; genus DATARH01. The sequence continues at coordinate 26,426 of JASHNY010000132.1, forward strand.
GCGCAATTCGGCGATGTCGTCGTCTGCGGCGTTCAGCGCGACGAGCCGCGCCGCCATGCTTTCGAGCGCCGCCCACACGGTGATCATCTCGACCACCTCGCGCTTGGTCTTGCGCACGACAAAGATGCCGCGGCGCGGCCGCGTGCGCACAAACCCCTCCTGCTCCAAGAGGGTCATCGCCTCGCGGATCGGCGTGCGGCTGACCCCGAGCCCCTCGGAGAGGCGGCGCTCGTCGAGCCGGATCTCCTCGCGATGGTCGTAGATGTCCATCGCCGTGATCGCGCGCTTCAGCGCCGCATAGGCTTCCTTGGCGACGCTGCTGCTGGTGTCGAGCCGCGGCACGTCGATCGTCGGGCTGGGACGTGGGGCGGCGATGGGCATAACCAATGGTATCTGGTATACCAGACGGCGGCAACCCATCTTCCGAGGTGCCGCCGCCTTTCCGCGGCCGTCTTCTATCCTATCGTGGCGTTACGTCGTCGCGGCCGCGCGGCGTCGTCTTCCCGACATTAGATAGATGTTGGCCCGCGGCTCGAAGAGCGGATCGGCCGAGGCCTCGATGCCGTCGACCCGCGGGATCGGATCGAAGATGATGTGCTGCTGCGCCTTGGCGTTGTCCGGCGCGATGGCGGTCAGGCTGATGTCGCCGAACGCCTCTACGGGTCGATCCTCGGGCCAGCGGATCGTGGCATCGTCGGTGGTATCGCCCGCCGCGGCCAGTTGCACGGCGATGTGAAACCCGACCGGCTCTTTCGCGACCCGCTCGCGGATTTCGCCGAACAGGAAATCCGGGCCCTGCGCCGCCGCCTCGGCGTCGTTCAGATACTCGTTGCCGGCCGCCGGCAACACCCGGTAGCGCCCATAGCGGCCGGTGCCGCCGGCATTGATGAACTTGAACGCGGATACCGCATAAAACGATTCTCTCGCGAAGCTGGTCGGGATCGGCTTGGGCATCTGCACGAAGCTGAGCGCGGCCGGATGCGCCTCGAGAAACCGCTCGAGCGCGTTGGGGTGCGGCCCGGCCGGATCGGTGGCGATCAGCGCGTTGAGAAACGCCAGCAGCCCTTCGGCGGTGCGTGTCGGGAAGCTGTCGACCGAATGGCCGATGATGTCGGTGTGGACATGCTCGGCGAGGTGGAACCGAACCGCAAAGCCGCGAGGGCTGGCGCCCTGCGGGTCGTTGTCGGGGATCGTCGGAATGCCGGCGAAATTGGAGAAGCGCACCGTCACCGGGGTGGAGCTTCGCTGAAGATGCGGCGCGCGGCTCAGCGTGGCGGCACTCGGCGACGGTGTGAACGTACCCGTCAGCAGGATGCCTTTGGCATGGGCGGGCCTGAACCCGGGGTGGATGCCGCCATCGACCTTGTCGAACGCGTCGATGACCTCCCGGCTCAGCGCCAGCAGTTTCTCGTCTGTGGTCAAGGGCATGGCTCGGTCCTCCGTTCTGTGGATCGGGGACGGGGGAACGCGGCCGCGAGGCGACAGCCCTCAGCGTGCCGCATCACGGCCAGCCTAATGCAAAAACCTCGCGAATCGTAGCGGCTCGGCCGGCTCACCCTGCCTGCCGATGGGGGCGCGCCACGGGAACCGGCGCAATGGGCAGCGCAGGCGCGCTCCCTGCGTCGGTCGCGCCCGTCACTCCTTGCCCCGGCACTCCTTGCCCCGTCACTCTTTGAAAGACGGGTCGAGCCGCTCGGCGAGGCGCAGGCACGCGGCCCAGTCCTTGCCGCCGTTCAGCGAGGCGCCGCCGGCGAGGAACTGGCTGTGCCCGTATTCGCAGGCCGCCTTGCCGGGCAGCGTATAGTTGCCCTCGCCGGCCGAGAGCGCGGCGATCTGCCCCTGGCAGGCCACTTCGAGAAAATGATGGCCGACGACGCATTCGGCGACGCTGCCGCCGCACACCAGCGTGCCGTGGTTGCGCAGCAGCATGAATTTGCCGCCGTCGAGGTCGCGCAGCAGTTTCGGCGTCATCTCGTCGTCGAACTCGAAGCCCTCGAACTCGTGGTATTTCATCTCGCCGTAAAAGCGGATGGCGTGCTGGTTGATCGGCAACAGGCCGAATTTGTGCGCCGCCACGCCCATCCCCGCGACCGTATGGGTGTGCAACGTCGCGTTCAGGTCCGGCCGATGCTTCAGCAACCCGGCATGGATGATCAGCGCGCCGCCCTGGATTCGCTTGACGTCCGTGTCGGTTACGACGTTGCCGTCGAAATCGACCTTGAGCAATGACGACGCCGTGACCTCGGAAAACATCCAGTCGCGGCGCTTGATCAGCATGCAATTCGGCTCGCCCGGCACGCGCAACCCGAAATGGTTGTAGGTCAGGTCGTTGACGCCGTAATGCGCCAAGACGCGATGCCCGGCGGCCAATTCGACGCGCGCCGCCCACTCCTCGGCACTGACCTGCTCGCGGATCGTGTTGCGCTTGGTGACGAGTTGCACGGCCATGCCCGAAGCTCCTGGCGTTGGTGAGGCGCAGCCCGGCACAATGCACGATCGAGCGGCGCCACGAAAGCCACGCGGCCGCGGCCCAGCCGCGCAAGCGGAGTGAGGTGGACGCGCTCGCACCTCTGGCTGCGCCTGAACTTGCTGCCCCGCAGCAGGCGCGATGGCGCGTCGGTTCAAATTCGGCTCCCGGCAAAAAATCGACCTTGGGCCGCAGTACGCCGATGACGAAAGTGCGCTGGAAGCGGCCGCTCTAATTTCACCGCCCAACCGGCAAGTTTCGACGGCATCGCGGCCCTCGGATCGCCAATCGGATGTTCCCGAAACCGGACATTGTCCGCGATCGGTCAGCCGCCGTGGGTACCTGATAGAGATGATCAGTCGCGCGGCGTCGTCGAAAGACCGAGAACGCGGAAGAACGGGCGGTTGCGCCGGCGGGCGCTTTCGAGTAGGCGGTTGTAGCTAATCAGCTCGACATACGCCTTCATCTCATCATTGAAGACGTAGAAGCCGTCGCCGTCAGGCATCCGGCGCATCGAGGTGTCCCGCACATCCTTGAGGAGTTCTTCGGTGAAGTCCGCGACTATGTAGATCGTGACGGGCACGTCCGTGCGGAGCGTGACCGGGCGCCCATCGGAGTCTTTGTAGTGCCCCAATCGCAACAGTTCGAGGTAGTTATAGACCTGCGTCGTGACCCGCTCGCGCCGGTAGTCGGTGCGCCCCGGGCGCTTGAATTCCACGATCGTCGCCGTCAGCAGCGGCGCTTCCTCGCCGCCGATGACGATCGGATGATCGAAGACGATCAGGTCCGGCTCTTTCTTGCTGGAGATGTCCGCGATGTCGATCGAACTGAACGGC
>JASHNY010000051.1 GCA_030041385.1 Alphaproteobacteria bacterium
GGACGGCGGCGGCGCGGCGCTGGCTTCGGGCGGCACCGGCTTGGGCGGCGGGACCGGCGCCACCGGCCCCGGAGACGGGGGGATCGGCTTGGCGTGCGGAACCGGGTGGTGCGGGTTGGGGTGGGTCGCCCGCGTCTCCGGTGCGATCGTCACCAGGTCGACCGCGATCGGGGCCTCTTGCGGCGGCGGCGGCCGGAAGAAATTCGGCAGGCCGAGCACGATCACGGTCAGCAGGCCGACATGCAGGACCGCCGACAGCGCGATGCCGCCGGGCATGCGGTCGGACAATGCCGAGCCCGGCGCCAAATCGTCGGCCAGTCCCGGCCGCGTCGCCGCCATGCTCATCTGCCGCTGCCCGCGCCCGCCGCCCTAGCGCTTGCCGGGGCGCACCGGCGGGGCGGGCGGCGTGCCTCCCTTCGGCGTTTCGGCGACCAGCGACACCTTGTGAAACCCGGCGGCGGCGATCAGGCTCATCACCTCGAGCACGCGGCCGTAATTGATATCCCTGTCGCCGCGCACATAGATCACCGCGTCCGGGTTCTGGCCGGTGATCGCGTCCAGCCGTTCGACCAGCGAGTCGATCGGCACGCTCTGCTCCTGGATAAAGATCAGCCCGTCCTTGGTCACCGAGATGACCAGCGGCTCCTTGGGCTCGTTGATCGGCGGCGCCTGGGTCTGCGGCAGGTTGACCGGCACCCCGACGGTGAGCAGCGGCGCGGTCACCATGAAAACGACGAGCAGCACCAGCATCACATCGACAAGCGGGGTGACGTTGATGCTCGCCATCGGCTGGTAGCGCGCACCGAACAGGCGGCCATTGCCGTTGATCCGGCCGCCGGGCGTGGTAACCGCCATCGCCTACGGCCTTTCGTCGAGCTGGCGCGACAGGATCGCGCTGAACTCGGTCGAGAATGCCTCGAGCCGGCCGGCATAGCGGCTGAAATCGGTCGACAATTTGTTGTAGGCGACGACCGCCGGGATCGCGGCGACGAGACCGAGCGCGGTCGCGAACAGCGATTCGGCGATACCCGGCGCGACCACCGCCAGGCTCGTGTTTTTAGAGCCCGCGATCGCCTGGAAACTGGCCATGATCCCCCATACCGTTCCGAACAGCCCGACAAACGGCGCGGTCGAGCCGACGGTGGCGAGGAAGCTCATAAACCGTTCGATCCGTTCCATTTCGCGCCCGACCGTCACGTTCATGACCCGCTCGATGCGCTGCTGCAGGCTGGCGCGCATGACCGCCGTGCCGAGGAGCCCCTTGGCGGCGCTGCGCCGCCATTCGCGCATCGCGGCGGTGAACACCGCGCTCATCGGGTCGAGCGGACGCTGGCCCACCCGGTCGAACAGATCGTCGAGCGAGCCGCCCGACCAGAAGCTTTCCTCGAAGCTCGTCGCTGCGGCGCGCAGCCGGCGCAGCCGCAATGTCTTGTCGAAAATCACCGCCCACGACCAGAACGAAGCCAGCAGCAGGATCAACATCACCACCTTGACGATGGTGTCCGACTGCATGACCAAGTCCACAATCGACAAGGTGGTCGGCACGGAACCGGGCAATGGTATCGCTTGCAAGGGCTGCATTGATGGCGGCCTTTTATGGCGTCATTTGGACGATTGAGTGGTAACAACTGGATCGCCGGAACCGGCGAGGCGGGCGCGCAGCGGCCCCGGCAGACGGCGCGGCCTTCCCTCGCGCCCGATGCAGGCGACAACCACGTCGAGCACGACAAGCACCTCGCCGTCGCGGCGGATTTCCTGCCGCAGCGACAGGGTCGCGGCACCGACCGCGGCGATCTCGGTGGCGACGGTCAGCGCGTCGTCGAGCCGCCCGACCGCAAGGTAGTCGGCATTGCACCGGCGCACGGCAAAGCCGATGCCGCTCTCTTCCCGCAGCCGCCGCTGGCTGAACCCGATCTGGCGCAGCAGCTCGGTACGGGCGCGCTCGGCGAACTTCAGATAGTTGGCGTGGTAGACCATGCCGGCGGCATCGGTGTCTTCGTAATAGACCCGCACCGCAAGCTCGCCCGCGATCACGGCGCGTCCTCGTCGCCCGAGGCTAGCGGCGCCAGCAGGTCGAACTGGCCCGGCACGGTTGCCGGCACCGGCAGGTTGAGGTGGCGAAACGCCGTCTCGGTCAGCATCCGGCCGCGCGGGGTGCGCTGCACAAAGCCCTCCTGGATCAGGAACGGCTCGATGACCTCCTCGATCACGTCGCGCTGGTCGCCGAGCGCGGCCGCCATGGTTTCGACCCCGACCGGACCGCCCCCGTAATTCTCGGCGATGCAGCGCAGATAGCGGCGGTCGAGCCCGTCGAGGCCGCGCCCGTCGACATCGAGCCGCGACAGCGCCGTGTCGGCCTCCGCAGCGGCGACGCTCGGCCACCCCTGCACCGCGGCGAAATCGCGGATGCGGCGCAACAGGCGCATCGCCACCCGCGGTGTGCCGCGGGCGCGGCGGGCGATCTCGCCGGCGCCGTCGGGCCTGAGGTCGAAGGCGAGGACGCGCGCGCCGCGGGCGACGATCAGGGCCAGGTCCGCGGGCTCGTAGAAGGCGAGCCGCAACGGGATGCCGAAGCGCTCGCGCAGCGGCCGGGTGATCAGCCCCGAGCGCGTCGTCGCGCCGACCAGCGTGAACGGCGGCAGGTCGATCCTGACCGAGCGCGCGCCCGGCCCCTCGCCGATGATCAGGTCGAGCTGAAAATCCTCCATTGCCGGATAGAGGACCTCCTCGACCGCCGGCATCAGCCGGTGGATTTCGTCGATGAACAGCACGTCGTGCGGTTGCAGGTTGGTCAATAATGCCGCGAGGTCGCCGGCACGCTGGATGACCGGACCCGAGGTCGCGCGAAACCCGACCCCCAGCTCGTGCGCGACGATCTGTGCCAATGTCGTCTTGCCGAGCCCTGGCGGGCCGAAGAACAGCACGTGGTCGAGCGCCTCGCGACGGCCCTTGGCGGCGGCGATGAACACGCGGAGGTTCTCGCGCAATTGGCGCTGGCCGACGAACTCGTCGAGCGTCGCCGGCCGGATCGGCGCCTCGGCGGCGTCCTGCGCCGCCGGCTCGGGCGCGACGATGCGCGCCGCGGCGGCCTGAGGTGCCGCCTCGCTAGATCGGA
>JASHNY010000052.1 GCA_030041385.1 Alphaproteobacteria bacterium
GATGCGGCTATCGGTGCCGATCGTGTTCGACCATTTCGGCGGAGCCCAGGCCGAAGGCGGGGTCGACCAACCCGGCTTTGCCCAACTGGTGGACCTGGTCCGCTCCGGCAAGGCCTATGTCAAGGTCTCGGCCGCCTATCGCAGCTCGCGGCGCGCCCCCGCCTACGGCGACGTGGGACCGCTCGCCGGCGCCCTGATCGCGGCCAACCCCGACCGCATCGTGTGGGGCACGGATTGGCCGCATCCGGCGCACCCGGATTCGCCCGACAAGGCGCTCGACGAGATCGCGCCGCTGTTCGACATCGATGACGGGCTGGCGCTGAACCAGCTTGCGCGCTGGGCGCCGGACGCGGCGCTGCGCCGCAAGATACTGGTCGAAAATCCCGCTACGCTTTACGGCTTCTAGTGTGGTGGATTTGAACTTCGCATGACTTTGGCGGCGGTCTCTTTGGCGAACGTCAAATCCACCGCACGAGACGCGACAGGTGGGCGCAAATCCGTCGCCGGGCGCGGGCGGGTTCTGGCGGGGCTGTTGCTCGCGCTGACGATGGCGGCTGGCGGCTGCGTGCCGACGACGGTCGTCCAGAAACCGGCACCCGACGCGCAGGAGCCGCCCTTTGCGCGCGTGCCGTACCAGCTGTTCTCGCGCGAGGCCGCGGTGCAGATCGCGCTCAGGGAGTGGCGGGCGTTCGGGTCGCCGGTGGTCTACCCGAACCAGCCGATCGAGGGCGACCCGTGGCGCGAGCGTGCCGAAGGGCTGTGGCAGCAGGTCGGCGAATACTGGTGGCTGGGCCTGCCGATGGGATCGCCCGACCAGGGGTGGACCGGCATGCACGACGCCCAGGGACATGTCTTCCCCGAAGACGACGACGGCAATTACGCCTGGTCCGCGGCCTTTATCGATTACGTGATGCGGATGGCCGGCGCGGTCAACCGGTTCCCCTATGCACCGAACCACGCGACCTACATCAACGCGGCGCGCGAGCATGCGATGGGCCGGGCGCCCAATGTCGCGCTGACCGCGTATCCGCCGCAGAGTTACGCGCCGCAGCGCGGCGACCTGATCTGCATGTGGCGGGCCGGCCATCCGGTCACCTATCAGGACCTGCCGACCGCCGAACCCTTCCCTGCCCATTGCGCCATCGTCGTCAACGCCCGGCCGGGCTTTCTCGACACGATCGGCGGCAATGTCGACAATTCGGTGGCGATGGAATCGGTGCCCGTCGGCTCCGACGGCCGCCTCGTCGATGCCGGCGGCGGGGTCATCGACCCGTACCACCCATGGTTCGTCGTTTTGCAGGTCGGCTATCTGCAGTAGCGCCGCCGCCGGCCGGCGCGGTCAGCGGCCGAGCGCGGCGGTGATTTCGCGGCCGCGGCCGCCGTCGAGCAGCGCCTGCATCAGCAGCGGGTCGCGGTCGAGCCCTTGGCGATAGCAATTTCCGGCGGCGGCGATAATGGCGCCCCGACGCTGCAGCAGCCCGTCGCCGAATTCGAGGATGCGCAGATTGGGCCAGGCCCGCGCCCGCATCCGCAACACCGCGGCAAAGGCGGCTTCCGGCGACAGGGCAGGGCACGCTTGCGATAACAGCACCACGGCGGCGGCGGTCGAGCGCGACTGGCCGGCGTGGCAATGGACCAGCACATGCGCGCCGGCCTCGATGGTGCGGCCGAAAGCCAGCAGCTTCTCGACATCGCCGATCCGCGGCGGGACATGCCCGGGCACCGGGTCGATGATGTCGTGAAAGCGAAACTCGACGCGCCGCGGCGGCACGATGGCGGCGCAGGCGGTCGGTACCGGCCAATCCGGATCGAGGATCGAGACGAGATGGGTGATCCCCGCGCCCTCGTGCTCCGCCATTTCGCCGAGGCCGCAAATCGACACCCGGAACGGCGCGAGATCGATGGCGGCCTCCGGCATCGTTCAGCTCAGGTCGAGCGCGTATTTCTTCAGCAGGTCGAGCGGGACGATGTCGAGCGTCGCCTCGTGCGTCGCCGCCAGCCGCACCCGCGGCGCCTTGCCGGCGTCGAACGCCTCACGCCAGCGCGCCGCGCACAGGCACCAGCAATCGCCCGGCTTCAGCCCGGGAAAACCGTATTCCGGCAGCGGCGTCGACAGATCGTTGCCGACCGACCGTGAGAACGCCAGGAACTCGGCATCGACGCGCGTGCAGACCGTGTGCACGCCGAAATCCTCGGCGCCGGTATTGCAGCTTCCGTCCCGGTAAAAGCCGGTCAGCGGGTTGCTGCAGCATTCCGAAAGCGCCTCGCCGAAGACGTTGCGGGCGGGGCGGCGCCGCGGATCGGAACCGGATGAATCGGGCATTCCTGTTCTCCTTCTCAAGCCGTCATCCCCGGGACGGAAGCGGGGCTTCACGCGGCCCAAGGATGACGGCAACGGGTTCATGCCGGGCGGCGATCGGTGCGGTCGGCATGGCGCGCCTCGATCGCGTCCCAGATGTCGATTGCGAGATCGACCCCGTCGAGCCGGGCGATTTCCTGGATCCCGGTCGGCGAGGTCACGTTGATCTCGGTCACGTAGTCGCCGATCACGTCGATGCCGACAAACACCAGCCCCTGCTCTTTCAGCGACGGGCCGATCGCGGCGCAGATATCGTGTTCGCGCGAGGTCAGCGTGGTCTTTTCGGCGCGGCCGCCGACATGCAGGTTGGCGCGCGACTCGCCGGCGGCGGGAACCCGCAGCACCGCGCCTTTCGGATCGCCCTCGACCAGGATGATGCGCTTGTCGCCGCGGCGCACCTCGGGCAGATAGCGCTGCACCATGACCGGCTCGCGGTTGATCTGCGCGTACATGTCCAGCAGCGAGTTGAGGTTGTCGTCACCGGCGCGCAGGTGAACGATGCCGGCGCCGCCGGCGCCGAACAGCGGCTTCAGCACGACCTCCTGATGCTCCTCCCAGAAGGCGCGGATCTCGTCGGGATCGAGCGACAGCAAAGTCGGCGGCATCAAATCGCGAAAGCGCAATACGAACAATTTCTCGGGTGCGTTGCGCACCGCCGCCGGGTCGTTGACGACGAGCGGCCCGCGCAGCAGCTCCAGCAGGTGCGTCGCGGTGATGTAGGCCATGTCGAAAGGCGGGTCCTGACGCATCAGGATCACGTCGAACCCGGCGAGATCGAGCTCCTCGAACGTGCCGAAGCGGTGGTGATCGCCGTGCCGCCGATACACTTCGAGCGGACGGCCGCGGGCGTAGAGCCGGCCGTCGCGCAGGGTCAGCGCCTGCGGCAGGTAATGATAGAGCGCGTGGCCGCGTCGCTGCGCCTCCAGCGCCAGGGCAAAGGTCGAATCGGCGTCGATATTGATCGTGTCGATCGGGTCCATCTGGATGGCGACGGCAAGCCCCATCTGTCTTCTCCTGCCCCTATCGTCAGGGCGCGATCGTGATCGTGCTGCCCGGCCGGAGCAAGCCCATCAGCGCCACCAGCACCGGCTTCGCCACGGCGATGCAGCCCTCGGTCGGCGGAAAATCCGGGCCGGCGACATGCAGAAAGATCGCGCTGCCGGCGCCGGGGACAACGGGATCGGTGTTGTAGCCGATCACCACGATCAGGTCGTAGAGCGCGTCGTCGCGCCACAAATCCTCGTGATGCGCCGGGTAGGGCAGCGCCACCAGCCGGTTGTAATTGGCGTCGGCCGGATCGTCGACCCAGCCCTGGTCCGGCCGCAGCGCCGCGAGCGACAACCCGGTACGCGGCGGCGCCAGCCGGTCGGGCCGGTATAGCGCGGACAGCAACGGGAACCGGCCTTCGGGGCTGGCGCCGTCGCCCTCGCGCTTGTCCTTGCGCACCCCGCCATAACCGCAGGCGGCCCGCGCCGTGCCGCCTGGCCAGGCGAGCCGGCCCTGCGCATAGGCGAGATCGGCTGCGGCGGGTGCGGTTGGCGGGGTCGGCACGGCGGCAACAGCGGCGAGAAACATCCGGCGGGTCGGGATCACGCGCGATTTCACCACGACATCACCGCGGTGGAAAGTGTCGCGCCTCGATTGACCCGTGCTGGCCGCGGCTTTACGTTCCGGCGCACGGAAATGGACAAGACCCGCCTCTACGCCGACCTCGCCGCCCAGCTCGCCTCGCTGATCGAGGGCGAGCCCGACCGGATCGCCAACGCCGCCAACATGACGGCGTTGCTCTACCACGCCTTGCCGGCGGTCAACTGGGCCGGGTTCTATTTTGCCCAGAGTGGGGAATTGGTGCTCGGCCCGTTTCAGGGCAAGCCGGCCTGCGTGCGCATCCCGTGGGGCAACGGGGTGTGCGGCACCGCCGCAGCACGGGCGGCGAGCATCGTCGTTCCAGATGTGCACGAGTTTCCCGGCCATATCGCCTGCGACACGGATTCCGCGGCGGAACTGGTCGTGCCGCTGATCGAAAAGGGGCGGGTGACCGGCGTCCTCGACCTCGACAGCCCGGAGCGCGGGCGCTTTACCGAAGCGGATCGGATCGGCTGCGAGCGGCTCGTCGAGATCTTTCTGACAGGGAGGTGACAATGGGCTCGATGATCGATTTCGCCCGGCCCGACGGCAGCAAGACCAAGGGGTATCTGGCGCTGGCCGGCCAAGGGCGGCCGGGTCTTGTCGTGATCCAGGAATGGTGGGGGCTCAACGACCAGATCTGCGGCGTCGCCGACCGCTTCGCCCGCGCCGGCTACAACGCGCTGGCGCCAGATCTCTACAAGGGCCGGCTGACCACCGTGCCGGACGAGGCCAATCACCTGATGAACGGGCTCAATTTCCCCGACGCGACGCACCAGGATTTGCGCGGCGCGGCGCAGCACCTGAAGGGGCAGAGCGGCAAGGTCGGGGTCATGGGGTTCTGCATGGGCGGCGCGCTGACCGTCGCCGCCGCGGTGCACGTACCCGATCTCGCTGCAGCGGTGTGCTTCTACGGCATCCCGCCGGCCGATTTCGCCGATCCGGCCAAGATCAAAATCCCGTTCCAGGGCCATTTCGCCAACCAGGACGATTGGTGCACGCCGGCCGCGGTCGATGCGCTCGAAAGCACCATAAAGGCGGCCGGCCAGTCGCCCGAGATTCATCGCTACGACGCCGCCCACGCGTTCTTCAACGAACGCAGTGCCGCCTACAATCTCGATTGCGCCAACCAGGCGTGGGAGCGCATGGCGGCATTTCTGAAGGCGAAATTGTAACGCTCTGCCCTCAGGCGGCGAAAAACTCCCGCAGCGCCGCGCAGACCTCGTCCGGCTTTTCCTCGGGGATGAAGTGGCCGCTGTCGATGCTGTTCCCGCGCACGTTCTCGGCATGGTCGCGCCACACCTTCAAGAGGTCATAGCCGCTGCCCTGTCCGCTGTGCTGTCCCCATAAAATCAACAGCGGCAATTTCACCTTCTGCGCCAAATCGGCGCGATCGTGCGCAAGGTCGATCGAGGCGCCGGCGCGGTATTCGTCGCAGGTGGCGCGGATCGTTTCCGGCGCCTGAAAGCAGCGCAGGTATTCGGCGAAGGCCGCGGGCTCGATCGCACCCTGGTCGCGCAACAGCGTGCCGAACATGTGGCGCAGATAGAACTCGCTCTCGCTGCCGATCAGCCGCTCGGGCAGGCCGCGGCCCTGGATCAAGAAGAACCAGTGAAAGCTGCCGGTCGCGGCCTTCTGGTCGATCGTCTCAAAGCGGTAGAGCGTCGGTACGATGTCGAGCAGCGCGGCGCGGGTGATCTTGTCGGGGTGGTCGCGCACCAGGCGGTGGGTGACGCGCGCGCCGCGGTCGTGCCCGGCGACGGCAAAGCGGTCGTGGCCGAGCGCCTTCATCACCTCGACCTGGTCCTGGGCCAGGGCGCGCTTCGAATAGGCGGCGAAATCGGTGCCCGCCGGCGGTTTTGAGCTGTCGCCGTAGCCGCGCAAATCGGGCACCACGACGGTGAAGTCGGCGGCGAGGCGCGGCGCCACCTTGCGCCACATCACATGGGTCTGCGGGTAGCCATGCAACAACAACAGCGGCGGGCCGCTGCCGCCGGTCACCAGGTTGATCGAGGCGCCGGCAGTGTCGATGCGATGCCGGGTGAAGCCGGGGAAGAAATCGGGCATGGTTGCCTCTCACGGGGGCGTCATTGCGAGAAGCCCAAAGGGCGGCGCGGCAATCGCGATCGGAGGAGATTCCTGCGGCGCGAGATTGTTTCGCTGCGCTCGCAATGACGGTGTTTTGCTACGTCGTCTCGGGCGGGCCTTTGAGCTCGACGGTGTTGCCGTCGGGGTCGGTGATGTAGATCGACGAACCATAGCCTTCGGCGCCGTAGCGGCGCTGCACCGGCCCGGCGGCGACGCCGTGGCGGGCGAGGTGCGCGGTCAGCGCCGGCGGGTCCATCGCCGCGATGCGCACGGCGAAATGATCCATGTTGCGGCCGTCGCTGGACATTCCCGGCGCCTCGCCCTCCCGGCACGGCACCAGGTCGATCATCGCGCTGCCGGCGCGCAATTGCACGAGCCGCGGCTGCTGCAATTCGCGCTCGACCGGGCAGCCGAGCACATCGCCGTAAAACGCGATCGCCCGGTCGAGGCTGGCGACGCGCAACACGACATGGTCGAGGCCGGTGATCTTGAGCGTGGTTTCGGCGGGGGCGGCGGGCTTTACGTCATCGGGCATCGGAGCCTCCTTTCCGCTGACGAAAGCCTATCCGGCGAACCCGCGCTCGGCAAGCAGGGCGGCAACCTCGGGCTCGCGGCCGCGGAACTGGCGGTAGAGCGCCATCGGGTCGGCGCTGTCGCCGGCGCTGTAGACGCGCTTCAGCCGCGCCGCCAATTCCGGGTCGAACGGATCGCCGGCCTCGGTGAAGGCGGCGTAGCCGTCATTGTCGAGCACCGCCGCCCACAGATACGCGTAGTAGCCGGCGGCATAGCCGCTTCCGGCGAACAGGTGCTGGAAATGCGCCGGGCGGTGGCGCAACCCGATCTCCGGCGGCATGCCGATCCTGGCCACGAAATCGCGCTCGAATTGGTCGATATTGCGCGCATCGGGCGCCGGACGGGCATGCAGTTCGAGGTCGAGCATCGCGCAGGCCGCATATTCGACCGTGTCGAAACCCTGGTTGGCGTTGCGCGCGGCGAGAAGCTTTTCGAGCAACGCCTCGGGCAGCGGCTCGCCGGTCCGGCAATGCCGGGCATAGCGCCGCAGGTTTTCCGGAACGGAGACCCAGTGCTCGAAGAGCTGCGATGGAAACTCGACGAAATCGCGCCGCACCGCGGTGCCGGATTGCGACGGGTAGCGCACGCGGCTCAAGAGCCCGTGCAGGCCGTGGCCGAATTCGTGGAACAGCGTGCGGGCGTCGTCGAAGCTCAGCAATGTCGGGTCGCCCTTGGCGAAATTGTTGTTGTTGACGACGATCGGCAATACCTCGCCGTCGAGGCTTTCCTGGTCGCGGTAGCTGCTCATCCAGGCGCCCGAATGCTTCCCCGGCCGGGCGAAATTGTCGTGCAGGAACAGGCCGATCGCCCGGCCATCTCCATCCTCTACGGTGTAAACCCGGACATCGGGGTGATAGACCGGGCAGTCCTTGCGCTCGACAAAGCGGATGCCGAACAATCGCCCGGCGGTGTCGAAGGCGGCGCGGGCGATGTTGTCGAGCACGAAGTACGGCTTCACCGCGGCTTCGTCGAAATCGTATTTCTTGAGCCGCACCTTTTCGGCGTAGTAGCGCCAATCCCATTTGGCGAGCGGCTCGTTGAGCCCGTCTTCACGCGCCGCCGCGACGAGATCGGCGCGCTCGGCGGCGGCCTTGCGCTTGGCCGGCTCCCATACCTGCTGCAACAGGTGCTCGGCCGCCGCGGGCGTCTTCGCCATCGTGTCGTCGAGCCGATAGTCGGCGTAAGTCTGGTAGCCGAGCAGCCGGGCCTGCTCGGCGCGCAGCGCGACGATCTCGGCGATCAGCGCGGTGTTGTCGTGCGCGCCCGCATGCTCGCCGCGCGCCGCCCAGGCCTCACAGGCTTGCCGGCGCAGGTCGCGGCGCGCCGAAAAGGTCAGGAACGGCTCGACCGAGGCGCGTGCCAGGGTGATCGCGTATTTGCCGGCAAGCCCGGCTTCGCGTGCGGCAGCCGCAGCGGCATCGCGGGCGAAATCGGGGAGGCCGGCGAGATCGCCCTCGTCGAGCACGAGCCGCCACTCGTCCTCGTCGTGCAAGACGTTCTGCCCGAACAGGGTATGCAGCGTGGCGAGCCGTGCCGAGATTGCCGCCATGCGCGCCTTTTTCTCGGGCCCGAGCAGCGCCCCGGCGCGCACAAAGCGCAGGTGCCAGCGTTCCAGCAGCCGCTGCTGATCGGCCGCGAGGCCGAGCGTGCTGCGCCGGCGGTAAAGGTCGCCGATCCGGGCAAACAGGGCAGCGTCGAGCATGATCGCACTGTGGTGCGCGGCCAGTTTCGGCGCGTAATCGCGTGCGATCGCGTCAAGCGCGTCGTTGGTGGCGCTGCTGTTCAGGTTGTCGAAGACCTGGCTGACCCGGTCGAGCGGCCGCGAACTGCGCTCCAGCGCCTCGATCGTGTTCAGGAAATCGGCTGGCGCCGCGGCGCCGCTGATCGCGGCAATCGCGGCAAGCTGATCCGCCATCGCCCGGTCAAAGGCGGGCGGAAAATGCCCGGGCCCGATGCGGTCGAACGGCGGGAGGCCGAAAGGGGTCGTCCAGGTTTCAAAAAACGGATTTTGCGGCGCCATCTCCCGTCACCTATGCCGCTACGAGATCGCCGAGATTAGCGCGGGCCGCGGGCGCTCCGGGGAAAATCCGGGCGAGGGCGCGGTCGCCGAGGCGCAGGTGGCGCGACAGGATCGCCCCGATCACGGTGCGATAATCGGTGGTGATCGCGAGGTCCCGGTCCTGGTAGAGCTGCGCCGCCGCCAGCCCCGGCCACTCCCCGTAAACCCGGCCGCCGCGCACCTTGCCGCCCAGAACCCAGATCGCATTGCCGTGGCCGTGATCGGTGCCGCGATCGCCGTTTTCGCGCACGGTGCGGCCGAATTCGGAAATCACCATGACGACCGTGTCGTCCCAGTCGCGACCGAGCCCGCCGGCCAGCACGGCGAGCCCGTCGCCCAGCGGCTTCAGGCGGTTGGCGAGCTGCCCCTGGTGGTTGCCTTGGGCGACATGGGTGTCCCAGCCGCCGAGCGCGGCAAAGGCAAGGCGGATGCGGCGGTCGCGGGCGACCAAACCGGCGAGCCGGCGCGCCGCGGCCGGAAAGCTGTTGGGCGACGGGGCGCCGCCATCGGCCATCTGCTGCTCGCTCGGCATCGCGGCGGTCAGCTCGGTGCGCGCCGCGCGGCCTTCGCGATAGGCGGCTTCCTGGGCGCCGCTGCCGGTGTAGAGCCTGTCGAAGGCTTCGGCGATCGCGGGCCGGTCGATCGGCAGTCGGCGTCCGGCGGCACGGCCGAGCGGCAGGTTGGCCGCGGCCATCGGGCCTCTGAGGATGAACGGCAAGGTCGGCCCGACCGCCAATGCCTCGGCCGGGTCGTGCGCGCCGGGGAGCGCGGCGAGCAGCCGGTTCATCCAGCCATCCGCGGTGTCCCGCTGCCCGGGCGTGCCGTTTTCGATGAAAAGCTGTGCGTCGAAATGCGACCGGTTCGGATCGGGCGAACCGGCCGCGTGAACAAAGGCAAGCTGCTTCGCCTGCCACAGCGGCATCAGCCCGGCGAGCGCCGGGTGCAAGGCGAAATGGCCGTCGAGCGCGAGGCCGCCATTGTCGGCGCCGGGCCGCGCGATCGCGATGGTTGGGCGCAGATCGTAATATTCGGCGTCGCCGTAAGGGACGACGACGTTGAGCCCGTCAACGGCACCGCGCAGCATCACGACGATCAGGCGCGAGGGTCCGCCGTCGGCAGCCGCCGCCCAGGCCGGCGACGCCAGCGGCATGGCCGCCGCCCCGGCCGACAAGACAAAGAAATCGCGCCTGTTCATCGCTGCACCGCCTAGTAGTGCATGAAATCGGGGCTGCCGAGCAGGAGCGCCGCGCGCATCCGCGGCGGTGCCGCGGCGACAACGGCGCGGGTGTGCGGGCTGAGGATCGGCGCCAGCAGGTGTTCGAGCGCGGTCGCGTCGACCGGCTCGCCGGCAGTCGGGCCGCGCGTGCTGGCCACCGGCACGATCGCCGGGTGGTCGGCCGGGGCGGCGGCGAGCGGCAGGTTGCCGCCGGCCAACGCGGCCGCAAAACTGACGCGCAGCGTCGCCGCCTCCGGGCTCAGCCAGGCGCTTTCGGTGTTCTTGTACCCGTCCGGCGTCTGGCAGCCGTAAAGCGGCATGCCGAGCCGGGCCATCATGCCCAGGAGCGGCTGCGGGTTTTCGACGGAGAGCCCGGCCGCCCGCGCCGCCGACAGGACAAAGCGGTACGGCGTCTTGTATTTGTCGCCGGCGCTGTTGCGGAATTCCGGGCTGGCGAACAGGGTCGCCAAAACCTCGCGGATATCGCCGCTTGTGTCGCTGAACCGCGCCGCGAGGCGGTCGACCAGGTCGGCGGGCGGGTTGTCGGAAACGAAATACTGCGCCAGTTCAAACGCGATGTGGTGCGCCGTCGCCGGGCTGCGCGCCAGGATGTCGAGCGCCGAGATGCCTTCGCCCTCGCCGGCCGGCTCCATCAGACTGCCGAGAAACTCCTTCGGGCCGAAATCATGGCGCGCCGGGTTGAAATAGAACCCGGTGCCGTCGAGCTGCTGGTCTGGGCCGCGGGCAAGGCCCCACCCGGTCAGGATGCGCGCCAGCGCGATGACGTCGGCCTGCGAATAGCCGCCGTTGACGCCAAGCGTGTGCAGTTCCATGACCTCGCGGGCATAGTTCTCGTTGAGTCCGAGCTTGCGCCCGTTCGGCAGGGTGGTGCCGGCAGCGCTGTTCTCCCAGTTGTCGAGATAGAACAGCATCGCCGGGTGCTGGGCGGTCGCCAGCAGAAGATCGCCGAAGCGGCCCAGCGCATAGGGCCGGATCGCCTGTTCCTCGTAGGCGCCGATCCACAGGCGGTCGAGGCCCTTGCCGGCAAACACGTTGAAATGGTTGAACCAGAAATTGACCATCACCTCCTGCAATTGGCGCCGGCTGTAGAGCGCGCGAAAGATCCGGGCCGCCGCCTCCTGCTGCACGATGATGCGGGCCGCCTGGCGCCGCGCCTTCTGCTCCTCCGGCGTCGGCTTTACCCCGCCGACCTTCGGAAGCGGGCCGTATTGATCGAACAGCTGCACCGGGTTGAGCTGCAGCGTATCGAGCTTTGCGAGCTGTTGTTTCAGCAGGGCCGGCTCGGGAATAGCCTCCGGGTCGAGCTGCTCGGCGATGTAGCGGTCGATGCCGATCGCCTTGACATGCGCGACATCGGCTGCCGTCGGGCCCAAGGTGAGGCGGTTCAAGATCTGCAGGATCTGGCGGTCGTCAGCCGAGGAAGCCGCCGAAGCGGGCGTCACCAGGCCCAAGGCGCAGCAGACGGCGACGAGGATAAGAAGGCGGCGCAGCGGCATCGGACGCCTGGCCATCGCAGGATTGCTGTTTCTACACGCCGGCATCCGCGTCCATCCCCGGCGATTTCCCTCGAACATCGGCAGTGAGCCGGCTATCGGCGGTAGTTCGGCTTGCGCTTTTGCACAAACGCCGCAGTTCCTTCCTTGGCCTCCGCAGTGCCGTAATAGAGCGCCAGCGCCTCGAAGCCAAGCGCACCGATGCCGCGGATGTTCTCGCTGTCGGCGTTGAACGAACGCTTGGCGATCGCGATCGCGGTCGGGCTCAGCGCCAGGATTTCGCGGCACCAGCTTTCGACCTCGACGTCGAGCTCGGCGGCCGGCACGACCTTGTTGACCAGCCCCATCTGAAACGCCTCGGCGGCGGTGTAGCGCCGGCACAGAAACCAGATTTCGCGCGCCCGCTTTTCGCCGACGAGGCGCGCCAGATAGGCGGTGCCCCAGCCGGGATCGACCGAGCCGACGCGCGGCCCGACCTGGCCGAACACGGCCTTTTCCGAGGCGATCGTCAAATCGCACACGGTCGCCAGCACGTTGCCGCCGCCGATCGCATAGCCCTGCACCTTGGCGATGACCGGCTTTCGCGCGTCGCGGATCGCGCTGTGCAATTCCTCGATCGGCATGCCGACGAGGCCGCGCCCGCCATACCCGCCATCGCGCGAGGAATTGTCGCCGCCCGAGCAGAAGGCGCGGTCGCCGGCTCCGGCCAGCACGATGACGCCGATGCTCTTGTCGTCGTCGGCGTCATGCACCGCCGCCAACATCTCCTCGACGGTCTCGGCGCGAAAGGCATTCAGCACATTGGGTCGGTTGATCGTGATCGTCGCGACCCCGTCGCGCTTGTCATAAAGGATGTCCTGGTAGGGCATGTGACGGCCTTCGCTCGCTGCGCGGCGACGATGCGGCCGCATGAGGCGCATTGCAAGCAAGCTGCTCCAGCCCTATTTTTCCTACATGCCATAAATAAAAATCACGCCATGAAGACAGCTCATTGCCAAATTTCTAAATCAGGGCGTCTCAGCCTGCCTGCGCCATTCCGCAAGGCTCTCGGTCTCGAACAGGGGGGCCGGGTCGTTGTCGAGCTGGATGATGACGAAATTCGCATCATCACCCAGCAGCAGGCGATCAAGCGCGCCCAGGCTCTCTACAAACGTGCGCTAAAGGGCGCGCCAGGAATGTCGGTTGACGAGTTTATCGCCGAACGTCATCGGGAGGCGGAGCGCGAGGAAGCCGAGTACGAGCGGTGGAGGGCCAAGCGCAAGTGACGGCGCTGGTCATCGACGCTTCTGCCCTGCTGGCGCTGCTGCGGGGAGAGCGAGGGGGCGACAGGGTTGCCGAAGTGCTGGCCGATGCAGCCATGGCGACCGTCAATTTGAGCGAGGTCGTTGCTGCGCTGACGCGCGATGGGATTGCGGAGGACGAAACCCGAGCCATACTTGCCGAGCTGGCGATTGAAACGGTCGCGTTCGACGCCGATCTCGCCTTCGCGTCCGGTTTGATGCTGGCGCTGACAAAACCCGCCGGGCTCTCATTGGCCGATCGCGCCTGCCTCGCCTTGGCTCAACGGCTGCGTGTCAAGGCCATGACGGCCGACCGCGCTTGGGCGCAGATCGCCGATGCGGTCAGTGTCGAAGTCGAGCTGATCCGCTAACCCGCCGGCAAACCCAACAGCCGCCGCGCCAACACCAGGTGCGGCTTGTCGATCATCTTGCCGTCGAGCGCGAGCGTGCCGGCATCGGGCTCTGCGGCAAAGGCGGCGACGACGCGCTCGGCCCATTTCCGCTCCTCGGCGCTGGCCGAAAACGTCGCGTTGATGACCGCGATCTGGGCCGGGTGGATCGCCATCTTGCCGACAAAGCCCGAGCGCTTTGCCGCCGCGCATTCCGCCTCGAGCCCGGTCAGGTCCTTGAAATCGGTGTAGATCGTGTCGAGCGCGGCGACCCCGGCGGCGCCGGCGGCCAACAGGCACAGCGAGCGGGCGAGCAGATACGGCCCGTCGTAAATTCCGTCGATCGTGCGGTTGTTGCCGCCGAGGCAGGCCGACAAATCCTCGGCGCCCCAGGTGATGGCTTCGAGCCGGGGCGAGCTACCGGCATAACCGCCGAGCGCAAACACCGCCTGCGGCGTCTCCGTGGCGATCGCGATGATGCGGATCGCGCCGGCCGGCGCACCGGCGGCGGTCTCGAACGCGGCGAGATAATGGTCGAGCGTGCGCACATCTTCGGGCACGCATTTCGGCAACAATATGCCGTCCGGCCGGCCGCCGACCGTCGCGGCGAGGTCGTCGAGCGCGAGCCCGCTCGCCAGCGGGTTGACGCGGACATAGCGGGCGATGCGATCGCCGCCGTGCGCATCGAGAAATGCGCGGGCCTGGCGGCGCGCGGTCGGACGGTTCGCCGCCGCCACCGAATCCTCGAGATCGAGAATCAGCGC
>JASHNY010000053.1 GCA_030041385.1 Alphaproteobacteria bacterium
GTCGCCGCGCGCGGGCGCCAGCGCCCGCATCGTCGCCGGCAGAAATCCGCGTGCGGCGGCATGGGCGGCGACCAGGGCGAGGCCGGCGTGGAGCGGGTCGCCGATCGCGGAGACGGCGGCGGCGCGCAGGCCGATGCTGAACGCCAGGGCGGTGACGCCATAGGTGCCGAGGCGGCTGTCGCGCATGATCGCCAGTTTCCGCTCCCGGTCATGGCCGCCGCCAAACCCGTCGGCGGTGTCGGCAAGCCCGTCCTCGTGCAACGCGCCGGTCGCCGCCAATCCGGCGAGCACGGCCAGAAACGCCGCCGGAAACGCCCCGATGCCGAGCGATTCGGCGATGAAGAACGCCGCCCCGGCGATGAAGCCGATGCCGGCCCCGACCAGCGGGAACGCCCACGCCGCCGCGGCCACCGCGCCGGGCCCGGGCACGCCGATCCCGACCGGCAGGCGGGTCAGCACCGCGGTGGCAAGGAGGAAATCGGCGAAGATGCCGCGGCGCCCATCCATCGCCCTGACCATAACGGGTTTTCTTGCTACACGTAGCGCGCCGTGGCGTCGCCGCCACTGCGCCCTGAGCTTACCCGGATTGACCTTATGCCCGAGCCTGTTGCAACCCTCGACGAGATCCGCGCGCTGATGGCGCATCTGCCCGGCCCCGACCTCGAAGCCGGCACCGCGGCGGCATTGCGCGAATCGCAATTGACCAAGCCGGCCGGAGCGCTGGGCCGGCTCGAAGAATTGGCGCAGTGGCTGGCGATTTGGCAGGGGCGTCATCCGCCCCACGTCAACCACCCGCGCACCGCGGTCTTTGCCGGCAATCACGGCGTCGCCGCGCGCGGCGTCTCGGCCTATCCGGCCACGGTCACCGCGCAGATGGTGCAGAACTTCATCGCCGGCGGCGCCGCGGTGAACCAGCTGTGCAAGACGGTCGATGCCGATTTGCGGGTCTACGAGATGAACCTCGACCAGCCGACCGCCGACATCGTCGAGGCGGCGGCGATGAGCGAAGAGGAATGCGCGCGGGCGATCGCCTACGGCATGATGGCGGTCGAGCCGGGCATCGACGCGCTGGCGCTGGGCGAAATGGGCATCGCCAACACCACCGCCGCGGCGGCGTTGGCGCTGGCGCTGTTCGGCGGGGAGGCGACCGATTGGGTCGGCCCCGGCACCGGCGTCGGCGGCGCGGCGCTCGCCGCCAAGCGCGAGGTGGTGGCGCAGGCCGCGGCGCGTCACCGCGCGGCGCCGGCCGACCCGCTCGAATTGCTGCGCCGCCTCGGCGGGCTCGAATTCGCCGCGCTGGTCGGGGCGATCCTGGCGGCGCGCATGGCGCGGGTGCCGGTGGTGCTCGACGGCTATGCGACGACCGCCGCCGCCGCGGTGCTGTATGCCGCCGACAGCCACGCGCTCGACCATTGCGTCGTCGGCCATGTCTCGGCCGAGCCGGGACACCGCCGCCTCCTCGAAAGAATCGGCAAGCCCGCATTGTTCGATTTCGGCATGCGGCTCGGCGAGGCCTCGGGCGCGACCCTGGCGCTGGCGGTATTGAAGGCCGCTGCGGCCTGCCATGCCGGCATGGCCACCTTCGCCGAAGCGGGGGTCAGCGGCCCGGCGTGAGCTGCCGGAATTGGCATTGCCGCCCGTGTCGGCTCCGGCGCGGATGCCGGTGGCCCAAAAAATCGCCGCGGTCATCAAGGCGATGGTGATGGTGCAAGGCTGATGCGCTACAGCGCTCGATGGTTCGGCGATCTTCCGCACGAGATGATCAACAGGACGCTAGAATTGGAACTGGCGCCAGGCCGCGTGTATCTGAGCGCCAGGGCGCACCGGCACATCGCGATCGACCACGCCCCCGATTATCGGATTGTCATGGACGCGATCGAGGCGACGATCCTGTCACCGACATTTGTCGGGCAGGCGCCGCGCCATGCAGCCAACTTCGAGATGATCAAGCGGCTTGCAGTCATTGAGGAAGACGAGGCAGGAAGGACTCTGAAACGCTATTTTGTGCTCGTGGCGATCCGCTTGGAGCCCGACGAGAACGGCTGTTATCGGATCGTTCGGGCTATACGATCGATCAGAAGGATGTCGACAACCGCCGCGTGGCGGGGCGGTTGCGGCCGCCAAAAAGAGAGGCTCCCACAGGAGCCTCCTAGACCCTTAGCCGGACGCCATCCCGGATCTCTTGGCCGCCATAAGGCGGTTAGTTACCTGGGGCCACCCAGGTGCGTGAGGTGGCCGTTCTCACCTCAAAGGGTCCCAGCCGCATGCATATGCATCGGTTACGGGCAAGTAAATACTAAGTTCGTAGTTTCCTACCGTTGATCTTGCCCGCCTTACACCCGGCTATTCCCCCATTTGCAACAGCGCGCCGCGGCGGCGGGCGTTGCGGAAGGAGATGAAAAAGATCGCGATGCCGGTGGCGAGGAACGCGAGATCGAGCGCCACCGCCGAAAAGAAATAGCCGGTGCGGAAGGCGTGCTGGAACAGCACCGCGCGCATGCCTTCAAACACATAGGTCTGCGGCAGGCACCAGGCGATGGGCTGGAGCCAATGCGGCAATGTCGTCACCGGGTAATAGACGCAGGAGATCGGCGCCAGCGCGAAGATCACCGACCAGGCGAGGCTCTCGGCGCCCATCCCGTGGCGCAGGATCAGGCCGCAGATCGCCAGCCCCAAGGCCCAGCCCATCGCCATCAATACCGCGACGAAGGCGACCAGCGGCAAGCCCATCGCAAAGATCGAATAATGGTAGAGCGGGATCGCGATCAGCGCCGCCGGCAATACCCCGATCGTTACCCGGACGGCGCTCATCGCCAGCAGCGAGATCACCCATTCATAGGGGCGCAGCGGGGTCACGAACAGGTGGCCGAGATTGCGCGACCACATCTCTTCGAGAAACGACATCGACAGGCCAAGCTGGCTGCGGAACAACAGGTCCCACAGCATCACCGCGCCCAGCAGCACGCCGAAGGCGCGGGCGATATAGGAGCTGTGGTGATAGAGGAACTGGCTCATGAACCCCCAGATCAACACCTGGAGGGTCGGCCAATAGAGCAGTTCCAGCGTGCGCGGCCACGAGCTCTTGAGGATAAACAGATAGCGCAGCAGCATCGCCCACACCCGCGCCGGCGAAAACCGCGCCTCGGACGCGGCGGTCACGACACCGGCTCCAGCGTATCGCGCGGCGCGCGGGCGATATGAAGGAACACCTCTTCGAGGTTGGCGCGGCCGTAGCGGTCGATCAGCTCCTCAGGGCTGCCGCGGTCGACGATGCGCCCGGCCTTCATCATCATCACGTCGCTGCACAGCCGCTCGACCTCGCCCATATTGTGCGAGGCCAGCAGGATCGTTGCGCCGGTGCGGGCGCGGTAGGCTTCGAGATAGGCGCGCACCCAGTCGCCGGTATCGGGATCGAGCGAGGCGGTCGGCTCGTCGAGCAACAGCAATTCCGGCTCGTTGAGCAGGGCCTTGGCGAGCGCGACGCGGGTCTTCTGCCCGGACGAGAGCTTGCCGGACGGGCGATCGAGAAACCGGGTGATCTGCAGATCGCGCGCCAGCATCTCGATGCGTTCGGCGCGGTGCTGAAGACGGTATAATCGGGCATAGACCGACAGGTTCTGGCGCACCGTCAGGCGCTGTGGCAGGTCGACATAGGGAGAGGAGAAATTGAGCCGCGGCAAGACCCGGTACCGGTGGCGCAATACGTCTTCGCCGAACAGCCTGACCGTCCCCGAACTCGGCAGCAACAGGCCGAGCAGGATCGCAAGCGTCGTCGTCTTGCCGGCGCCGTTGCCGCCGAGCAGGGCGGCGGTGACGCCGGACGCGACGGTAAAGCTGATCCCGTCCACGGCGGTCGCGCCGCCGGGATAGGATTTGACCAGGTTATCGACACGGATGACGGGTTCGGGCATCGCCCCTATATGGCGCATTGTCGGGCGGTGAGCCAGGGCGGGGGCGACCCAAAGGTGCGGAGGTGAGGCGGTGAGCGCAGTCGATTTGAGCGTGCCGATCGCGGCGCAGGCGGCGTTCGACCGGATCAGCCTGCGCCGGCTGGTGCTGATCCGCTGGGTGGCCGTAACCGGGCAGGCGCTGGCCCTGGTCACCGTGCATTACGGGCTCGGCTTTCGCCTGCCGCTCGTCGCCGCGTTCGGCGTCGTCGCCTGCTCGGTCTTGTTCAACCTCGGCTTTCTGATCTCGCGCCGCGCGGCGACGCGGCTCGGCGAGCGCGAGGCGACGCTGTTTCTCGGCTACGACACGCTGCAGCTTGCGGGTCTCCTGTTCCTCACCGGCGGGCTTGAAAATCCGTTTGCGATCCTGATGCTGGCGCCGGTCACGATCGCGGCGACGATCCTGTCGCAGCGCCCGGTCATCGGCCTCGCCGGGTTTGCCATCGCCGCGGTCACCGGGCTGGCGCTGTGGCATCTGCCGCTGCCGTGGCGCAGCGGCGTCACGCCGCCGGTTCTCGCGCCGGAGCTGGTGATCGGCCGGTGGACGGCGCTGGTCTTTGCCATCGGCTTCATCGGCAGCTACACCTGGAGCGTGGCGCGCGAGGCCCGGCGGCTGCGCGATGCGGTGGCGGAAACGCAGCTCGCGCTGGCGCGGGAGCAGCGCGTATCGGCGGTCGGCGCTCTTGCCGCCGCGGCGGCGCACGAGCTGGGCAGCCCGCTGGCGACGATTGCGGTGGTCGCCGGCGAATTGGCGCGCGATCTCGTTCCGGGTTCGCCGCACGCCGAGGACGCCAAGCTATTGCTAAGCCAGTCGGAGCGGTGCCGCCGCATCCTTGCCGAGTTGGCGCACCGGCCGCAGGAGGACGGCAGCTCGCCCTATACCCGGCTGCCGTTTTCGGCGCTGGTCGAAGCGGCCGGCGCGCTCTACCACGACCCGCGGGTGCGGCTGATCTTTGCCGCCACCGGCGTGCCGGAAGACACCGAGCCACTGGTCGAGCGCAGCCCGGAGATCATGCACGGGTTGCACAACCTGATCCAGAACGCGGTGCAGTTCGCGCGGCGCGAGGTCAGCGTCGCCACCTTCTGGGACACCGGGACGGTCACGGTCGAGATCGCCGACGACGGGCCGGGATTTTCGCCGGGTCTGCTCAGCCGGCTGGGCGAACCCTACCTGTCGGGTCGCCTCGACGCCGCCGGCCATATGGGGCTGGGCATCTTCATCGCCCAGAACCTGCTGGAGCGCAGCGGCGCCCAGCTCGGCTTCACCAATCTTCAAGACGGCGGAGCGCATGTTGTCATTTCGTGGAAACGTGACAATTTGGAGACCGTAGCGCGACATCCTGCCGCGACGGCGCGCACGCCGGACGGGAGTGAGAGGCAATCGAGATGAATGCGAATGAAAGACCGCGGCCGATCGGGGCCGAAGCGCCGGCCGCGCCGTTGCGCGGCCTGGCAGAGGCGGACCGCACCCTGCTGATCGTCGACGACGACGCGCCGCTGTGCCAGCGCCTGGCGCGGGCAATGGAGCGGCGCGGCTTTGTCGTCGCCACCGCCGACGGCGTCGCCGCCGGCATCGCCGCCGCGACGGCGCGGCCGCCGGCCTATGCCGTCGTCGATCTGCGCCTCGGCGACGGCAGCGGGCTCGACATCGTCAGCGCGCTGCGCGACGCCCGCCCCGGCTCGCGCATCGTCATGCTGACCGGCTACGGCAACATCGCCACCGCGGTCGCCGCGGTAAAGGCGGGGGCGATCGATTACCTGCCCAAACCGGCCGACGCCGATGCGGTCGAGCGCGCCTTGCTCGCCCAGGAGGGCGAGGCCCCCGAGCCGCCGGCCGACCCGATGTCGGCCGATCGGGTGCGCTGGGAGCACATCCAGCGCATCTTCGAACTGTGCGACCGCAACGTCTCCGAGACCGCGCGCCGGCTCAAGATGCACCGCCGCACATTGCAGCGGATCCTGTCAAAACACGCGCCCCGCAGCTAAGCCGGCCTTCGCCGCCATGGGGGCGGCGCACGCCGCCCCGTTATTCGGCCGCCTGACAGGAGCCTTTGCTGCCGGGTGCGGCGCAGCGTTCGCCGAGGAAACGGTCGATATGGGCGAACCAGTCGTCGCGGATCGTGTCGCGTTCGAGAAACGGCTGATGCTTTGATTCGGGCAGTTCGACCAGCGTGCAGCGAGGCAGCAGCCCGGCCGCGCGGCGATGCGCGGTGCGCGAGACGATGGCGTCCCGCCCGGCGCTGGCGAGCAGGATCGGGGTCGGGATTGCGTCGAGGAATTCTGCCTTGCCGATGCGGCCGAGCACGGCCAGGGCCGAATCGATCCAGCCGAAGGTCGGCCCGTCGAGCCTGAGGCTCGGATCGGCGGTGAGCCAGGCATAGTGCAACGAGCAGCGCTCCGGGTCGCTGCTGTTGCGGCTGCGCTGCGGCGACGGCGGCCGGGTCGGGGCGCGCCACCTGCGCACGCCGGGAACGAGGCGCGTCCCCAGCCCGGCGATCCGCATCGGCCCGGTGATCCAGCGCAGCGAAGCCGGCGGCAATCGCCCGAGGCGCAGCCCCAGCATGGGCGACGACAGGATCGCACCGTCGAACAGGCACGGCCGCGCGTGCAGGCTCAACAGCGCGATGGCGCCGCCCATCGAATGGGCGATCAGGATGCGCGGCAACGAACCGGTCAATTTGGCCGCGGCGAATTCGGCCAGATCATCGGCATCGCGGTCGAACCGGCGGGCGCGCGGCCGGTTGGGCCAGCGCCGCGGCCGCGACGACCGCCCTTGCCCGCGCCATTCGAGGCACCACACCGCGAGCCCCAGCGCGGCGAGATCGCGCATCGTCTCGAACTGCTTCTCGATGAATTCGCGGAACCCGGTCACCAGAACACACACCGCGCGCGGGTTGCGCGGCGCGAGGTAGCCCCAGCGCAGGGTGGCGCCGTCGCCGGCGGTGAAATCGCCCCAGACGAAATCGGCCGGGGCCATGAACCGCTCCGGCAATTGCGGCACGCGCGAGACCCGCGCACCGGCCGAAACGGGAGACAGAGCGTCGTGCATCGATCCTTTCCTCGGCCGCACGGTTCGCCGGCTGGCCGGCGAGCCGTCGTCTAGCCGCGAAAAATGACCGTCGCGTGGCAGAAATGAGGGGTCAGAGGGGCGGATTCAACCGGGGATGCGGAAGCCGACATCGCCCTCGCGCTCAAGCTGGCCGACCAATCCCGTCTCCCATTGCAGATAGCGCTCGCGGGCGCCCGGAGCGGCGTAAGGATCGTAGGGCCGACGCCAGCAATCGTCGGGGGTGTCGGCCATCGCCTCGCGCCCGCCGGTCAGGGAAAAGCCGGCAGCGCGCCACGAATCGGTGCCGCCGTCGAGCACCCTCACCTCGCCATGGCCGGTCTCGCCCAGTTCGGCCGCGGCGAGCCGGGCGAGCACGCCGTCGGGCGAGGTCAGCACCAGCATCGGCGCCTTGGGCACGTTGTTCAGCGCATCCGCCAGCCGCGCCCGCACCGCGAACCAGGCACCGGGAATATGCCCGGCCTCGTAGGCGAGGCTGCGCGCCAGATCGACGACGGCCACCGTGCCGCGGTCGATCCGGTCCTTGAGTTCGGCGGCGGAAATCCCCGGCACCGCCGCCGTCTCCAGTTCGGGCACCGGCGTTGCCGCCACTCCCGCCACCAGCGGGCGGCCGGCAAGCCCGCCATCGAGCACATAGACCTCGGGCCAGCCCATCTGGCGCAGCCACGAGCCGGTCATCGCCGCGCGCACGCCGTCGTCGTCGGTCAACACGATGCGGGCGTTGCGGGTGTTGATGTAGGCGTCGGTCGCCTGCACCAGTTGCCCGCCCGGCGCCGAGCGCGCGCCGGCCAGGTGGCCCTGCGCGTATTCCTCGGGGCTGCGCACGTCGAGCAGATAGAGGGTGCGGCATTCAGCCTCGCCGGCGAAGCGGGCCAGCATCGCGTCGTCGATATGCCCGACGCCGTGACGCTCGGCGACCTTGGCGGCGAGCGCGCGCGCCTGCGCGAGCCCCGCCGGCGACGGCGGCGGCAATGATTCTTCGCGCCCGCGCGCCAGTTCGAGCCCGGCCAGTTCCCAGCCCATCGTGCCGTTTTCGAGCGCCAATACCGGGTTGGCGAGCCCGGCATTGCGCAGCGACTGGGCGCCGATGATGCTGCGCGTGCGCCCGGCGCAGTTGACGACGACAAGCGTATCGGGCGAAGCGAGCCGGTCGGGCACGCGATAGACCAATTCGGCGCCGGGGCAATCGAAAGCGCCGGGGATGCTCATGTTGCGGAACTCGCCGATCGGCCGGCTGTCGACGATCAGGATCGTCTCGCCGGAATCGAGCCGCCGCTGCAATTCGCCGGCGGCGATGTGCGGGGTATGGCAGCGGTGCTCGACGATCTCGCCAAACGCCTTGCTCGGCACGTTGACGCCGGTGAACAGCTGATACCCGGCCGCTTCCCAGCTTCGCGCGCCGCCCGCCATCACCGCGATGTTGCGATAGCCCATCATCTGCAATCTGGTCGCGGCGCGGTCGACGAGTCCGTCCTCGCCGTCGTAGAGCACGATGCGGGTCTGCAACCGGGGCACCAGGTCACGGATGCC
>JASHNY010000054.1 GCA_030041385.1 Alphaproteobacteria bacterium
GTCGGGCACGCCGACGCCGACGGCCTCACCAAGCCGCGCGCCTTCGTCGTATTGCAGCAGGCCGCGCTCGGCCAGGACCACGCCGTATTGCGCGAATTGTTGCAAGCGCACGTCAAGCAACGCATCGGCGTGTGGAAATACCCGCGCTGGGTGGAGTTCGCCGATGCCTTGCCGAAGACCGCGACCGGCAAGATCCAGCGGTTCAAATTGCGGGAGGATCGGGCGTGACGAATCCCGCCCTCACCCACCTGACGCTGACGCGTCAGGTCCCCCCTCTTCCGCCATGGGGGAGGGGGTGCCGAGGGGCAATCCCCGGAACCGCCCGCCAGGGCGGGCTGTCCGGGGACTGAGGCGGGTGAGGGTTTGTACGGGTGAGGGTTTGTGATGGATGCGATCGATTTCCGCACCGATCCCTCGCGCTACCGCCATTGGCGGCTCGAATGCGAAGGGCCGGTCGCGTTCCTGACGCTCGATGTCGATCCCGCCGGAAGCCTGTTTCCCGGCGTCGAACTGAAGCTCAATTCCTACGATCTCGGGGTCGACATCGAACTGGCCGATGCGGTGCAGCGCTTGCGCTTTGAGCACCCGGAGGTGCGCGCCGTGGCGATCCGCTCGGGCAAGGACAACGTGTTCTGCGCCGGCGCCAACATCGCCGCGCTGGCCCGGGCCTCGCATCAGCACAAGGTCAATTTCTGCAAGTTCACCAACGAGACGCGCCTGGCGATCGAGGATGCTTCCGAACATTCCGATCAGCGCTACCTCGCCGCGATCGGCGGCCCGGCAGCCGGCGGCGGCTACGAGCTGGCGGCCGCCTGCGACTGGCTCATGCTGGTCGATGACCACCGTTCGGCGGTGTCGTTGCCTGAATTGCCGCTCCTCGCGGTGTTGCCCGGCACCGGCGGCCTCACCCGCCTCACCGACAAGCGCAAGGTGCGGCGCGACCGGGCCGATCTGTTCTGCGCGACCGAGGAAGGCGCGCGCGGCCGCCGCGCGGTCGAATGGCGGCTCGTCGACGAATGCGTGCCACCCTCTTCGTGGGATGCCAAGGTGCGTGAGCGCGCGCTCGCCCTCGCTGCGACCTCCGACCGTCCGGCGGAGGCGCAAGGCATCGCCCTGCCGCCGCTCGAGCGCAAGATCGGCGACGACGCGATCGCCTACCCGCACCTCCGCGTCGCGCTCGACCGGGGGCGGCGGCTTGCGACGGTCACCGTGACCGGCCCGACGCAGGCGCCGGATGCAGCGGAAATTTATCGCCAAGGCGCGACGTTCTGGCCGTTGGCGGTGGCCCGGGAACTCGACGATGCGATCCTGCACCTGCGCTTCAACGAAGCCGAGCTCGGCATCATCGTCCTTCGCAGCGAAGGCGATCCGGCCGCCGTGCTTGTCGCGGATGCGCTGCTCGACGAGCGGGCCGATGACTGGCTCGTGCGCGAAATCCGCCTTTACTGGAAGCGCGTCCTGAAGCGGCTCGACATGACCGCGCGCAGCCTGTTCACGCTGATCGAGCCGGGCAGCTGTTTCGCCGGGACCCTCGCCGAGCTCTGCTTTGCTGCGGACCGCACATTGATGTTCGCGGGGACGCGCGCAGGCGACAATCGCCCTGCCGCGATATTGACGCTGTCGGCGCTCAATTTCGGCGCCTATCCGATGGGCAACGGGCTGTCGCGGCTGGAAACGCGGTTTCTCGGCGAGCCGGAGAGCCTGCAACGCGCGAGACAGATCATCGGCGTGTCGCTCCCGGCCGAAGACGCGGCTGAGCTCGGCCTTGTCACCGCCGCCTACGACGAGGTTGATTGGGACGAGGAAATCCGCCTGATGCTCGAGGAGCGGGCGAGCTTCTCGCCCGACGCCTTGACCGGGCTTGAAGCCAATCTGCGCGGGGCCGGGCCGGAGACGATGGAGACCAGGATTTTCGGCCGGCTCTCGGCATGGCAGAACTGGATCTTCCAGCGCGCCAACGCCGCCGGGCCGGAAGGCGCGCTGAAGCTTTACGGCACCGGCAGACGCCCCAAATTCGACCCAGAACGGGTGTAATGTAAATTTCAGCTCATTCCGGGGGGTCGCACAGCGGCGAACCCGGGGCCCATGAACACCGACGCTCTCTAACTTGATCGAAAGCGGTGTTCATGGATTCCCGCTTTGGCGGAAATGAGGATATAGAAGAGCGGGCAGGCTGGCGTCGCTGAGGAGAACGGAGCATGTCCGATAGCGCGACGGTCGATTACGACGGGCTCATCCCGAACAATGTCGGGCTCAACGCCGATCCGCGGCTGCGCCGGGCGCTCGAATCATGGCATCCGGGGTATCTCGACTGGTGGCGCGCGCGCGGGCCTGACGGGTTCCAGGACAGCCTCGTCTATCTGCGCACCGCAATCGGCGTCGACAGCGACGGCTGGGCCAAGTTCGGTTATGTCCGCATGCCCGACTACCGCTGGGGCATCCTGCTGGCGCCGCAGGTCGAGGGCCGCACGATCCCGTTCGGCGCACACAAGGGCGAGAAGGCATGGCAGGAGGTGCCGGGCGAATACCGCGCCCTGCTGCGCCGGCTCGTCGTCGTGCAGGGCGATACCGAGCCGGCCTCGGTCGAGCAGCAGCGCCTGCTCGGCGCGACCGCCCCCTCGCTCTACGACTTGAGGAACCTGTTCCAGGTCAATGTCGAGGAGGCCCGCCATCTGTGGGCGATGGTCTACCTGCTGCAGAAATATTTCGGCCGCGACGGCCGCGAAGAGGCCGAGGAACTCTTGCGCCGCCGCTCCGGCGACCGCGACAGCCCGCGCCTGCTGGGTGCGTTCAACGAGGCGACGCCGGACTGGCTGTCGTTCTTCATGTTCACCTTCTTCACCGACCGCGACGGCAAGATGCAGCTGCAGGCATTGGCGCAATCCGGGTTCGACCCGCTGTCGCGCACCTGCCGCTTCATGCTGACCGAAGAGGCGCATCACATGTTTGTCGGCCAGACCGGCATCGGCCGCATCGTCGAGCGCAGCTGTGCGGCGATGCGCGAAGCCGGCCTCTCCGACCCGACCGATATCGAGCGGGTGCGCGCGCTTGGCGTGATCGACCTGCCGACCATCCAAAAAAAGGCCAATCTGCATTTCGCGCTGACCCTCGACCTGTTCGGCGGCGAGATCAGCACCAACGCCGCCAACGTCTTCAATGCCGGGCTCAAGGGCCGCTACCGCGAGGACAAGATCGCCGACGACCATGTCTTGACCGGCGCCACCTATGCGGTCGTGCGGCTCAGGGACGGACGGATCGTCACCGAAGAGGTGCCGGCATTGTCGGCGCTCAACATGCGCCTGCGCGATGATTTCGCCGCCGAGGCGGCTGCCGGGGTCGAGCGCTGGAATGCGATCATCGCGCGCGCCGGCATCGCCTATCGCCTGCGCCTGCCGCACGTCGCGTTCAACCGCCGCATCGGGGAGTTCGCCGGGATCGAGGCCGATCCTGACGGCAATCTGCTGTCGGCCGAGGAATGGCAGCGGCGGCGCGACGAGTTTCTGCCCTCGGCCGCCGACGACGCGTTTGTCGCCAGCCTGATGCGCCCGGTCACCGAGCCCGGCAAATTCGCGCCGTGGATCGCCCCGCCGCGCACCGGAATCGACGGGAAACCCGGCGATTTCGAATATGTGAGGCTGGCCGGGTAGCCGTCTTCGGTCGCCCCGGCGAAGGCCGGGGCCCCATTGATCCGCTTCCAGCGCTATTGAAGAATGGGTCCCGGCTTTTGCCGGGATGACAGGAGAGCGCCGATGAATCTCCTTCCCCCGCTCGATCCCTCCGTCCTCCCCGCGGGCATCCGCTCGCGTTTTGTCGAGCGGGTGAACGGGCTCAGGGTCCACATCCTGGAAGCGGGCGAGAAGGGGCGGCCGCTTCTGCTCTTGTTGCACGGGTTTCCGGAGATCGCCTATTCCTGGCGCAAGGTGATGCCGGCCTTGGCCGCGGCCGGCTACCATGTCGTCGCGCCCGACCAGCGGGGCTATGGCCGCACCACCGGGTGGAGCGCCAATTACGACGACGATTTGTGGCCGTTCCGCCTGTTGAACGCGGTGCGCGATGCCGCCGGGCTGGTCGCGGCGCTGGGCTGCCGCGAGGCGGCGGCGGTGATCGGGCACGATTTCGGCGCCTCCGTCGCCGCCTGGTGCGCGCTGGTGCGGCCCGACATGTTCCGTTCGGTGGCGCTGATGAGCGCGCCGTTCGCCGGGCCGCCGGAATTGCCGTTCGGCACCGATGGCAAATCGCCGGTGCCGCCGGCGAGCCCGACCATTCACGAGGCGCTGGCCGCTTTGCCGCGGCCGCGCAAGCATTACCACTTGTGGTACTCGACGCGGCCGGCCAACGCCGCGATGTGGTATTGCAAACAGGGGGTCCACGATTTCCTGCGCGCTTATTTCCACCACAAGAGCGCCGACTGGAAGGACAACAAGCCGCATCGCCTGGCCGGGTGGACGGCCGAGGAACTGGCGAAGATGCCGACCTATTACATCATGGACCTCGCCGACGACATGGCGACCGGGGTCGCCAAGGAGATGCCGCCCGCCGCCGAGATCGCCGCCTGCCGATGGCTGCCCGACAGCGAGCTCGCGGTCTATGCCGAAGAGTACCGGCGCAACGGGTTTCAGGGCGGGCTCAACTGGTACCGCTCGCGCACCGGCGGCGCGTTCGAGGCAGAATTGCAGCTGTTCTCGGGCCGCACGATCGACGTACCGTCGATCTTCATCTCGGGCAGGAGCGACTGGGGCGTGTATCAGCGGCCCGGCAGCTACGAGCGCATGCAGGAGAGCGCCTGCACCAACATGGTCGGCTGTCACCTGCTCGATGGTGCCGGGCATTGGGTACAGCAGGAACAGGCGGCGCGGGTCGGCGAATTGCTGGTCGAGTTCCTGCGCCGGGGCTAAGCTCGCCGCAACAACCGGCGGAGGGATCGATGAAGGCGGCGCTGCTGACAAGGCATGGCGGGGTCGAGGCGTTCCGCTATGGCGACGTGGCGGACCCGGTCGCCGGCGCGGGCGAGATCGTCGTCGACATCCATGCCGCCAGCGTCAACGCCGCCGACTACAAGGTGCGGCAGGGCAGCTACAATTCCAGGCTGACTTTCCCGTACATCCTCGGCCGCGATTTCTCCGGGGTGGTCGCCGCCGCCGGGCCGGGGGTGGACGACCTCGCCGTCGGCGACGCCGTGTTCGGGGTCTGCGATGCCGGGATCGAGGGCGCCTATGCCGAGAAGATCGCGATCAAGGCCGCGCTCGTCGCCAAAAAACCGGCGCGGCTCGGCCATGACGAGGCCGCGGCGATGGCCTTGACCGGGATTACCGCGATCTGGGCGCTCGAAGACACAGCCCGGCTCAAGAGCGGCGAGACCGTTCTGATCCAGGGCGGCGCCGGCGGGGTCGCAGGGTTTGGCATCCAGCTCGCCAAGCATCTCGGCGCCACGGTCATTACCACCGCCAGCGCCCGCAACCATGATTATGTCAGAGGGCTCGGCGCCGACCGGGTCATCGACTACAACAGCGAAGATTTCACCGCGATCGGCCGCTGCTGCGACGTGGTTTTCGACACCGTCGGCGGCGAGGTGCAGGTGCGTTCCTACGACGTGCTGAAACCCGGCGGCAGGCTGGTGTGGATCGCCGCGGCGCCGGCCGGGTTCCAGCCCGCCCGCAACGACGTCCAAGTGTTGCGGCCGCGGGTCGCGCGCGACCGCGCCCATCTCGAGCGGATCCTGGAATTGTACGAGGCGGGCGCGGTATGGGCTCCGGCGATCACCCGCTACCCGCTCGCCGAGGCGGCGGCTGCCCACCGCGTCAGCGAAGGCCGGCATCTGCAAGGCAAGCTGGTATTGATGGTGCGGTAACATCGGAGCTGATGGAAAACCCGGAAAGGAAGAGGAAACCATGGCAGGCAACGCACAGAAGATCATCGAGCTCGACAGGAAGCGCATGCAGGCGATGGCCGACAAAGACATCGCGACGCTCAACGCGCTGATTTCCGACGATCTCGTCTACACCCATTCCTCGGCCCGGCTCGACACCAAGAAGAGCTTGATCGGCAACATGGAATCGGGATCGACCGTGTACACCTCGGTGGTTCCGTCCGACGTCAAGGCGCAGGATCTCGGCGACACCGTGGTGCTCACCGGATCGTGCCGCATCAGCGTGATGTCGAACGGCAAGCCGAACTCGTTCGGCGTGCGCTTCACCGATGTGTACGCCAATAAAAACGGCAACTGGCAGATGATCGCCTGGCAATCGACCCGTACGCCGGACTGACGAAATCGGGAGCGCCGGCGTCTTGCCCGCAGCGGCCGGGACGGCCGCAATCCGATGACCGACGACTCGCGGAGCGCGGGCGTCTCGCCCGCAGCGGCCGGGTGGTGTCATTGCGAGCGCAGCGAAGCAATCCCGGGCGGGGTTGGGTGCTCCGATCGAGATTGCCGCGGCGCCCGCTGGGGGCCTTGCAATGACTGAGGATCTCGGCCTACCGGCGGGCGCGTTCGCCCGACTGGACGAGACGCCGGACGAGGATTTCTATGCCCCGCCGCGGCTCGTCTATCACATCGACGACCATGCGGTTGCCGCGCTGACCGCGTTTTACCGCACGGTCCTGCCGGCAGGTGGAGTGGTGCTCGACCTGATGTCGAGCTGGGTCAGCCATCTGCCGCCGGAGACCGGGTATGCCGCGGTGATCGGCCACGGCATGAATGCCGAGGAACTGGCGGCAAACCCGCGCCTCACCCGCTATTTCGTGCAGAACCTGAACCGCGACCCGGCCCTGCCGCTCGATACCGCGAGCC
Organism: Alphaproteobacteria bacterium; assembly: GCA_030041385.1. Taxonomy (GTDB): domain Bacteria; phylum Pseudomonadota; class Alphaproteobacteria; order ATCC43930; family CGMCC-115725; genus DATARH01. The sequence goes on from JASHNY010000054.1 coordinate 6,788, forward strand.
TCGATGCGGCGATGATCTGCGTCTCGATCCAGTATCTGCAGCAGCCGGTTGCGGTGTTGCGCGAGGTCGCCCGGGCGCTTCGGCCGGGCGCGCCGCTGGTCATCAGCTTTTCCAACCGCTGCTTCTGGACCAAGGCGGTTGCGGTGTGGCGGGCGCTCGACGATAGCGGCCACGCGGTGCTGGTGCGGCGCTATCTGCAGGCGGCCGGGTTTGCCGAAGCCGAGATTCATCGCCTCGCCGAATACATCGAGGACCAGCAGGACCCGATGACTGCGGTGGTCGGGCGCGCCGCCGCCGTGTAGGCTGGCGAGAGAATCTTGCGGAGGGCCGAGCCATGCAATTGGGTACCCTGCTGCCATTGGGCGATATCGGCGGCGAACCGGCGGTGGTGCGCGAATACGCGCAGGTGGCGGAAGCGATCGGCTACCATTTCGTCGAGGCGCCCGATCACGTGCTCGGCGCCCGCGAGGGCGAACGCACCGGTGCCGGGTTGTTCCACGACCCGTTCGTATTGTTCGGCTACCTCGCCGGCTGCACCGCGAAACTGGGCTTTTCGACCGGCGTGCTGATCCTGCCGCAGCGCCAGACGGCGCTGGTCGCCAAGCAGGCCGCCTCCCTCGCTGTCTTGTGCGGCGGCCGGTTCCGCCTCGGCATCGGGGTCGGCTGGAACGAGGTGGAATTCGTCGGCCTCAACGAGGATTTTCACAATCGCGGGCGC
>JASHNY010000055.1 GCA_030041385.1 Alphaproteobacteria bacterium
CACGGGTTTGGTGGCGGCTGCGGTTGCGAACTCCAAATCCTAGGCCACACGGCTGGAATCTGACATGTGGAACCCCTCACTCGCGTCATTCCGGAGCGCCGCGCAGCGGCGAGTCCGGAACCCATGAACACCGGCCTCTGGAACATGGGTTCCGGGCTCGGCCCTTTGGACCGCCCCGGAATGACGGTCGGGATTCATTCGTCTGAATTGGACCACTGGTGCGGTGGATTTGAAGTTCGCACGGGTTTGGTGGCGGCTGCGGTTGCGAACTTCAAATCCAAGGTCATACTAATGGTTGGAATCTGACATTTGAAACCCGTCACTCGGGTCATTCCGGAGCGCTGCGCAGCGGCGAATCCGGAACCCATGAACACCGGCCTCTGGAAAATAGGTTCCGGGCTCGGCCCTTTGGGCCGCACCGGAATGACGGTCGGGATTCGGTAGAGCCGGCTTTCCGGCCGGAGCACGGGCAAAAGCCCCTATCCCGTGAAATCCTCGGTCCGCAGCACGATCGGCTCGCCGTGCGGGGTGCGGGCGGCGGCCCGGCTCCACGCGTCGCGAGTGCGGGCGAGCCTGCCGGTATCAGCGATCCCCTTGGCCGCGACCAGGGTTTCGAGCGCGGCGAGCCAGTGCCGGTAATAGGTCTCGCCGGTGTCGGGGTCGCCGTGTTGCTGCGCGTGCTTGATCTCGGCGGCCAGCGCAGCGGTCCATTCCGGCCAAGTGAACAGGCCGCGCTGGTAGAGCGTCATCGCCAGCGCGAACGCATCGGCCTCCCACGGCTCGCGGAATTGCGGCCGCTCGCCGGCGGAGAAGGGATTGGCGGGCGGCGTGTTCATGCCGGTTCCAGATAGGGTTCGAAGGCCTCGATCGATACGGTCAGGCCCGGCTCGGCCGCCTCGCCCCATAATTCGGTGGCGGCAAAGACCACCGTGTAAAGCCATTGCGGGTTCTCGCCGGCGTCGATCGCGGCAGTGTCGGGAAAGACGTGGCAGCCGCGCACCGCCTCGACCGTGCCGGTCTTGCTGCGGGCATAGCGCGGCAGGCGGGTGTGGGTCGGCGGGTTGATGTTGCGCGTGCGCACCGTGTCGCCCGGCTTGAACCGCGCCGGCGCCGCGGCGGGCCTCGCGAAATTGCCGCGGGTCGGCGGCTTCGCAACATCGGCGAGCGTCAGCCGGCGGTTCAGCGCCCGGCCGGGACGCAGCGAACGGCCGGCGGCCAGTTCGTCTTCGGCGACGAGGCCGTGCGCCAACAGGCGCCGCTCGAGCCCGAGAAACCAGCGGCGATAATAGGACGAGCGCAAATATTCGACCGGCGGCAGCATTTCGAGCGAGGCGCGCCCGCCGTCGATCGTCCACAGCCCGGCGGCGCCCATCGCGCGCTGCATCGCCAAGACGCGCCCCTCCCATTCGGCGTGAAACGGCGGCTCGTTCGCCTCGGGCTCGACCGGGCCGAAGCCGTGCATGCCGCCCATGTCGTGGACCGTGTTGCTCATGGCGCCGTCACCAGGCCGGTGCCGACCATGCTGTCGCGGGTGACCAGCGCAGCCAGCCGCTCCTCGCTCCAGCCTTGGGTGCCTTCGGGCCGCATCGGCACCACGAGGAACCTGGTCTCGGCGGTCGAATCCCATACCCGGATCTTGGTTTCTGCCGGCAGTGCGACGCCGAAATCGGCGAGCACGCTGCGCGGGTCGATGACCGCGCGCGAGCGGAAGGCTGCGGATTTGTACCAGACCGGCGGCAGGCCCAGCACCTCCCACGGATAGCAGGAGCAAAGTGTGCAGACGACGAGGTTGTGCTGCTCCGGCGTATTTTCGACCGCGATCAGGTGGCTGCCGACCGGGCTGACATGGCCGAGCGAGTTGGCCGCCCCGCTGCCGTCGGCCAGAAGCCGCGCCCTGAACTCGGGATCGACCCAGGCGCGGGCGACGATGCGGGCGCCGTTATGCGGGCCGACTTCGGTCTCGTAGGTCTCGATGATGCGGTCGAGTGCGGCCGGATCGACATAGCCCTTTTCGCTCAGGATGGTTTCGAGCGCGCGCACCCGCGCCTGCATCTCGGAGAGTTCCGAGCCGTGCTGGTCGTGATGATGGTGATCGTGGGCGGAATGATCTTCCGCAGCCATGGCTCTACCTCGCCGGGCGGGACAGTCGATAACCGCAGGCTGGCACAGCCGCCCGCCGGTTTCAACGCCGGCCGCAAACGCCCTGCTTGCCAGCGTCCATCGGCCATCGCATTGATAGGTCCGAACCGGCGGGGATGCGGCGATGCAGAGCCTGTGGTCGGACGGCGATGCCGAGCGGATGGTTGCGCATTACGGCGACAACGGCATCGGCCGCGACCTGGCCGAGCGCGTCTATACCTCGCGGCTGCTCGGCGGCGACCCGCGCCTCGTGTTGCATGGCGGCGGCAACACCTCGGTCAAGACGACGGCCGCGGACCTCCACGGCGACGCGGTGGAGGCATTGTGCGTCAAGGGCAGCGGCTGGGACATGGCGGCGATCGAGCCGGCCGGATTGCCGGCGGTGCGCCTCGCCCCGCTGCGGCGATTGCGCGGGCGCGACGCGCTCAGCGACGAAGACATGGTGCGCTTCCAGCGCGCCAATCTGCTTGATCCCGGCGCGCCGAACCCGTCGGTCGAGACCTTGCTGCACGCGTTCCTGCCGCACAAATTCATCGACCACACCCACGCGACCGCGGTGCTGAGCCTTGCCGACCAGCCCGACGCGGAAGAGCGTTGCCGCGATCTCTACCGCGGCCGGCTCGGCATCGTGCCCTACATCATGCCCGGCTTTCTGCTCGCCAAGGCCGCCGCCGAGATTTTCGAGAACGACGAGGCGGTCGAAGGGTTGGTGCTGTTGAAGCACGGCATCTTCACCTTCGGCGACACCGCGCGCGCAGCCTATGAGCGCATGGTCGACGCGGTGAGCGGCGCCGAAGAGCGGCTCGCGCAAGGCCGCAAGCCGGTCTTCGCCGGCGCTGCCTTGCCGAACGCGGTCGCCGCCCTGGCCGAGGTCGCGCCGATTGTGCGCGGCGCCTGCGCGCTGCCGGCGGCGCGATCCGGCGAGTACAAGCGCTTTGTGCTCGATTTCCGCACCGGTGCGGCGGTGCGCGCCTTCGTCGATGGCGCCGAGCTCCAGCGCTACGGCACGGAAGGCGTCGCCACCCCGGATCATACGATCCGCACCAAAAACTACCCGCTGATCGTGCCGGCGCCCTCGGCCGGCAGGCCCGGCGATTTTGCCGCAGCGGTGCGCCAGGCGGTCGCCGCCTTCGTCGCCGAGTACCATGCCTATTTCGCCCGGCACAATCGGGGAAACAAGCGCGAGCTCGACCCGATGCCGCGAATCGTGCTGGTGCCAGGGGTTGGGCTGTTCGGATTGGGGCGCAGCGCCAAGGATGCCGCGATCGCCGCCGACCTCGCCGAATCCTGGGTCGCCACGGTAACCGACGCCGAGGCGGTCGGCCGCTTCGAATCATTGAGCGAGGCCGAACTGTTCGAGATGGAATACTGGTCGCTCGAACAGGCCAAGCTCGGCACGGTGCAGGAAAAGCCGCTCGCCGGCCAGGTCGCGCTGGTCACCGGCGGCGCCGGCACGATCGGTCTTGCGACCGCGCGCGCCTTGCGCCAGGCCGGCGCCGAGATCGCCCTCATCGACCGCGACGCGAGCGTCAACGACGCTGCGACGAAGCTCGGCGGGATCGGGATCGCCGGCGACGTGACCGACCCCGATGCGGTGCGCCAAGCCTTCGACCGCGTGGTCGGGCGGTTCGGCGGCGTCGATATCGTCGTCTCCAACGCCGGCGCCGCCTGGCAGGGCCGGATCGGCGAGGTTTCCGAGCGGGTTCTGCGCGACAGCTTTGAGCTGAACTTCTTCGCCCATCAATGGGTCGCGCAAAACGCGGTCAGGGTCATGCTGGCGCAGAAGACCGGCGGCGCCTTGCTGTTCAACGTGTCGAAGCAGGCGCTGAACCCCGGCGCCGAGTTCGGCCCTTACGGTCTGCCCAAGGCGGCGACGCTGGCGCTGATGCGGCAATACGCGCTCGATTACGGCAAGGCCGGGATCCGCGCCAATGCCGTCAACGCCGACCGCATCCGCGGCGGGCTGTTGACGCCGGCGATGATCGCGGCGCGCGCGCAGGCCCGCGGGGTCGGCGAGGCCGAATACATGGGCGGCAATCTGCTTGGCCATGAGGTCACCGCGGAGGATGTCGCCGAAGCCTTCCTCGGCCTGGCGCTGGCGCGCAACACCACCGGCTCCTTCGTCACCGTCGACGGCGGCAACATCGCCGCCGCGCCGCGGTAGCGGAACGCGGGCGTCTCGCCCGCCTGCGGCCGGCACCGGATAGCGGAACGCGGGCGTTTCGCCGCCTGCGGCCGGGACGGCCGCGGTCCGGATCAGCGCAACCCGACCTTGGTCAGAAAATCCATCGCCGCTTCGGCGCAGGCATCCGGGCGTTCGAGCTGCAAGAGGTGGCTGGTGCCGGCGATTGCCGCGTAGTCGAACCCGCCGGCCTTGGCCAAGGCGCGGTTCGCCAAGGCGGTCGGGGAAGCGCGGCCGCGCGCGGGATCGGCCCCGATCAATTTGACCGGCGCGGCGAAATCGCAGCGTCGCGGCCACAATTGGAGCGGGATGCCCTGCTCGTACATCGCCGCCTCGTAGGCGCGGGGGCAGCACAGCGTCCAGCCCTCGCCCTCCGGCCGCAATACCGCGCGCGCCATCGCCGCCCGCGTGTGTTGCGTCCAGTCGCGGCCGGATCGGCTCGCCGCATATTCGGCGGCGAGCTCGCTGGGGTTGGCGAAAGTCTCGCGCCGGGCGCCGGCCCACGCGATCAGGCGGTCGAGATAGGCCAGCATCGCGGCGCGTTCGGGGCCATCGGGCGGCACGTTGGGCGGGTCGAAGCAGACGAGCGCATCGAACCTTTCGCCCAGTTCCTTGGCCGCCAGCAATGCCGATTGCGCCGACATCGAATGAAACAGCCCGGCCGAGGGCCTGGCCCCGAACTCGGCGGCGACGGCACGGTGAACCCGGTCGATGTCGCCGATCATATGCTGATAATCGTGAAAGGCAGGATCGCCGACCGGATTGTGTCCGTGATTGCGCATGTCGAACACGGCAACCTCGAACCCGGCGAGGAAATGCCGCCAGAACGCGAAGTACCCATCGCTGGCAAAGCCGTTGCCGTGGCTGACGAACACGCGCACCGGGCGCTTCTCGCCGTAGAGCCGCACCCGAATCACGGCGCCGTCCGGCGCTGCCACGTCGAATACCGCGCGCGGTGGCGGAATCGCCGGCGGCAAGCGGTTATGGCCCGCCAGCGCCGAGCGCGGTGTCGGCATCGGCGATATTGCGCCCGCGGGTCTCGGGCAACAGCAGCAGCATCACGATCATCAGCGCCGAAGCGAGCGTGCAGAACAGCGCGATCGCGGCGCCGAGCGGCATGATCTGCACGGCAAAGCCGATGATGGTCATGAAAAACGAGCCCACCGCCCTGCCGGCGTTATAGCAGAAGCCCTGGCCGGTGCCGCGCAGGGCGGTCGGATAAAGCTCGGTCATGAACGGTCCCATCGGCGCGAATTTCATCAATATCGCGACGCTGAGCGGAATGCCGAGAAGCAATAGGCCGGTGTCGCCGACCGGCACGAACATGAACACGAGCACCATCGCCACGGTCGCGACGGCCGAGATCATGAAAGTCCATTTGCGGCCGATGGCGTCGCTCAGATAGGCCCCCAGCAGAAACCCGATCAGCGCGCCGAGCATCTGCACGGCGACGTAAAGCCCGGTATTCGAGGCCGACAGGTGGCGCACCGTGCGCAGATAGGTCGGCATCCAGAATTGCACCGCCCACACGCCGCCCTGGGCGCCGGTGACCATCAGCGAGACCTTCACCGTGACCCACAGATAGGGGCGGCGAAACGCGGAGAAGATGTGGGCGGCACCGGCCCGCGGCCGCTCCCGGCGGCGCGCCTCGAACGCCTCGGACTCGTCGATGTTGCGGCGAATCCACAGCACCAGTAGGCCCGGCACGAGGCCGATCGCGAACAGCGCGCGCCATGCCGTCGCCTCCGGCAACACTGCATAGAGCCCGGCATAGGCGAGCGCGGCGAATCCCGGGCCGAACGCCGCACCAGTCTGCACGAACCCGACGCCGCGGCCGCGGTAGCGGTCGCGGATCACCTCGCCGATCAACACCGCGCCGGTCGCCCATTCGCCGCCGAAGCCCAGCCCGTGCAACGCCCGCAGGATGAACAGCTGCTCGAAATTCTGGGCAAACGCGCACAGGAATGTGAACACCGAGTACCACAGGATCGCCAGCTGCAGGATACGAACCCGGCCATACCGGTCGGCCAGCGCACCGGCGAGCCAGCCGCCGAACGAGGAGGTCAGCAGGGTTACCGTGCCGATCGTGCCGGCGGCGCCGGCCGACATGCCCCACAGCGCGATGATCGTGGGGACGACATAGCTGTAGAGCTGGCCGTCGAACCCGTCGAGCGTCCACCCGCCCCAGCAGGCGAGCATCGTGCGCCGCTCGCGGGCATTCAAATCGCGCAACCAGGCCAGCATCGGCTTCCCCTTGGTGATGGAGCCGGCGGGGCGGCCGCCGGCGGGGCGCCGATGCTAGCGGCTCAATCGACGGGCCGCGGCTGCGTAGAGCGTGATGCGGTCATGCTGAATTGCCGGGTCCGCGTGCCGGCCAGCCACGTGGATCCCCGGGACACCCCTGGACAGCGTGGTCCGTTCATGTCGAAACACGTTTACCCTTCGTCATGCCCGGACTTGATCCGGGCATCTGCGAAGCGTGCCGCATCGGCTCCTTGTTCCCCAGATGGCCGGGCCACCCCGGATGGCCACCCTGTGCGCGTTCCGGGGGCGGCCATGACGATTGATGCGATCCGATCGGATACCGCTTCTAGCCAGCGCGGCTCGGATAACTAACGGCCATGCCGGCGCGCACGTCCTGCTGGATGCCGTATTGCGGAAACGGATAGCGCAAGCCGTTCTTGCTCAGCGCCTCCATGCCGGCGATCGCCTTGGGCAGGTAGTCGGGCGGCAGGGCCATCAGCATCTCGTCGTCGAGCACCCCGCCATAGCGCCGCTCGGCAAAGCACGGGATCGACAGGCTCGGCTCGCGCGTCTTCAATGCCCGGCCCCAGCTATCGGCGCACGCGCTCTCGCCGACGATGCCCCAGTCGAACTTCTTGTACCCGGCCCATTGCAGGCCGTTGATGAAGTAGATCATCGCGCCCGGCGTCGCGTAGAACAGCGCGATGTCTGGCGGGTCGAGCCGGCCGCCAGCGAGCGGCGCGATAGCCAATGCCTCGTATCGCCCGTCGGCGACGCAGTTCATCGCCGCCTGGTGGGCGCTGGCGTCTTCCTCGGTCGCATACCACACCCCGACCATGTGCCTGCCCGATTTCCACTCGGCATCCTTGGCGTTGCCGAGCCCGACCACCGCGCGGCATTGCGCCCCGACCAGGTTTTCGGCGGTGATGCCGACGGTCCAGCCGAGCCGCGACGCCTGGCCGACGATCTGGTCGAGCGTGTGGATCGATTGCGGCCGGCGGATGCGCGGGATCGCCTCCATCTCCTCGCGCTTCTCGAACAATTTCATCGCGAACACGAACGAGCGCAGTTTCAACAGGCGCTCGATGTCGGCGCTGAGCTTGGCGTAATCGAAGCTCGTCATCTCGTCCTCCGGGGTGTCGCCGGCATTGTGTCAGCCGCCGCCCTGATCGACCAGCGCCAGCCGCGGCACGATCGTCCGCGGCGCCAGGATCGTACCCGGCGCCAGCACGGCGTTGGCGCCGATGCGGCAATGGTCGCCAATCACGGCGCCGAATTTGCCGGTGCGCGCCGGCGCCTCGTTGCGGAAATTGGCGATGACCGCGCCGGCTTCGAGGTTGACGTCGCGGCCGATCAGCGAGTCGCCGACATAGTTGAAATGCGCGAGCGCGCTGCCGCCCATCACCAGGCTCGCCTTGATCTCGACCCCCGGCCCGACCGTCACGCCCGGCCCCAGCACGACGCCGCCGCGCAGATAGGCGGTGGCGGCGACAAAGCAGCCCGCGCCGATCACGGCCGGCGGCTTGACGACCGCACCCGGCTCGATCGTCGCGCTCGGATGCACGGACAGCCCGGCGATCAGTCCGGCGAGGCGGGCGACGATTTCGCGCGGCGGCAATTCGCGCGGCACGAACGGGAACTCATCGTAAAAGCCGCCGAGGAAATCCTCGATCCGGATCATGTACGGGTGCTCCCGGCGACGGCGCGGCAGGGCCGTTGTCTCCACCATGACAGGCCCCGCTACTTCTCGTCCATCACGTGCACGCCGTCCCAGCTCAACGGCGGCTCGTCGGCGAGCACATGGACCCGCTCGCGCATCATCGCGGCGGCGCGATCGCCCGGGCGCAGCCGCAATGCCTCGTCAAACGACTCGCCGGCATGGTCGAACTGCGCCGCGAAATACGCGTCGAGAGCGCGCTCGTAGGCATCGCGGGCGGTCAGCACCGTATCGGGCACCGCGCCGTGCCGGCCGAGCAGCTCGCAGATCAGGGTTCCCCGGCTGCTGCCTTTGACTGCGACCCGGTCGAGCCGGCGCCATTCGAACCCCTCGCCAGCCTCGTCCATCACCGCACCCGACGCGATGATCGCGGTGCCGTAAAGCTTGTTGAGGCCTTCCAGCCGGCTGGCGAGGTTGACCGCGTCGCCGAGCAGCGTGTAGGCGAAGCGGTCGGGCGTGCCGATATTTCCGACCAGTACCTCTCCCACGCCGAGGCCGATGCGGGTGCGAAACAGCGGCTCGCCGGGCGCCGGGTCTTCCGCCGTCTCGGCGAGCAGGCGCTGCGCTTCGAGCGCCGCGAGGCAGGCCTGGCGCGGGTGGTCCGGAACAGGTTCGGGGGCGTTGAAAAACGCCATGATGCCGTCGCCGACGAACTTGTCGACAGTGCCGCTGTGACGGGTGATGGCGCCGGTCATCAGCTCGAGATAGCGCCCCAGCGCATCGACCAGGCGGTCCGGCTCCATGCCCTCGGAAATCGCCGTGAAATCGGCGATGTCGGAGAAATAGATCGTCAACCGGCGGATCTCCCCGCCGAGCTCGGCTTCGCGGCCCTGGGCGAGCAGGCGGCGCACCAGATCGGTCGGCACGTAGTGGGCGAACGAACGCAGGCTCGCCTTCATCCGGTCGACCGAGGCGCCCAGCTCGCTGACCTCGCGGACGAACGACTGGGGCGACGGCTCCCGCGAGATCGAGAATGCGCCGACCCGGCCGAGGTCGCCGGCAATCGCGACGATCGGATTGGCGATCCGCGACGCCAGGTTGCGCGCGCACAACACCGCCAGCAGCACGGTGATCAGCGCGATGCCGCCCGCAATCGCGCCGTGCACATAGGCGCCGCGGGTGATGTCGCGCAGATCGACGACGACGGCGATCGACAGCCCGAGACCGCCCTCGACCGGCACCGGCTCGAACACCACCTCGTACAAGCGGCGGCCCAGCAGTATCCGTGCCGGATGGGCGAGGGTCGCGGTGGCGCGTCGCGGCGCCGCGGCGCGCAGCGCGACCACCGCCGAGGCGATGTCCCGGCCGGCGGGGCTGACGACGCGGTGGCCCTCGTTGTCAACCAGAAATACGACGCCGCGCTTGCCGACGCGCAGCGAGCCGAGGAACGCCTCGATGCCCGACAATTGCAGATCGGCATGGAACACACCGGTCGGCGCGGCTGCGCCCGGCGCGAAAAACCGGCTCATGCAGGTGATGCCTTCGACCCCGGTGGTGAACCGGTAGAACGACGACCACACCGGGCCGGCAACGGCGATGCCTTTGCGGTACCAGGGCCGGCTGACGGCGACATACGGCTTCATGTCGCTGCGCGCCGGCGGCGACTTGGTGCCGTCGGGGGCTATCACAGTCTCGGTCGGCACCCCGCCGTCGACGGCCGGATCGGCGGTGTATTCGAGGATGCGGTCGCCGTTCTGGCGCGCCGCGCCGACATACCAGCCGCCCGCCTGGTTGCCGTAGCCGATAAAGCTGAGTCGCGGCCACATGCGCAGCCGCTCGGAAAAAAGCGCGGCAAGCCGCCCCCGATCGTCGAGCGGCAGGGCGCCGCGCCGCGCATCCGCCGCCAGCTCCTTGGTGATCCGCGACGGTGTCGCGAACAGCTCGCGGGCCGCATCGCGAGCGGCGGAAACCGCGTCGGTGCGGGCCTGGTTGATCAGCGTCCGCGTCACCGAAACGGTGAGGATGGCGGCGGCACCGCCGATCGCCAACGCGGTCAGCAACACCAGCCCGACGATCGTCGTCAGCAGGGTCGGCCGCAGCCGGAACACGAATTGCCGGGCGCGCATCATTCGACCTGCGCCGCGAGCGGTTCGTAATAGGAAGCGGGAAACCCGGCGCGGTCGCGGGCGTCGCGGTCGAAGGGCGGCTTGAGCTGACCTTTGAAGTGGCGCCGCACACGGTCGCGAAACGCGGTGCCGGGGTCGAGGCCCTGCGCCCGGCACAGAAACTCGAACCAGCGCATGCCGGCCGCCACATGGCCGATCTCGTCGTCGCGGAGGCGGGCGAGCAGGGCGGCGCTGGCGGCGTCGCCGGCGCGTTCGAGGCGGCGGATCATCTCCGCGGTCACGTCGAGCCCGCGCGCCTCCAAGACCAGCGGTACGACGGCGAGCCTCGCCAGCAGATCGTGTGCCGTCGCCGCGGCTGCTTCCCACAACCCGTCATGCGCCGGCAGATCGCCGTAGGCGGCGCCGAGCGCGGCCAGGCGCGCGGCGAGCAGGGCGAAGTGCTCGGTCTCCTCGGCCGCGACCGCAACCCAGTCGTCATAGAACCGCTGCGGCAAAGCCGGGCCGGCAAAGCGCGCAACAATGTCCCAGGCGAGGTCGATCGCGTTCAGTTCGATATGGGCGAGCGCGTGCAATAGCGCGATGCGGCCGCCGGCGGAGCCGAGATGACGCCGCCGCGGCATCGCCTTGGGCGGCAGCAGCAGCGGCCGTTCGGGCCGGCCCGGCCGCTCCGGTGGGGTAGCGGAGCCGATTGCCATGCCGCCGCGGCGCCAGCGCGCCGCCACGCCCCGGCTTAGCGCCGCCTTTTCGGCCGGGTCGGCTGTCAAAAGGATCGCCGCGGCGCCTTCGGCCAGAGTCTGGCTTGTCGTCATACCCTCACCCGCCCTTCGGGCACCCTCTCGCGCAAGGCGGGAGAGGGAAGGGGCCCGCGCCAAAGGCGTGGGAGGGGTGAGGGTATCTGGTTCAGAGCGCTTTTGCCGCCTTCAAGACTTCGGCGACATGGCCGCCCACCTTGACCTTGTGCCAGACGCCGCGCAGCACCCCGTCCTTGTCGATCAGGAAGGTGCTGCGGTCGATGCCCATGTATTTGCGCCCGTACATGCTCTTTTCGACCCAGACGCCGTATTTCTCGCACACCTCGCCGGTGTCGTCCGAGGCGAGCGTAAATGGCAATCCGTGTTTTTTCTTGAAGCGGTCGTGCGAGGCGACCGAATCCTTCGACACGCCGATCACCACCGCGCCGGTCGCGCTGTAATCGGGCAGCGAATCGCGAAAGCCGCAGGCCTCCGCGGTGCAGCCGGTGGTGTCGTCCTTGGGATAGAAATACAGCACCACCGGCTTGCCCTTGAGCTTTGACAGCGAAACCGTGCCGTTGCCGTCGGTGGGCATGGTGAAGTCGGGGGCCTTGTCGCCGACATTGAGGGTCATCGGACCGGTTCTCCTGTCGCCATTGCCGCCTGCTGCGCCGCGCGCCGCGCCGGTCGCGCGACCAGCCGCTCGTACCATTCGCGCGTGCGGCTGCAAGCCTGCGAGATATCCGCGTCGAGCCGGGCGAAGTCAATCGCGCCGGCGCAGCGCGCCAAGGTCGCGCCGGCCGTTCCGGCGAGGGCGCCGGCGCCCGGGACCCCGTCGAACAACAGCGCCATCAGCGCCTGGACATGCCGCAGCAGGGCGGCCGCGCTGTCCAGCTCGGCGACGGCGCGCGGCGGCAGGGCGCCGGAACGGCCGAGCGCGGCGATCGCCTGCCGGATCGGGCGGCCGAGCAAGGGCGGCTGCTGCGCCGCCGCCTCGCGCAGGATCAGGTACTGCACGATGAATTCGAGATCGACGAGGCCGCCGCGGCGGTTGCGCAGGTCCCACGGCGACGGGCGCGGATGATGCTCGGCGACGCGCTGGCGCATCGCTGCGACATCGGCGGCGAGCGCGCCGGGCGCGGCCGGCCGGCGCAATGCCGCCGCGATCGCCGCCTCGATCCGGCCGAACAATGCCGCATCCCCGGCCACCGGCCGCGCCCGGGTCAGGGCCATATGTTCCCAGGTCCACGCCTCCTCGCGCTGATAGCGGGCAAAGGCGTCGAGATCTGTCGCGATCGGCCCGGATTCGCCCGACGGCCGCAATCGCATGTCGGTCTCGTAAAGGCGTCCCTCCGCGGTCGGCGCGGTGATCGCCCCGATGACACGCTGGGCGAGGTGGCCGTAATAGGTCGGCGGCGGCAGCGAGCGCGGCCCGTCAGACAGTTCGGTCCCGGCTGGAAAATCGTAGACGAAGATCAGATCCAGGTCGGAAGCCAGGCTCATCTCGCGGCTGCCGAGGCGACCCATGCCGATCGCGGCGAAAGCGCCGCCCGGCACGCGCCCGTGCTGGCGGGCGAAATCGGCGGCGACCGCCGGCACCAGCACGGCGAGCACGGTCTCGGCGATGTCGGCGAGCGCCGCGCCGGCCGTCTCGCCGTCGAGGTCGTGGCGCAGCAGCTGAACCCCGACCTGAAAGCGGCGCTCGTTCGCCCAGCGGCGCAGGATGTCGAGCAGGTCCTGGTAGTCGCGGGCACCGCCGGCGAGCGCGGCGAGGTCGGCGGCGAGCCCGTTGCCGTCGGGCAATCTCGCGCCGAACCCCCCGGTCAGCACCGCGTCGAGCAGGGCCGGGCGCTGCGCCAGGCTCTCGGCCAGGAGCGGCGCCTCGGCCATGATATCGGCAACCAGCGACAACAGGCCCGGGTTGGCCTGGAACAGCGAAAACATCTGCACCCCGGCCGGCAGATGCGACAGAAACTGGTCGAACCGGCGCAAGGCCAAATCCGGCGCGGCGGTGGCGCCGAAGATGTGCAGCAGTTCGGGCACCAATTCGGTCAGAATCTCTCTGGCGCGCTGGCTGCGGGTGGCGCGCATGCGCCCGTGGTGCCAGTCTCGCACCGCGGCCGCGGCGGCCGGCGGGTCGGCAAAACCAAGCCTGGACAGGGTGGCGAGCGTCGCCGGGTCGTCGTCGGCGCCGGTGAAGACGAGGTTGCCGGGGCCGGCGAGGCTCGGCGCCTCCTCGAACAATTCGGCGTAATGGCGCTCGACCGACAACAGGTGGGCGCGCAATTCCTCGACGAACGGCTCGGCTCCGGCATAGCCGAGAAACAGCGCCAGGTGGGCGATGCCGTCGCGGTCGGCGGGCAGCCGGTGGGTCTGGGCGTCGTCGATCATCTGCAGCCGGTGCTCGACCCGGCGCAGAAACCGGTAGTCGGCGGTGAGGCCCTCGGCCGCGGCGGCGTCGATTCGCCCGGCGGCGGCGAGGCTCTGCAAGGCGGCGCAGGTCTCGCGCACCCGCAATTCGCGCAGTCTTCCGCCCCAGATCAATTGCTGGGTCTGGGCGAAGAACTCGATCTCGCGGATGCCGCCGCGGCCGAGCTTGATGTCGTGGCCCTCGATGGCGATGCGCCCGCCGCCGCGATGCGCCTCGATCTGGCGCTTGATCGAGTGGATGTCGGCGAGCGCGGCAAAATCGAGGTTTTTGCGCCAGATGAACGGCTGCAGCTCGGCCAGGAAGCGCTCCCCGGCGGCGCGGTCGCCGGCGATCGGGCGCGCCTTGATCAGGGCCGCGCGTTCCCAGTTCTGGCCGACGCTCTCGTAATAGGCCAGGGCTGCGGCGACCGACATCGCCAGCGGGGTCGAGCGCGGATCGGGGCGCAGCCGCAGATCGGTGCGAAAGACGTAGCCATCGCCGGTGCGCTCGTCGACAATGCGGGCGAGGTCGCGCGCCAGCCGGGAAAACAGGCCCTGCGCGCCATCGGCGACGCGGACCGGCGCCCGCACCGAATCGTAAAGGAGGATCAGGTCGATATCGCTCGAATAATTGAGCTCGCCGCTGCCGAGCTTGCCCATCGCCAGGACGATGAACCCGCTGTCCGGTTCGGGGTCGTCGAGGCTCGGCAGGGCCATCGCGCCGTCCGCGGCGGCGGCGCGCAACAGGTGGCGCAGCGCGGCCTGCAACGCCGCCTCGGCGAACCCGCTCAGCGCCGCCATCTGGCGCTCGATCGACCAGTATCCGGCCAGCTCGGCCACCGCCGCGGCGAGCGCGACGCGCCGTTTGGCGATGCGCAGGCGCCGCATCATCTCGGCGCGGCTCTCGCCGCCATCGTCGCGCCGCGCGGTCGCGGCGAGGATTTCGGCGAAGGCGGCGTCGGCCCCGTCCTCGACGAGGCGGGTCAGGAATTCCCATTCTCTGACCGCGGCGCCGCCGAGGAACGGGCTGTTGCCGAAAATCGCGGCGAGAAGCCGGCCGCCCGCCGGGGCTGCGCTCCACGCCCGGGCGCGCTCGGCGGCTCCGGCATCGCCGGCTTCGCTGAGCGCCTCGCGCCACGCCGCCAGGCCGAGCTCGAGGCGGCGGGGATCGGCGGGCAGCGGCAATCCGCCGCCGTCTGGGGAGAGATGCGATAACAGCTTCATCGCCCGATACCGGAAGCGAGCGCGACCTTGGCGCGCCTTCCGCCGGCGATCAAGCCCGGCGGCCGGCCTATACGGGTTTGCGGCGGCCGCGGCGCGGCGCGGCGCATCATGCGCATCGCCTGTTGACCTGGCTCGCCTCGATCGCGGCGGTGGTCATCATCCTCGTCGGTGCCGGCATCTGGCGCCTGATGTCGGGGCCTGTCGCGCTGAATTTCCTGCTGCCCGCCGTGCAGGCGGCGTTTGCGCGGACCGGGCTCGAGGTGGCGATGTCCGGGGTCAGCCTCGCCATCGACGGCGCCACCCACCAGCTCGACCTCAATATCGAAAACGCGCGGCTGTCCTTGCCCGATGGCGAGAAGCTGGGCGATTTCCCGCAATTGGCGACGGGTTTCACCCTCGGCCCGCTGTTGCGCGGGCGGCTGGTGCCGAGCCGGATCACGATCGAGCGGCCGGTGGTGCGGCTGCTGCGCGACCCGGCCGGAAGGATCAGCTTTGACCTCGGCAACGCCGCGACGGCCGGGCATGGCGCAGCGATCGGCGTTGGCCCGGCGATGGCGGAGGCGCCGCTCGGGGTTCTCGACCGGCTGCAGGTCGGCGATGCGACCGTGGTCGTCGATGACCGGATGCTCGGCCGGCGCTGGCAGGTCGATCACCTCGACGCCCTGATCGCCCGCGGGGCGAGCGGGACCGGCGGCCGCCTGTCGCTGGCGCTGAGCCTCGGCGACGGCCGCACCGCGAAATTCGACGCGACGTTCCGTTACCGGGCCGCGCAGCGGACCCTCGATTTCGCGCTCGCCGCCAACCGGGTCGAGCCGGCAATTCTGGCATCGCTGGCGCCGGTTCTGGCGCCGCTCGCCGACCTGCACCTGCCGGTTTCGGGCGTGGTGCACACGCGGTTCGATTTTGCCGCGAGCCGGTTCGGGCCGCTGCAGCTCGACCTGGCGCTGGGCGGCGGCTGGATCGCAACGCGGGAATTCGCCGATGGCCGGCTGGCGCTGACAGGCGGCACCTTGCACGCGGTCTACACGCCGCAAAGCGGGTTATTGCGAATCGGCCGACTGGTCCTCGACCTCGGCGGCGGTACGCGCCTCGTCGCCGACGGCCAGGTCGCCGGCCTCGTGCCCGGCGCGCCCGGGGTCGGCCGATCGCCGGCCCGAATCGCGCTCGATCTGACCCGGGTCCCGATCGCGAAATTCGCCGCGCTGTGGCCGCTCGGCTTGAGCCCGCATGGCCGCGCCTGGGTGCTCGCCAACCTGCGTGCCGGCATTCTCGACGAGGCCGCGGTGCAGCTCGACCTCGCGCTCGATCCGGCGCATGGCTCCGCCAAGGTAACCCAGGCGCGCGGGACGCTGCGCTACCGCGATGTCGCGGTCAACTACATGACCGGCCTGCCGCTGGCCCGAAACATCGCCGGCACCGCGACCTTGACCGAAAAGGAGCTCGAATTCGCCCCGTCGGGCGGCTCGGTCAAGGGGCTGAAACTGGGCGGCGGAAGCGTGCGGATCGCCGATCTGAATACGCCGGTGCCGATATTGACCGCCGATCTGGCGCTGGCTGGGCCGTTGCGCGACGCCCTCGACATCCTCGACACCAGGCCGCTCGGCGTCGCCGGCGCCATCGGGCTCGATCCGGCGGCGATCGGCGGGCATGTCGAAACCCGGCTGCACCTCCAATTGCCGGTCGTGGCCGGGCTCAAGCCGATCGACATCGACTATTCCGGCACCGCGACGCTCGGCAAGGTCACGATGTCCAGGGTCGCGTTCGGCCATGACCTGACGGGCGGCGATTTCGCCGTGACCTATGCGCGCAGCGGGGTGCGGGCGACCGGCGCGGCGCGGTTTGCCGGCACGCCCGCGACGATCGATACCGCGTTGTCGTTCGGCGGCAAAGCCGGGGTGTCGGCGATCTCCCGGGTGGCGATGATCCTCAACGACCGGGCGCGGCAGCGGATCGGCTGCGACCTGACGCCCAGGATATTGTCCGGCCCGGTCGCGGCGGAGCTGACCTATTCGGTAGAGGGCGGCGGGCACCGCTCGGCCGCAATCGCGCTCGACCTGCGTGCGGCCCGCCTGGCCGTCGCCGAGGCCGGGTGGGAAAAGCCGGCGGGCCAGCCCGGCACCGCGCGGATCGATGTCGACCTCGCCCACCGGGCGTTTGCCGGCGCTGTACGGATCGCGGTGCAGGCCAAGGGGCTCGATGGCCGTTTTGCGGTCGTTCCGGTGCCGGGCGGCACGCGGGTCGCGCGGGTCGATATCGGCCGTCTCGTCGTCGGCGGCGACGATTTCAGCGGCACGGTGACCCGCCGCGGCAAAGGGTGGCACGCCGCCGTCGATGGGCGGCGGGTCGATTTGCAGCCGGTGCTGAGCCGAACCCTGGCCGACGACACCAACACGGCAACCCCGCTGACGATCTCCGCCCGGCTTGATCAGGTCGCCTTCGGGCCGGGCCGCATCCTGCACGGGGTCACCGCGACATTGTCCCGCGCGGGGGGCGCGTGGCGGTCGATGCGGATCGACGGCAGCTATGCAAACGGCCGCACCTTGTCGTTTCGCCTCGACGGCGGGGGGGCCGGGCCGGCACGGCTCGAGATCACCTCGAACGATTTCGGCTCCGCCCTGCGGCTGCTGGCCGTCGCCGACAACGTCGATGGCGGCAGCATGACGGTCACCGGGCGGCTTGCCGATATCGGCGGCACGCCCGCCGTACAGGCGCAGATTGCCGCCGCGGATTTCAGCGTCGTCCGCGCCCCGATCGCGACCAGAATCCTGTCATTGCCGTCGCTGGCCGGGCTCTCCAGCATGCTGTCGGGGTCGGGCATCCCGTTCAGCACATTGCGGGCGCGGTTTACCTACTCCGCCGGCCAGGTCGCGCTCGACCGGCTCAACGTCTACGGCGACGCGCTGGGGGTTACCGCGCGCGGGGCGGTGGACCCGGCCCGCCGCACCCTCAACCTTGCCGGCACGATCGCCCCGGCGCATGGGCTCAACTCGATGCTCGGCAAGGTGCCGGTGATCGGCGCCTTGTTGATGGGCGGCAAGGGGGAAAGCCTGTTCGCGGCCTATTACCAGCTCAGCGGCGCGATTGACGACCCGGCCGTGTCGGTCGATCCGTTCAGCGCGATCGCGCCCGGCTTCCTGCGCCGGCTGTTCGATCCCGACCTGTTCGCCGAACCGCAGTAATCGCCGCCGGGGGCCCTATTCCGGCCGCACCAGCGCGTGGCGCTTGCGGCCGGCGCTCAGCTTGATCGCCCCGCCCGGGGCGAGATCGGCGAGCGAAATCGCCCGCGTCTCGCTGGGGATCACCGCGTCGTTGACCCGCGCACCGCCGCCGCGGATCAGCCGCCTCGCCTCGCCGTTCGACGCTGAGAGACCGGTGCGGACCAGCAACTCGAACGCCGGAACGCCGGCGGCGAGCCGGTCGTGCGGCACGGTGATCTGCGGCAGCTCGCTGCCGGCCGTGCCCTCCTCGAACACGGCGCGCGCGGTTTCCGCCGCCTTCTCGGCCGCCGCGCGGCCGTGGCACAGCGCGGTCGCCTCGGTCGCCAGCATCTTCTTCGCCTCGTTGATCTCGCCGTCGGCCAATTTTTCGAGCCGGGCGATCTCGGCGAGCGGCAGTTCGGTGAACAATTTGAGGAACCGGCCGACATCGTCGTCTTCGGTATTGCGCCAGAACTGCCAGTATTCGTAGGGGCTCAGCCGATCGGGGTTGAGCCACACCGCGCCGCCGAGGCTCTTGCCCATCTTGGCGCCCGAAGCGGTGGTGATCAGCGGCGTCGTCAACCCATAGAGCGCGCGGCCGTCGACGCGGCGCGCCAATTCGACCCCGGCGACGATGTTGCCCCATTGGTCGGAGCCGCCCATCTGCACCTCGCAGCCGAAACGCCGGGCCAGTTCGACGAAATCGTAGGATTGCAGGATCATGTAGTTGAATTCGAGGAACGACAGCGGCTGGTCGCGTTCGAGCCTGAGCCGCACGCTGTCCTGCGTCAGCATGCGGTTGACCGAGAAATGCCGGCCGATGTCGCGCAACAGCGGGATGTAGCGCAACTCGTCGAGCCAGTCGGCGTTGTTGACCATCACCGCATCGCCCGGCCCGTCGCCGAAGCTGAGGAAGTTGGCAAAGACGTGGCGAATGCTCGCCATGTTGGCGGCAATCGTCTCGTCGCTGAGCAATTGGCGGGTCTCGTCGCGGCCGGTCGGGTCGCCAATGCGGGTGGTGCCGCCGCCCATCAATACGATCGGCTTGTGGCCGTGCTGCTGGAACAGGCGCAGCAGCATGATCGACATCAGATGGCCGATATGCAGACTGTCGGCGGTGCAGTCGTAGCCGACATAGGCGGTGACCGAACCGGCGGCGAGGCGCTGGTCGAGCGTCTCCAGGTCGGTGCATTGGTGGACATAGCCGCGCTCGAAAGCGGTGGCGAGAAAGGGCGAACGCGGGGCGGAGTTGCTTGGGGACATGGCTCGGTCATCTAGCACAGAACCGCCCCTTGCGCTGGGCACAAAAATCCGCAGCGCGCTGGGGCTGATGAGCGGTACCTCGCTCGACGGCATCGATGTCGCGGCGATCGAGACCGACGGCATCACGGTGGTCGAGCCGGGGCCGGCGCTGACGATCCCCTATCCGCCAGAGTTTCGCGAGCGGCTGCGCGCGATCCTCGGAAGCGGCAAGAAATCTGCCGAAATCGCCGCGGTCGAGACCGAATTGACCCGGCTGCACGCCGCTGCGGTCGGCGAATTCCGTCGCCGCTTTCCCGATACGCGGGCCGAACTGATCGGGTTTCACGGCCACACGATCCGCCACGAGCCGCAGGCGCGCCGCACCTGGCAGATCGGCGACGGCGCCCTGCTGGCGCGCCTTGCCGGCACCGACGTCGTCGCCGATTTCCGCAGCGCCGACGTTGTCGCCGGCGGCGAAGGGGCGCCATTGGCGCCGCTCTACCATGCCGCGCTCGCCGCGCCGCTCGACAAGCCGCTGGCGGTGCTCAATCTCGGCGGGGTCGGCAACGTCACCTGGATCGGCGCTAATCCCGACGACATTCTCGCCTTCGACACCGGGCCGGGCAACGCGCCGCTCGATGACTGGGCGCGGCATCATACCGGGCAGGCCTGCGACCGCGACGGCGCGCTCGCCCGCGCCGGGCGCGTGTCGCCGGACCACGTCGCGCGCTTTCTCGCCGCACCCTATTTCGCCCGCACCCCGCCCAAATCGCTCGACCGCGACCAGTTCCGCGATTTCCTGCCGCACGGCCTCGATCCCGCCGACGGCGCCGCCACCTTGACCGAGATGACCGCCGCCGCGGTCGCCGCTTCGCGTGCGCATTTCCCGGCGCCGGCACGGGGGTGGCTGGTCACCGGCGGCGGGCGGCACAACCCCGCGCTGATGGCGGCGCTGGCGCGGCATCTCGGCGTTGCGGTGCGCCCGGTCGAGGCGGTCGGCTGGGACGGCGATGCGCTCGAGGCGCAGGCCTTTGCCTATCTCGCGGTGCGCTCGACCCTGGGTCTGCCGCTGAGCCTGCCGACGACGACCGGGGTGTTCCGGCCGATGCCGGGCGGGCGCCTGTTCCGCGCCTCCTGAGCGACATTTCGGGGACTCGACGCTCGCCGGCGATCGTCGTTATCTGCCGCCGGAATGCGGGGGCGAGAGGAGGAAGCGGATGGCGGACCATTACTGGACGGGCGGCGACTTGCCCAATTTCGTCACCCATCTCGAATGCGGGTTGACCGGCGAGCGCTACGAGGCCCACCGGCTGCACGGGCTGTCCCGCGCGGGAAAACCGCTGCTGGTGCGCTACGACCTCGACGGCGTCCGCCGCGCCTTGTCGCGCGAGGCGCTGACGGCGCGGCCGCAGACCCTGTGGCGCTATCGTGAATTGTTGCCGGTGCGCCGCCCCGAAAACGTGGTCTCGCTCGGCGAGGTGGTAACGCCGCTGATCCCGCTGCCGCGCATCGCCGCCCGGCTCTCGCCCAAGGGACAAAAGCCGGGCGAAATCCTGGTCAAGGACGAAGGCCGGCTGCCGACCGGCTCGTTCAAGGCGCGCGGCCTCGCCCTCGCCGTGTCGATGGCGAAGGAACTGGGGGTCACGGTGATGGCGATGCCGACCAACGGCAACGCCGGCTCGGCGATGGCCGCGTATTGCGCCCGGGCCGGCCTCAAATCCTACGTCTTCTGCCCCGACGACACGCCCGAGGTGAACGTGCGCGAGATCGCGATGCAGGGGGCCAAGGTGTTTCTCGTCGACGGGCTGATCGACGATTGCGGAAAGATCGTTGCCGAGGGCGAGAAGGCGGTCGGCTGGTTCAACTGCTCGACCCTGCGCGAGCCCTATCGCATTGAGGGCAAGAAGACGATGGGGCTGGAACTGGCCGAGCAGCTCGGCTGGGAACTGCCCGACGCGATCTTTTACCCGACTGGCGGCGGCACCGGCATCATCGGCATGTGGAAGGCCTTCGCCGAACTGGAAGCGCTCGGCTGGATCGGCAAGAAGCGCCCGCGCATGATCGTGGTCCAGGCCGCCGGGTGTGCGCCGATGGTCAAGGCCTGGGCGGACGGGGCGGAGCATGCGCCGCGCTGGGAGAATGCGCATACGTTCGCCGCCGGCATCCGCGTGCCGCAGGCGGTCGGCGATTTTCTGATCCTGCGCGCGGTGCGCGAAAGCGGCGGTTTCGCGGTGGCGGTCGAGGAGGCGGCGATCGCCGCGGCGTGGCAACAGGTCGCAGGCGAGGAGGGGCTTCTCTTGAGCCCGGAAGGCGCGGCCACTTACGCCGCCTATACCCAGGCCCTCGCCGACGGACGGGTCGGCGCCGGCGAGCGCGTCGTGCTGTTCAATTGCGCGACCGGGCTTAAATATCCTATGCCCCAAGCGGGAACCCGGCTGAAGCTCGGCGAGCGGATCGACTGGGCCGCCGACATCGTCAATTGAGGCCTGGCGCCGGCTATGCGGCCAGCACAAATTTCGCGGGATCGGCAAATCCTCTATCGCGGCGATGACGTGTTATGATAAGCGCCTGTTGCGAGAGCGGAGATCGCTGATGGTTGAAGCCGTGTGGAACGGGTTTCTGCGCATATCGCTGGTGTCGTGCCCGATCACGCTGTCGCCGGCGACGACTGCAAAGCATCGCATGCGTCTCGATCCGATCAATTCGCGGACGGGGAACCCGGTTACCGAGCAATTCGTCGATTCCAAGACCGGCGATGTGGTCGGGCCCGAGGCGATCGTCAAAGGGCGCCGGATCGACGAATCGCGCCACGTCATCGTGTCCGAGGAAGAGCTTAAGGGGCTTTCCGGCGTTCCCGCCAACGTTCTCGACATCGAGCAGTTCGTGCCGCGCGACCAGATCGCCCGGCTCTATTTCGACGCCACCTGCTATCTCTATCCCGAAGGCCAGCTGGCCTCCGACACCGTGCACACGCTGCGCCTGGCGATGCAGCGCAACGGCCGGGTCGGGCTCGGCCACATCTCGATCGACGACCGCGAGCGCGCGGTACTGGTCGAACCGCACGGCGCCGGGCTCATGGTGTCGACGCTGCACAGCCTCGACGAGATTCAGCCCGCTTCGTTCACCGAGCGCGCCGCCGACGAAATCCCGCCGGAAATGCTGGAGATCGCCGAGACGATCATCGCCCGCCGCTCCCGCGACTTCGATCCCGACATGCTGCGCGACCGTGCCGATGCGGCATTGCGCGCGTTGATCGAGCGGAAGACCAACAGCGTTGCCCCGCCGGTCGCGGCACCGCCGCCACCTCCTCCGCCTCCTCCACCCCCGCCTCCTCCGCCGGCGGCCGAGCCTGCGGCATCCGCCGCACCGGACGAGCCGCCGCCCGAACCCGAACCGGGGCCGCAAGCCGACCCTGAGCCAGAGCCCGCCGTTGCCGCCGCAGCGCCGGCCCCCGAGCCCGAACCGGCTGCCGAGCCCGATCCGGAACCCGCGGCCGTTGCCGCACCGCCCGAACCCGAACCGGAACCGGCGCCCGAGCCGGAGCCGGAGCCCGCAGTGGCAGAGGACGCGTCTGCGGCTCCGCGCGAGGTCGGCGCCGAGGTATTGCTGCACATCATGGGGCTCGGCGATCGGCGCTATGTCGAGCCGGGCTGGGCCGGGCATCCGGGCAGCCGCCGCCAGATCGAGGCGCTGAGCATCCGCCCGCGCACCGAACTGCCGGCGAGCGCGGTCGAATTTCGCGTCTTTGCGCAGGAGGGGCGGGCCACCGCGTGGGTCAGCAACGGCAATTACGCCGGAACCCGCGGCCGCGGTCTGGCGCTGACCGGGTTCGCGGTGCGGCCGGCGCAGGACCTGCAGGAGCGGCTCGAAATCACCTATGAAGGCTCGTTTTTCGAGGCCGGCGTCGTCGGGCCGATTCAGGACGGGGAGGTGTGCAGCTCGCCGCTCGCCGACGATCCGCTCGAGGCCGTGCGCATCACCATCGCCCAGCGCCCGCTCGAATAGGGCTGGCGCTGCGGCGCCGGCTAGCGCGTGATCCGTTTGGGTTGAAACACCTTTACCTTCGTCATGCCCGGACTTGATCCGGGCATCTGCGAGAGGTGTCGCGTCGCCTCACCTCGCGGGGTTCCCCAGATCCAATCTTTAACGGAGCAGCCGGGTCATTTTCGCCGGCCGATCCGTCTGCCGCGCTCGCGAATACTGTGCAATTTGTGCAATCTTTATTGAAATCGCGAGATTGCAAACAAGCGCTCGTGGAGCGGACCGCCGAAAAGAAATTGGCCGGAACCCAAAGGCTCCGGCCAAGTTTGAACAGGGAGGCTTCACGTCTAGGAGACGTAAGGGTCCGTAGACCCTCTTTCCGGGCGCAAGTCCCGGAAACTGTTTTGGGGCACCCCGATCCCCGGAAACGCGTAGCGATGCAGTATCGCGTGCCCAAAACATGCAATTTTCAGCGTTTAACCACCAGCCGGAATTTGTCCTGGCTCGTCTGCAAAAAGCGCAATGCTATGACAGGACGCAAGAATTACCGCGGCATCTCGCCGCGGCGTTTGTTCAGCTAAGCCGGCCTTCGGCCACTTTGCGCAGCAGGAAATCGCGGAATACGCTGATCCGCTTCGAGGTGCGCAGCTCTTCCGGATAGACGAAATAGGCCTCGTTGGGCGGGCCGGCCATTTCCGGCAACAGCCGCACCAGGCCGCTATGCTCGCTGGCGACGAAATCGGGCAGCGAGGCGATGCCCAGCCCGCTCATCACCGCGCGCAGCATCCCGTAGGTATTGTTGACCGTCAGGATCGGGCGGCGGTCCTGCCCCGGCTTGGCGCCCGCCTCCATCAGCCAGTTGACGCCGGGCACCGGCGGGCGGGCATCTTCGCCATAGACGATGATGCGATGCTCGTCGAGGTCTTCGGGGCGCTGCGGCGCGCCGTATTTCTTGATGTATTCGGTCGAGCCGTAGACGTGAACCTGGACGCTGACCAGATGACGCTGGATCAGGTCGGGCTGGCGCGGCGGCGACATGCGAATCGCCACATCGGCCTCGCGCATCGACAGGTCGAGTTCGGTGTCGTCGACGACGAGGCTGACTTGGATTTCCGGATAGAGGTCGAGAAATTCGCGGATTCGCGGGGTCAGCCATACCGAGCCGAAGGCGACCGTCGTCGTGATCTTGAGCGGCCCCTTGGGCCGGTCCTTCGATTCGGAAATCAGTCCCTCGGCCATCGCCAATTTGGCAAACACCTCGCGCGCGGTGCGGAACAATAATTCGCCCTGCTCGGTCAGAATGAGGCCGCGCGCATGGCGATGAAACAGCGGCACGCTGACGCTTTCTTCGAGTGCGCTGATCTGCCGGCTGACGGCGGATTGGCTGAGGTTCAGCGCCTCCCCGGCATGGGTGAAGCTGCCGGCTTCGGCGACGGCATGAAACACCCGCAATTTGTCCCAATCCATCGCCATCTCGATCGCCTTCCCGCAGCCCCCCGCGCCGGCGCCGGCGGCCGTCTATTCGGCGGCCCGCATCGACGCTGCGTCCTCCTGCTCCGCGAGAAACTTCTCAGCTTCCAGTGCGGCCATGCACCCCATGCCGGCCGCGGTGACCGCCTGCCGGAACACCTTGTCCTTTACATCGCCGGCCGCGAAGACGCCGGAAATGCCGGTCGCGGTCGAATCGGGCCGGGTGCGAATATAGCCTTCGGCGTCGAGTTCAAGCTGCCCGGCGACCAGTTGGGTGACCGGGTCGTGCCCGATGGCGATAAACACCCCGTCGCACGCTCGCGTGGCGAGTGCGCCGGTGCGCACATTGCGGAGCCGCACGCCGGTCACACCGGGCGGCTCCGGAACCCCCAGGATCTCGTCGACGACGCTGTCCCACACGATGTCGATCTTGGGGTTCCGGAACAGCCTGTCCTGCAGGATCTTCTCGGCCCGCAGCGCATTGCGCCGATGAACGAGAGTGACGCGGCTGGCGTGATTGGTCAGGTAGATCGCCTCCTCGACCGCGGTGTTGCCGCCGCCGACCACGACGACCTCCTTGTCGCGGAAGAAGAAGCCGTCGCAGGTCGCGCAGGCGGAAACGCCGAAGCCGCGATAGATCTCCTCGCTCGGCAGGCCGAGCCAGCGCGCCTGCGCGCCGGTCGCGATGATCACGCTGTCGCCGAGATAGCGATCGCCCGAATCGCCGGTGGCGACGAACGGCCGCCGCGACAGGTCGAGCGCGGCGACGGTGTCGAGTATCACCTTGGTGCCGACATGCTCGGCCTGGGCCTGCATCTGCTCCATCAGCCACGGGCCCTGGATGATTTCGGCGAAGCCGGGATAATTCTCGACATCCGTGGTAATCGTCAGCTGGCCGCCCGGCTGCAACCCGGCCACGAGGATCGGCTTGAGGTTGGCGCGCGCGGCATAGATCGCTGCGGTAAACCCGGCGGGCCCGCCACCGATGATCAGAACCTTGCTGCGATGAAGCTCGGGCATCGCCGAATCCGTGTCGATGGAACAGAGACCTATAACATTTTTATGGATGTCGCGCGATTGAACGAGGCGCAACCCGGTCAGAACCCGAACATATGGTCAAGGCTGAACGCGCCCCCAGGGCCGATCAACCCGTGATAGCCAAACAGGCGACAAGTGGCGTCGCGGATTACGGCATAGGCGCCGGCGCCGGCCGCCGCGCGCGTCGCCTCGTCGAACAATTCGCGATAGCGCCACAACAGCGAGCCGGAGCAGGGGATCGCCAGCGATTTGCGGGCGACTTCGCGGCCGAACGCGTCGTGCAGAACGATGTCCGTCGCACTGTGCGCCAGCCACGGTGTCGAGGCCGGGTAAATCAGATGGCACAGCGTGTCGTATTCATCCTGACCGAGGCGCAGGAACAGCCGCGTCGATAGGCCGGGCGGCGAGCCGGAATAGGATTGCGGCTCGTCGCGGTAGGTCAGGATCGTGTTGAACACGTGCGCGCCGAAGCTGGTCTCGGCGGCGTGGCCGCTCTTGCGGTGACGGTAGCGAAACAGCGCGTGAAGCCAGCCATCGCCGCTGCCGCCATCGGCAAAATCGTAGACCAGCTCGACATGGCCGTAGCCGTCGCCGAGCCCGGCGGCGAGCGCGCCGAGGTCGAGGCAGGCGGCGTGGTCGCGCGCCAGGCAGCCGAACCGGTGCCGGGCGATCTCGTTGCCGGCCGGGTCGTAGACCAGCGCCGCGATCGGCAGGTCGGTCTGCGCGGTCGACATCGGCGTCGGCAGCACGTCGCTGTCCCACTCGCTGCGCGGCAAGACCGGCGCCGGCAGCAGGTAGCCCTTGCCGAGCGTCTCGGCGAGGCCCGGCAAATCCGGGTTCGGGCGCAGGTCGCCGCGCTCGACATTGACGTGGGCGATGCGGCGGCGGCCCGCGGCGATCACCTCGTAGCGCGGGCGCACCATGTGCTTGCCGGCGCGCAATTCGATCTGCGCCGGCCAGGCGAGCCCGGGCAGCAGCTCGGCGACATCGAGCGCGCGCGTCGCGAACGGGCCGATCGGCTCATCGAGCGTCACCACCCGCTCGTCCCCCATCCGGTTGAGGCCGATCGTGCCGGCCGGGATCGGCGCCGCATGCGAATTCTGCAGCCACAATACCACCTTCTCGCCGGGCGCCGGCGCCGGCAGCCCGGCATAGCGGTCGCTCGGCCAGGCGTTGGCGTCGTGGGTGCAGGAGAGCGCCCGATCGCCGTCGCCATAGGTGTCGAGCGCGTATTTGACGATGTCGTGCCCGGCCGCGCCGGCGACGTGAATGAACAGCTGGCCCTCGAAATCGCCGAGGTTGAAGCGATCGCGCACCCAGGCGCTGTGCGCCTGGGTGAGGACGCCGGGCCCCGGCGGCGGCGTGTACGACCATTCGGCGATGATCTCGCCGTGCGCATCGAACAGCGTGTACCACAGCGTGATGCCGGCGGAGCCGTAGCGCGCCCAATAATTCGCTGTTTCGATCACGGTGTGGACGCTGGCGGTATCGCGGAACAGCGCGAAATTGGTCGCGAAGTTGAGCGGGTCGAGATAGCGCTGCTTGTTGGTCAGCCGCTCGGCCGGTATGCGCATCGCATCGAGGCTCACGGGCTGGGCGCCGGACGGCAGTAACGCCGCCAGCTGCGCCAGCAGCCGCTCGGCGTCGAACGCCGCGACCAGCACCGAGCCGGCGCCGGAACCGGACAGCTCGGGCAGTGCCCGGGCGGAGCGGCCGAGAACCGGCTTGCCGATTCGCGCGATGTCCTGGACGTAGACGCCGGCGATGTCGAGCCCCGAAAGGTCGAACAGTTCGGCGAACCCCCCGACCGCGCCGTACGGGTCGACGACCGCGACGGGTCCATGCCGGCGCAATCCGTCAACCAGCGCGCGCCCGGCGGCGGCGGCATGCGGATGGGTCAGCGCCTTGTAGAGCGTGTTGCCGCCGCGGAATTTGTCGAAGGTCTCGATGCGCAAGGCCATGACGGCGATATTACACCGGCCGGGCGCTTCTGCGGGGCAGCTCGTAACCGCTGCGCGCGAACAGCACGGCGAGGCCGCGCACGCTCGCCACGCCGATCACGACGCCCATCACCGCGTCGCTGAGGTAGTGCTCGCCGGTGATGATCCGGCTGGCCGCAACCAGCACCATGAACAGCACATAGAGCGGTGCGCCGCGCGGCCACAGCAGCCACAGCGCGGTCATCAAGGCCGCCGCCGTCGTCACATGGCCGGAGGGAAACGACCAGTGGTCGGCGCGCAGCCCGAACCAGGTAAAGGCATACTCGCCGGATAGGAACAGCAGTTTCGGCCGCGTCCGCCCGATTGCCACCTTCAGCAGATCGGCGATCAGGCCCGACACCGCGACCGCGGCAAACAGAAACGCGGGAATCGCCGCGCCGGCGCGCATCTCCGGCGCCCGCGCGCGCAGCGGCGTCCATTCGCCGCCCCAGCGCAACACGGCAAAGAGCGCGGCGAACAGCACCAGGTAGGGATAGCCGAGGCCTAAATCGCCAAGCGGCACAAAGACCGGCTGCAACGCCCCGCCGACGCGGTGCAGGTAAAGCGCCAGCGGGCGGTCCACCCACACGATCAGCGCCGCCTCGATCGCCGCGAGCGCCGCCGCGCACAGGGCGATTCGCCCTCCGGCCGAGCGCTGCGCGCGGCCGATCAGGTCAGGCACGACGATCGCCCGGTAGAGCAGCCAGCTCGTCGTGGTCACCAAAAACCCGGCATCAACCACGTCGGACAGGAAATGGCGGCCGCCGGCAATGCGGGCGAGCCCGACCAGCGACCCGAAGCCGAGGGCGGCGGCGATGGCGGCCCGGCGGCGCCGCCCGGCCGGCACCAGAAAGGCGAAGCCGATCACCGAGAACCCGAGCGCCGCGTGGCCGGAAACGAACGAGCAGTTGCGCTTGCACTGCTCGGAAATCAGCGGCGCCGGGGTGAACTCGGCAGGGCCGCCGAACATCTCGATTTGCGCCGGCCGCGCCCGCCCCCAATGGTCCTTGAGCACCGTGTTGGTCAGGATGCCGGGGCCGAGTGCGGTCGCCAGCGCGATAAAGACCAGCGCGCTGGCGTCGAGACGCCATAATCTGCGGCCGAACAGCGCCAGCGAGGCGCTGCCGGCGACGATGATCGCGATGATCGCTCCGGTGACCCACGGCACCATGCCGGCGACGAGCCGCACCGGCAGCGACCCGGCAAGGAAAAACCCGTGTTGCGGGTCGTAGAACAGGGCGCTCGCGGCGATGTCGATCTGCGGGGCCAGCAAAAACGCCAGCGCCGTCACCGCGAACGCGCCGCAGAACAGCGCCGGCGCCCTCATTCTGCCGCCCGCAGGCCGCGCCGCGCCATCAAGGCCCGCACCGCGGCGCCGGCGCGGGCGGTGTCGTCAGGCGGGGCGTAAGACCAGGTTTCGAGCCGCCCGGCAAATTTCCGGGTGATCCCGGCGTCGCCCATCGCCGCATGGAAGCGCGCGAATTTGCCGTCGCCTCCGGGCAGTTCGATGATGTGCACCGGCTTGCCGGTCGCCGCCGCCTCGCTGACCATCGACACCGAATCGGCGGTCACCAGCAGCGCATCGGCCAGCGCGAGATAGGCGTAATACGGGTTGTCGCCGGTGCCGTCCCATACCGCGCCCGGCACGCCGGCAAAGCGGCTGCGCAGCAATGCGATGCCCGCCGCGCCGGTGCGCCGCGACGGCGTCACTAGCGCCGACCCGCCGGCCGCGCGCACGGCGCCGGCGATCTCTGCGGCGACGGTGTCGAGCCGGGCGAGGCTTAGCCGGTAGGAGCGGTTGGCGCCGCCGATCAACACTCCGACAATCGGCCGCGGCAGAGAATCCCATTGCGGAAAGCGGCTCCGTTCGGCGGCGAGACGCTCGGCGGTCACGCGGTGGATCGCCCCAATCGTCACCTCGACCCGCGCCCCGCGCAGGCGGTCGTGCGCCGGCACCAGCATCAGGTCGAACTCGCCGCGCCCGACGCGCGGGTCCTGAATCTGCACCGCGAGGCAGGCGCCGGCGGCAGCGCGGC
>JASHNY010000056.1 GCA_030041385.1 Alphaproteobacteria bacterium
AGACGCCATCCAGCGCGGTGAGAAGATCGTCATTGATGACGCGGGGAGCCTGTCAAAGTTGATGGACTTTCGGCTTGAAAAAGAACCCGAGAATAGACCGCCCTGGTATCCGGTTGTGCTGGCCTATCGAGAAGCCGGAATGTTTTTGAATTACCTTAGAGAGTCCGATCGGCCAGCCTTTGACCGCATGATGAACGCGGTTCTGGACGACCACCCGTTTACCGAAGCGGTCACCATCGGTTACCACGATAACGTGCGGTCACTGTGGGAGAAATTCGCCAAATCGAACTATCGTTGATATAAACCCGCGAAGGGCAAGGACAATGGCGTCTCGCCATCGCCGACGTATTTGCCGAAAGCTTTCAGGGCATTGACAGTGGCCGCGTCTTAGAGGACGGCGATACAGTCAACCTCAATGTCGAACGGCCCCGGCCAGGAAGGGACATGCAGGAAAATGCGCGCCGGGGCCTCCACCGGGAAATACCGAGCGTAGATATCGTTGAACGTGGCGAAGTGACCTTCGACCGGTGTGCAGTAGACGTTGCATTTGACGATTTTTTCGAGCGAAGACCCCGCCGCTTCGACGCAGACCTTCAACTGGTCGAGAACGATCTCCGCCTGTCGCTCGAATGGTAGACGCTTGATCTCGCCAGTTTCCGGATCAAAAGGCGGAAGACCAGAGACGTACACGGTCTCTCCCGCCACGACGACAGTGTGGATCGGACCTTTGCGACGACGTTCAAGATACGATGAGAACGGCTCCACGCGGAGCGGTACACGTTTCATGCTGCTGCTCCCAGGCCCAATTCGACCAGCCTCTCAGAAAAGAGGGATCCTGTCCGCTGCGATCGGTTCGACGCACGCCGAACCATCAGCGGTGTCCAGGGCACCCACTTGCTGGTACCGTCGTCACTTCGACCTGCACCTCAGCCGGGGCACCGATGAGCGTTTGCTCCCCGAGTGAAAGGCGCATCCCTGGCGCATCGAAAGCCTGCGCACTGGCAATCGATCCATCCTCGGATCTCGACAGCTGCTCGTTGTCGGTTCGGTGAATAGAAAAGCAAGCGACGGGAAGATCGGGGATTTCTCTTGCCGCTATAAACGGTCATGGCGGCGGCAGCCGGGTGTGGCATGTCGAAATTGAATGCGTTCGTCGAGCTCGGCCTTCTTACCAACACTGCCGGAGCCCATGGAGATCACCGATGACAAATCAGCGTCAAGAGGTACCAAATGCCGCGGGTTCCACGCCAGCAGGGGAACTCCGTATCTGGGAGCCGGAAAGCATCAAATGGGAATTCGACCGCCCACAGGGCTGTAAGTTGGCCTTGCTTGAAGGCGATATGAATACACCGGGAGTGCCGTTCACGTATGCGTTCTTCATGCCCGATGGCGTATGGTTTCCACCGCATGCCCACCCGAGCGACGCTCGTGTCACCGTCGTCAAAGGTACGTTGCTCCTCGGTCACGGAACCAAATTGGACAAGGCCGCGGCCCGAACGATCGAGTTGGGATCGACCGCTTTTGTTCCCGCCGAGCTGCCTCACTTCGAAGGCTCAAAGGGGGAGACGATTATCATCGGGTCCGCTGTGCCTCCCTGGGGCACCACCTTCGTGGAGGGTTAGCCTGGTCGGGCGACTCCTCGGTCATGCTGCGTGTTAACCTGCTCGAGGGCGTCGGCAACAGCGGCGCGATGGCGACCAACCGCGCGGTGTGGCGGGCGCTTTCCTAGGCGCAAATCTGCGCCTGCCCGGCCCGAACTGGCGGCGGGCGCATGACTGGGGCTCGTCGCTCGGCTTCGACTGGGCGCGGCGTAATCCTGAGCGCGTGGCGGCGATCGCCTATATGGAGGGGATCGTGCGTCGGTTCCGCTACTGGGATGAGTGGCCGGAGCGGTCGCGCGCGTTTTTCCAGGGTCAGCGCACCGATCGCGGCGAAGATCTGATTCCGCGGCAGAACCTCGCCATCGAGTACCTTCTGCGGCTGCTCCTCATCCCCGAGGCGGCGATCGAGGTGTACCGGCGCTACTATCGCAATCCCGGTCCTTCGCGCATGCCGATGCTCGCCTAGACGCGAGACTTGCCGATCGCCGGCGAAGCGGCCGACGTGACCGCGATCGTCGAAGACTACGCGCGATTTCTCTCGACTAGTTCGATCCCGAAACTCTTTGTTGACGCCGACCCGGGCGG
This sequence comes from Alphaproteobacteria bacterium, assembly GCA_030041385.1. Taxonomy (GTDB): domain Bacteria; phylum Pseudomonadota; class Alphaproteobacteria; order ATCC43930; family CGMCC-115725; genus DATARH01. The sequence continues at coordinate 2,187 of JASHNY010000056.1, forward strand.
CTTTCTCGTCGGTGGCCCGCTGGACTTCTGCCGGACCCGGCGAGACCGTAACGGTCAAAGGCTTTCTGCAGGAGGACTCGCCCGAGGAGTATGGCGATGCGCTCGCGCGGTTCGTTGCCAAGGTTCGGGCCGGAGCGTTGGGGTGAACGAGACCCGCCGCACCCGAGTACGGCGATGATTTCGAGGGATCCTGTCGCTTCGCCCGGGTAATCCAGCAGGCCGACTTTCGTGGAGCAGGCGCGTCAAAGCCGAGACGCGCCGAAAGCGGTAAAAGCAGAGGATGGTCAGTCAAGCTCCCGTCGTTTCGAGTGCGACCAGTGCATCGTCCTTGTTTTCACTTTCACATTTTGAAGATGTTCTACGCTCAGCACTCAGAGAATCGACGATGAAATCAATGAACTTCCGAACTTTCGCCGGCACATAGCTGCGGGAGGTGTAATAAACATAAAAGCGGAAACCGTTCCTCGGACCAATCGGAGAACAGGTTAGTGAGGGCGCTGCTTTTGAAGTGATGTTCAAGCCCCAGGTCAATGACCTGGGCAATTCCGAAGCCGGCCAAACACACGCCCAGCTTGGTTCCTGCGTCCGTTACCGTGAGGCGGCCACGCACCGGGACCGAAATCGTTTCCGCTCGTCGTTGGAACTCCCAGTCGAAGGGCCGGCCCGTGGAAGGATCGGTGCCGGCGCAAGTAGCTCGGCGAGGCTACCGTGAGAATGCGCGCATCGAGCACGCGGCGCGCGATGAGCGCTGATGGCGTTGGCTCTCCGAAGCGGACCGCAAGGTCAAAACCGTCGCTGACTAGGTCCGCGATGCGGTCCCGGGTCTCGATCCGCAGGTCTATTCTCGGATTTAGCAGGAG
>JASHNY010000133.1 GCA_030041385.1 Alphaproteobacteria bacterium
AGCGGAGCGGCCATGCGGCAGCAACCGGCGGTGCAGGCGACTTTGCTATTGGGGAGCGGCGCGGCGTATCGCTACGATAGGGCGGCACGAACAACCCGATAACGCGGAGACGCCGCATGCCTCATCGCATCCTGACCCCCGACAGCCACGGCGAAGAAACCATGAAGATCGCCTATGATCTTCTGCCCGACGGCTTCGAGCTGGTGACCGCGCCGCACGGTCGGCCGGAATTCTGGAACCTGTTGAAGGACGCGGAATTCTATATCGGCGCCGGCCAGTTCAAGCACGGCCCGGAATTCTACAGCCAGGCGCCGCACCTCAAACTGGTGCAGACCTTGAGCGCCGGCTACAACACCTACGACCTTGAAGCCGCCCGCACCGCCCGCGTGCCGATCTGCAACAACGGCGGCGCCAACGCAACAGCGGTGGCCGAGCATGCGGTGATGCTGATGCTGGCGGTGTCGCGGCGCCTCATCTGGCAGCACGACGGCGTCGTCGCCGGGCGCTGGCGCGGCAACGATTTCAACTCGACCAAGCTCTACGAGCTGGAAGACAAGACCCTCGGCATTATCGGCCTCGGCAATATCGGCAAAAAGGTCGCGCGCCGCGCCAAGGCGTTCGACATGCGCATCCAGTATTACGACATCCACCGCCTGACCGGCGACCAGGAAGACGCGCTCGGCGTGCGCTTTGCGCTGTTCCCCGAGTTGCTGAAAACGTCGGACATCGTGACATTGCACGTGCCGCTCGACCGTTCGACCCACAATCTGATCGGCGAGAGAGAATTGGGGATGATGAAGCCGACCGCGATCCTCATCAACACCTGCCGCGGCCCGGTGGTCGACGAGAAGGCGCTGTACAAGGCCTTAAAGGATGAGGTGATCATGGCCGCGGGGCTCGACGTGATGGTCGAGGAGCCGCCCAAGCCCGACCACGAACTCTTCACCTGCAAGAACGCGATCTTCAGCCCGCACGCCGCCGGGCCGACCTGGGACAACCACCCGAAACGCTGGCGCAACGCCTTCGACAATTGCGAGCGCGTCGCCCGCGGCCAGCGCGCGTTCTGGATCGTGCCCGAACTGCGCGATTCGATGTAAGCGAGACAAGATAACGCAAAGGACGCCGCGGATGCGCAGAGGACGCGAAGGGACAAGATCCTTCGCGGCCTTTGCGTGCGGCGGCGGGCCCGGCGCGCAACGACAGGGAGGATTGCGATGCTGACCGAGGCGGCGGCGCGGGAATTGGTCGCCCATGTCGAATCGCTGTTCATGCCGTGGAACATCCCGGCATTGCTCGACGGGTTCACCGACGATTGCATCGTCCGCTTCGGCGACCTGCCGGAGTTTCGCGGCAAGGCGGCGCTCGAACGCCTGTTCCGCAGCCGCAGCGAGCGGCAGCAGGACTATCGCCTCAAAAAAGAGTTCCGCGCGCTGATGGGCGACATGATCGCCAACTACTGGGAAGGCACGTGGCAGGACCGCACGACCGGCAAGCAGATGCACGGCCGCGGCGTCGAAACCTGGCTGATGCGCGACGGCCGCATCGCGGTATGGGAGGCGGCGTTCAACATCAACGAGGTCGGCAAGGCGAGCGCAATGGGCCTGGTCTAGCGATGGGCGGCCATCGCCGGTGCGACTGTCCTGCATTGTCCCGGCGGGTAGTGCTGGGCGGAATAGCCGCGGCGTCCTTGCCGCTGGCGCGGGCCAGCGCGGCTGCACCCGCCCCGGCGCCGCGGCGGATCGACGTGCACCATCATTTTTTCCCGCCGGGCTATGTCGCCCATATGGCCGAAGTGGTCGGCAACAAGCCGAGCCCGCTGATGACCGGGTGGACCCAGGCCCAGGTCCTGGACCATATGGACAAATCCGGCGTCGCGGCCGGCATCGCCTCGATTTCGCCGTGGGGGCCGCATTTCAGGGATGCCGCGCAGGCGCGCAGCCTCGCCCGGCTGTGCAACGACTATGCCGCGCAGATGATCCGCGACCATCCCGGACGGTTCGGATTGTTCGCGGCGATGCCGCTGCCCGATGTCGATGGCGCGCTCGCCGAGATCGCCTATGCGCTCGACACGCTGAAGGCGGACGGCATCGGGCTGATGACCAGCTATGGCGGAAAATGGCCCGGCGACCCGGCTTTTGCCCCGGTATTGGCGGAACTGAACCGGCGCCGGGCGGTCGTCTTCGTCCATCCGAACACACCGCAATGCTGCGGCAGCCTGGTGCCCGGAAGCAGCCCGGCGATGCTCGAATGGCCGTACGATACCGGCCGCGCAGTGCTGAGCCTGCTGCTCGGCGGCGCACTGACGCGCTATCCGGACATAAGCTTCATCTTTTCCCATGCCGGCGGACCGGTGCCGGCGCTGGCCGGGCGCCTCGTCAACATGACCCGGACGCGCAAGGACCTCGCCGAGATCGCGCCGCGCGGGGTTCTGTATGAGCTGGCCCGGCTCCACTACGACACCGCCAACGCCTATTTCGCGCCGACGATGGCGGCGCTGCTGAAGCTGGTGCCGGCGTCACAGGTGTTGTTCGGCAGCGACTACCCGTATTTCACCCTTGAACAGAATGTGGCGGGGCTCGCCGAAATCCCGCTGACCGGGGTCGAGCGCCACGCGATCGACCGCGGCAACGCGGTGCGGCTGATGCCGCGGCTGGCCGGATGAGCGCGCCCGTTCGAACGAAGTAGGCGGCCGGGCGCGACGGTTCGGGCAGGTGCTGATTGGTGGAGTTGACGCCCCCGGATACCCGACCATAAAGAGGGCCGCCGGCTGGCGACGCGCCGGCTGCGGGCGGCTGCGGGCGGGCCAGGGTTCATGGCGGTGGAGAAGAGCGCGGAACGCCGGCAGGCAAGGCGTATCGAGCTGGCGGCGGCGGTGCGGAATGGTCTTCGCCTGGCCCTCGCGCTGGGCGTCGCATTGCTGGCGTATCTGGGAGCGCTGGCCGCAGCGGGGCCGCTGTTCGAGTTGCGCACGCCGGTGACCCCGGTCGATGCCATCGTCGTGCTCGGCGGCGCCGGGCCGGCGCGGGCGGCACAGGCGGCCTCGGTCTATCGCCAGATCGCGGCTGCGCATCCGCGGGTGCTGATCAGCGGCGATGGCGACTGCACCGGGATCGCCCGGCTGATGACCGGCAGCGGCGTGCCGCCGCAGCGCATCACGGTCGAATGCGCCTCGCGCAGCACCTGGGAAAATGCCGAATTCTCCAGGCCATTGCTCGAAAAGATGCACGTGCGCAGCGCCATCCTGGTGACCAGCTGGTTTCACGTGCGCCGCGCGCTCGCCTGCTTCGAAACCTTCAATCCCGGTATCGGCTGGGGCTCCGCCCCGGTCGAGCGGCTACGCCCGGTGTGGCGGATCGCCTGGGACGAAGAAGGCGTCGAGGCCGCCAAGGAGTATGTGAAGGTGCTGTGGTACGCCGTGCGCTACGGCCTGACCTGGCGCCTCGCCCACCCGCGCCTGGCCTCGGACGACACCGGTCGCTGAACGCCGGACCGGCGCTAACCCTCGCGGCATTTGACCAGGCGCAGCGGCGTGTAGACCAGCACCGCGGTGCCGTCGGCTTTGACCACGCGCACGCGCGTGCGCACGAGGCCGCGGCCGGCGCGGCCTTTCGACAACCGCGCCTCGATGACCTCGCATTCGGCGTGGATCGTGTCGCCGGCGACGACCGGGCCTTCGATGTTCAGTTCCATGTGCAGAAAGGCGAACCCGGTATGCTGCATCGTCGCCTGCATCAAGAGGCCCTCGGCAAAGGCAAAGACCAGCGCGCCGGGCGCCGGCCGGCCCTTGATGTCGCTGTCGTGCGCGAGGAATTCGAGGTTCGTGAACAGGACCTCGACCATGCCGGTGCAGTTGACGAAATTGGTGATGTCGGCCTCGGTGATGGTGCGGCCGATCGTCTTGAATTGCCGCCCGACCGGCAGATCCTCGAAAAACAGGCCGAGCCCCACTGTCTCCATCGCACCATCCTCCGTTGACGGCAGAAGATACCGCCCGGCGCGCCGCCCATGCTAGCATCGGGCAAAATTTCTCGTGCGCAGGAAACGGATGCCGCGGATTGCCCTGATTCATGCCGTCACCGTCGCGATGGCGCCGGTACACGAGGCGTTTGCCCGGCTGTGGGCGGAGGCCGAGTGCGTCGATATCCTCGACACCTCGCTGGCCCGCGACCGCGAGCGCGACGGGTGGCTGACGCCGGCCATGACTGGGCGGTTTCTGACCCTGGCGAAATACGCGGAAGACCACGGCGCCGACGGCATCCTGTTTACCTGCTCGGCCTTTGGCGAGGCGATCGACAGCGCCGCGGCGGAGGCCAGCATCCCGGTGCTGAAGCCGAACGAGGCGATGTTCGAGGCCGCCTTGGCCCAGGGCGGACGGATCGGCATGCTGGCGACCTTTGCGCCGAGCGTCGCGTCGATGGAGGCCGAGTTTCGCGAGATGGTTGCGGCAGGCGATTCGCGCGCCGAGATCGCCACGGTCTGCGTCGAGGGCGCGATGGCCGCCCTGCGCAACGGCGACGGTGGCGAGCACGACCGCCTGGTGGCGGCGGCGGTGCCGCGCCTTGCCGGCTGCGACGCGATCCTGCTGGCGCATTTCTCGACCGCCCGGGCCGAGGCGGCGGTGCGCGCGGCGGTGTCGTGCCCGGTATTGACCGCGCCCGGCGCCGCCGTTCACAAGCTCAAGGGGCTCGTCGGCTGATCCTCGTCGGCCGCGAGCGGCGCACCATCGGGGCGGGCCCTGTGGGGTGACGCAGCGGCGCCGGCACAACCCTCGCCCGGCGCATTCCAGGGCAGCATGGGGGCGCATCGACGCACCGGCGGCGATATGGGATTTGTTTACCGCCGCAGCGTAACAGCAAGAGGCGCAGGTGGCGCAGCAATCGGGTTCGGGCGGTCTGGCCGGCGGCGCGCCGGCGGACGGCCGCGCGCCCAACAACGTGGCGATCACGGCGTCGATCATCGCCGCGACGATCATGCAGGGCGTCGACACGACGATCGCCAACGTCGCCCTGCCGCATATCCAGGGCAGCCTGTCATGCTCGCAGGACGAGGTCGCCTGGGTCATCACGTCGTACATCGTCGCCGCCGCGATCATGACGCCGCTGACCGGCTGGCTCGCCGGCCGGTTCGGCATCAAGTACGTGTTCCTGATTTCGGTCATTGGCTTTACCGCCGCCTCGGCGATGTGCGGCGCCGCGACGAGCCTCGCCGAACTGGTGATCGACCGGGTATTGCAAGGCATCTGCGGCGCGGCGCTGGTGCCGCTGTCGCAATCGACGCTGTTGCAAACCAACCCGCCAGAGAAACACGCGCGGGCGATGGCCGTGTGGGGCACCGGCACGATGCTGGGGCCGATCATCGGCCCGGCGCTTGGCGGCTGGCTGACCGACAATTTCACCTGGCGCTGGGTGTTTTACATCAACCTGCCGGTCGGCGTGCTGTGCGCGCTGGGCATCACGGTCTTCATCCACGAGACCCGTCACGCCCACCGCGAGCGCTTCGACGTGTTCGGCTTTGCGATGCTGAGCCTGACCGTCGGCGCCGTGCAGATGATGCTCGACCGCGGCGAATTGAAGGACTGGTTCGGCTCGGGCGAGATCTGGGTCGAGGCGATCGTCGCGGGGCTCGCGGGCTATCTGTTCGTGGTCCATACGGCGACCGCCGGCGGGCGCTCGTTTCTGAGCCGCGACCTCATCAAGGACGCCAATTTTGCCGCCGGCGTCATCCTGATGTTTTTTATCGGCATCATCCTTAACGGCACCATGGTCCTGTTGCCGACGATGATGCAGGTTTTGATGAATTACCCGGTGGTCACGGCGGGGTTCGTCACCGCGCCGCGGGGCGTCGGCACGATGGTCGCGATGTTCCTCGTCGCCCGGCTGATCGGGCGGGTCGATACGCGGCTGGTGATCCTGACCGGGCTGTTGATCACCGCGATCTCGCTGTGGCAGATGACCGGGTTCTCGCTGAACATGGGCATGAACCTGCTGCTGGTCTCGGGCATCGTGCAGGGCTTCGGGCTCGGCTTCGTGTTTACGCCGCTGAGCGTCGTCACCTTCGCGACCCTCCCGCGCCATTACCTGACCCAGGGCACCGCGCTGTTCAGCCTGATGCGCAACATCGGCGGCAGTGTCGGCGTTTCGATCGTCGAGGCGCTGCTGATCCACAATACGCAGATCGTGCATTCGCGCCTCGTCGAACATTTGCGTCCCGACAACCCGCTGGTTCAGGCCCCCTGGTTTCCGTATGCCTACAGCTTTACCAGCCCCGACGGCATCGCCGCGCTTAATGCCGAGGTTACCCGGCAGGCCTCGATGGTCGCCTATGTCGACAATTTCTACCTGATGGGCATCATCATCGTGGTGTCGCTGCCGCTGATCCTGTTGTTGCGCCGCCCCGGCCGAGGCACCAAGGCTGCGGCGGTCGCGGTGGATTGAAGCCGCCGGCGCGGATGCGCAGCCAAAACCCGGCAAGCGGAAGGATAATGCCGCGCGGCGAAGCGGCCGCGGGGCCGCGCATCAATCGCGGCGCGATCACCGCCTCGATCATGCTGGCGACGTTCATGCAGGGCGTCGACACGACGATCGCCAACGTCGCATTGCCGCACATGCAGGGGAGCTTTTCCTGCGCCCAGGACCAGATTGCCTGGGTCGTGACCTCGTACATCGTCGCCGCCGCGATCATGACCCCGCTGACCGGGTGGCTCGCCGGCCGGTTCGGCATCAAGTACGTGTTTCTGATCTCGGTCATTGGCTTCACCGCCACCTCGGCGCTGTGCGGCGCGGCGACCAGCCTCGCCGAGCTCGTCATCTACCGCCTGTTGCAGGGATTGTGCGGCGCTGCCCTGGTGCCCTTGTCGCAATCGGTGCTGTTGCACATCAACCCGCCCGAGCAGCATGCCCGGGCGATGGCGATCTGGGGCATGGGGGTGGTGCTCGGGCCGATCATCGGCCCCGCGCTCGGCGGCTGGCTGACCGACGACTACAGCTGGCGCTGGGTCTTTTATATCAACCTGGTGCCCGGCATCCTCGCCGCCGCCGGGATCATGGTCTTCATCCACGACACCCGCCACGGCCAGCGCGAGCCGTTTGACTTTTTCGGCTTCACGACGTTGAGCCTCGCGGTCGGGGCGGTGCAGATGCTGCTCGACCGCGGCGAGTTGAAGGATTGGTTCGGCTCGACCGAGATCTGGATCGAGGCGATCATCGCCACGCTGTGCTTCTACCTGTTCGTCGTCCATACCGTGACGGCCGACGGCCGGTCGTTCCTCAACCGCGCCCTGCTGAAGGACGCCAACTGCGTCGGCGGCACCTTGCTGATGTTTCTGATCGGCGTGCCGCTCTACGGCAGCATGACGCTGTTGCCGACGATGATGCAGGCGCTGATGAACTATCCGGTGATTACCGCCGGGTTCGTGACCGCGCCGCGCGGCGTCGGCACGATGATCGCGATGTTCCTCGTCGCCCGGCTCGTCGGCCGCTTCGACATCAGGCTGCTTTTATTGTTCGGGCTGGCGGTCACCGCCGTGTCGATGTGGCAGATGAGCGGGTTTTCGCTGCTGATGGGCATGGGGCCGCTGATCACCACGGGCCTGTTGCAGGGGTTCGGGCTGGGCTTCGTGTTCACGCCGTTGAGCGTCGTCACCTTCTCGACCCTGCCGCGCCAGGTATTTACGCAAGGGACGGCGATTTTCAGCCTGATGCGCAATATCGGCGGCAGCGTCGGCATCTCGATCGTTGAGGCGCTGCTGGTGCAGAACACGCAGATCGTGCATTCGCGCCTGGTCCAGGGGCTGCGCCCGGAAAACCCGCTGATGCAGGCGCCCTATCTCGCCCCGCCCTACAGCCTGGCGACACCGAGCGGGGTCGCCGCGCTCAACGCCGAGGTCACCCGCCAGGCGCAGATGATCGGCTATATCGACGATTTCCACCTGATGATGATCGTCATCCTCGTGTGCGTGCCGTTCCTGCTTTTGCTGCGCCAGCCCAAGCGCGGCGCCCCGGGCCCCGCCGTGGCGCTGGAGTAGGCGGCGGCACGATCGCGACGGCCACGTTCGCGCCGCGCAGGCTGGGAAAATCGTCTCCGCTGCTGCCACAAGCGTCATTCCGGGATGCCGCGCAGCGGCAGGCCCGGAGGCCATGCGCACCGGCCTCTGGAACATGGGTTCCGGGCTCGGCCCTTGGGGCCGCCCCGGAATGACGGTCGGGGTTCATTCGTCTGAATCGGACCAGCAGGACAGCCGGCACGCAAGGGAGAGGCTCAGGTCAAACCTGCGGTAACAGCGCCCTCTGCCCGATTTCGCTCAATCGGCCATGTCGAAGAATTTGCACCAGCCGTGCGGGCTGATCGCGCCCGTTACCACCTGGCACGATTGCGGCGGGCGGAAGAAGGTGCAGTTGGCGCAGCTGAACAGCCCGTTCGGGCTCGGCCGATACTGCGCCTGAAGCTGGGTCATGACCGGCGGCGGTTCGCCCGCGCGTGCCGGGGCGGCGCCGAGGGCCAGCGCTGCCGCCAGCACCCGGCGCCGCGTGATGCGGCGGCTGCTCAGGCGGGCTTGCTCACATAGCCGTAGCGCAGGTTGCTGCGGCCGCCGCCATTGGCGAGGTAATCGGTTTTCATCGCGGCGAGCCTGTCGTGATTGACGAGCTCGGCGTGCTGCTCGTTGAGGTGGTAGAGCCGGGCCGAGTTGCCGCCGAAGATCGCGGTCTTGACCGGGCCGTTGGCCGGGCCGAGCGGCTTGAACCCGTATTTCTTCTGCAAATCCTCGGGGATTTCGAGCCGGCGCAACCCTTCGATCTGCCATTGCGGCGCGCCGGTCCACACCGCGTCGGTGCCCCAGACGACGTGGTCCTGGCCGAGCCCCTTGACCAGCATCCCCATCAGCGCCGCCGACAGGCGCGGCTCGGCGACCGCGGTCCAGGCGAAAATCTGCCCGAGATCGCCGTAGACGTTGGTGACCCCGTATTTCTCGGGGATTTCGGCAAGGTCGCTGGTCCACGAGGAGCGGCCGGTCTTGTCGAATTCGGCCATCGCGTCGGCCGGGTTGGCGCCGACCCAGCGATAGGCCGAGTGGTAGACGAGGAAGTTGAGCTGCGGCCAATCCTTGGCGGCGCGGCCAATGTCGCGGACATCGGCATAGGGCCGCAGACGCGGGTATTTCTTGGCGATCGCCGGGGCAAACAGCCCCTTGTGGATGCAGACGTTCTTGATGCCCGATTTCACCGCCTTTTCGTAAAACGGGTACATCAGCTTTTCATCGTCGGCATGCCACGGCCAATGCGCCAATTCCTTGTGGGTATTGTCGCCGACCGTATAGCCCTTCCACGAATCGGGCTTGTACTTCTCGATCCCCTCATCGACCTTGTCGAGCCAGCCCGGCTGGCCCGGCGTGATCGTGAAATGCGCCATCATGCGGCGCGCCCCGACCGTGCGGTTGAAATCGTCGCGGGTCTTGAAAACCTGGTCCTGCGGGATGAACCAGTCGCGCGGGATATCCGACGGCGAATTCGACAGGATCGCCATCTTGGTATCGCTGTCGAGGTACAATTCCTTGACATAGTTGTCGAACATCAGATCGGAGATGGTCTGCGTCTTGCCGGTCAACGATTTGTTCCAGCCCCATTGCCCCACCGCCTCGCGGCCTTTGACGAACGCGGTCAACCGTGTGTCGCTGCGCAGGAAATGGGTGTGGCCGTCGAAGATGAACTGGCTGGCCTGCGCCGCGGCGAGCTGGTTGGCGAGTTCGGGGGTCGCCGCCTCGGCTTCGCTGGCCTTGAAGATGTCGCCGTAGACCTGGTTCATCGCGACGAACGAGGCGGCCATCCCGGCCGCGGTCTGGAAGAATCGGCGGCGCGACAGGCCCTGCTTTTTCGCCAGCCGGTCGCTGATCTCGATCAGCCGCGCCTCGACCTCGCGCTGCTTGGGCGTTTGCGGGGTCGGCAGGTATTCGTCGCTGGACACAATCTGGGTCGGCACCGGCGACGGAAACGACGCGGTTTCCGCCGGCAGTACTGCGTCCATCATCTCGTCGGTCAATAATTTCATCACTTCCTCCCGCAATTTGGCCAACACTGCCCCGGTCGACCACACTTCTGTGCCGCGTCACTCTAGCGTTGTTCCCGGGCGGCTGCCACCCGCGACGTGAGCGCAGACCGCGGCCGCACGCCGCGGTTTCTTGACGGGTTGTGAGGCCGGGACTACCGTTGCGACAATATGCGCAGCAGTGCACGAGGAGCACGCGGCCAAGAACCCGATCGGCGCCAAGCCGGCATCTTCCAGGCATCGGAAAGGGAGGTCAGTGATGGCGAAATGGAAGCTGATTTCGGCCGACTCCCACATCGTTGAGCCGCCCGACATGTACGAGAGCCGCATCGAACCGCGGTTCCGCAACCGCGCCCCCAAGATGGAGCGGCGCAAGACGCCGGCCGGGCGCGAATACGATGCCTGGATGCTCGAAGGCCAGCAGGTCGGCACGCTCGGCGCGGTCATGCAGGCGGGGCAGCGCTTCGAGGACCCGTCGCAGATCGATTTTCTCGGCGTGTGGGAAGATGTCCGCAAGGGCGCCTACAACGCCGACGCGATGCTGACCGAAAACGAGGAAGACGGCATCTGGGGTTCGGTATTGCAGCCGAGCCAGGGGCTGTTCTGGTACCGCGTGCCGGACAGCGAGCTGCTCTCCGAAATCTGCCGCTGCTACAACGACTGGATCGCCGATTTCTGCAAGCCGCACCCCGACCGGCTGAAGGGCATTGCGATGCTCAACCTCGACGACCCCGATGCCGGCGCCCGGGAATTGGAGCGCTGCGTCCAGATGGGGCTGGTCGGCTCGTTCATTCCGGTCGCCCCGCAGCCGGACAAGCCGTACAGCAGCCCGATCTATGATCGCTTCTGGGCGACGGCGCAGGATCTGAACCATCCGCTGCTGATGCATATCGGCACGCCGCGCAACGGCGTCCCGGCCAACGAGTTCACGATGGACATCACCCAGCTGACCGGGGCGGGGCGTTCCACCACCGATTACTGGGTGCGCTATTCGCTCGGTTCGATGGTGTTTGCCGGGGTGTTCGACCGGTTCCCCGGGCTCAGGATCGGCTCGGTCGAGCACGAGGCGGCGTGGATTCCGCACTGGCTGAAGCAGATGGACTTCACCTATGTCGAGCGCCCGGTGTTTACGAAGGGGTGGAAATCGAAGGACGGGCTGATGCCGAGCGATTACTGGAAGCGCAACATGTTCGTCGAGTTCATGGAAGACGATCTCGGCGTCAAATTGCGCGAGCATATCGGCGTCGACAACATGCTGTGGGGCAGCGACTACCCGCACGCCGAGGCCACCTTCCCGCGCTCGCAGCAATTCATCCAGCGGATGTTTGCCGGTGTGCCCGATGCCGATCTGCAGAAGATCACCTCGAGCAATGCGGCGAAGATGTTCGGGTTCACCCTGAACTGACCCGGCGCGTGTCATTGCGAGGAGCGGAGCGACGAAGCAATCTCGATAGGTCGAGACTCCTGCGGCCCGAGATTGCTTTCCCCCGGAACGGCCGCAGGGCGGCCGTCCGGGGGCCGCAATGACGGTGGCAAATTTGCCGATGAACGAAGCGCCAGACGAATTCGTCGCCGTCGCCCAGGCCGCCGAAATCGCGCCGGGCACGATGATACGGGTCGCGGTCGGCGGCCAGCCGGTGATGCTCGCCAATGTCGGCGGCGAATTCCATGCGTTGCGCGACGTGTGCGGGCACCGCAACGCGCCGCTGTCGCGCGGCCGGCTGCTCGACGGCCATATCGTCGAATGCCCGCTGCATTTCGCGCAGTTCGACGTGCGCACCGGATGCCTCGTCGACGGCCCGGTTTCGGCCGACATCCCGGTTCATGCGGTGCGGATCGAGGGCGGCACCGTCTACATTCGCCTCGCCCGCTGACGCTCCGCCCTCACCCGCGCGCAGCGACCTCGGCGACCAGCGCCTCCACCGCAGCGAAATGGTCGCTCCAGCGGGCCGGGTGCCATTGCGCCAACCGCGCCAATTGCGCATCCCGTCGCGGCGAATCGGCCGCAGCGTAGTCGAGCACCGCCGCGCGCCAGCCCATCCCGTCGAGCGGGTCGACATAATCCGGGACGGCGCCGCCGGTCTCGCGCAATGCCGGGATGTCGCTGCACAGCGCCGGGACGCCGAGGGCGAACCCTTCGACCAGCGGAAAGCCGAACCCTTCGGCAAACGACGGCAACAGAACGGCGCGGGCGCCGCGCAACAGCCGCACCATCTCGGCGTCGGGCAGGCGGTTGCGCTCGAGCACCACGTCGCGCAGCGCCGGGCAGCGCTCGAGCATGTCGATAACCGCCTCGACCTCCCAGCCGCGCTGCCCGATCAACACCAGGCGCGGGGCGTCGCGGCCGAACTCCTCGGCGAGGCGGCGCCACATGTTGAGCAATAGCAGGTGGTTCTTGCGCGCCTCGATGGTGCTGACATAGACGAAATAAGGGCGGTCCGGCGGCGACCGCGCCTCGCCCGCCGCCGTAACACCGCCCGGCGCCGGCAGATCGACCCCGAACGGTGCCACCAGCACCGGCGGGTTGCGGCCGGTGCGCTCGATATGCGGCTGCAAGGCGTCGCGGGTGACGGCCGAGGTGACGATCAGCCCGTCGGAGAGGGCCACCGCCGTTTCGATGCGGCGCAGATGCTGGGCGGCGCGTCCCGGCCGCGCATATTCCGGGTACTGGATCGGAATGAGGTCGTGGATCAGGCAGACGAACCGCGCGCCGGTGCGCTGTTTGAGCTGAAGGATCGCGCGCGGGCGGTCGAGATGGTGGTGCGAGACGAGCAGATACACCGGCACACCCGGCGCCCGTTGCAACCGCGCCGCCAGCGCGCCGGTCCCGCGCCAGGTCAGCCCGATCCGCAGCCGCCGCGCCAAGGCGGCGATGCGCGGCCGGCGCGCCGTCGCCTCGCCGCGCCATACCGCCGCGGTGCCGGCAATGAAGGCAGCCGCGCCGCCGCGCGGCAACAGGCCGATCCGGCCGAAGGGACCAAGCGCGGCGAAACACGAATCCGGCTCGCTGCGCAAGAGGTGCTCGGCATAGGCGAGTTCGACCCGGTCGATGCCGGTCGCGGTATCGCGGTCGGCACGCGACAGCAGGCGCGACAGATCGAGCGCGACCGTCGTCGACGGCACCATCAAGCGAACAGAAAAATACGAACCGGGCGTGCCGCGCGCGATGGCGGTACGCCGCTCCGCTGAGCTACTACCGTTGCCGGCTTCCTTTTGCAGCCGCGGGCTGTCGCACGGCGCACCGTGCGACGGCCTGCAATCATGCGGTCAGGGCGTCTCGTCCTTGACCACGATGCCGGTGATCACCGGTCCGGTCAACGTATTCAGCAGCGTGAAGAACTTCTGCAGCTCGGTCATGCTGGCATTGGCGACGTAGATGATGTCCTTGTCGTCGACCGGGAACTCCTCGGCGTAGAAATACGATTTGGCATCGGCCATGTCGAGCCGGTAGACCACCGCGGTGGTGCCGCCGGGCCCGTTGCCCAATACCGGCCGCCCGAGCGCCCTGACGACCGCAGGCGGCTCCCACCGGAACAGGAATACGCCGGCCGGATCGGAACGCAGATCCTGCAACCCACCGCCGCGTGCCAGCGCCTCGGCCAGGTTCACATGGTCGGACGGGAAATCCACCTGCAGGTTCGTCGTCGTGGCGCCGAACACGGTGAAGGTGCGCGGCCGCCGGATCAGGGTCAGCACATCGCCCGGCTCGGCATAGATATTCTCGGCCGGGTCGGAGACCAGCGCCTGCATCGGAATCGTCGCCGTGACGCCGTCGCGGGACAGCCGCACATAGGTCTCGTATACCGGCGATTTGAGCCCGCCGGCCGCGGCGATCAGGTCGAGCAGACGGTCGCCCTTGAGCGACAGCTGGATGCGGGCGCCGGAGATCACCTCGCCGGTGACCGTGACCGAGTTCGCCAGGCTCTTCGTGACCGTAACGATAACCTGCGGCTCGATCGCCTTGTCGGCGAGGCGAGCCTCGATCATGTGCTGCACCTCGACCGGGGTTCGCCCGGCCACCTTGACCCGGCCGGCAAACGGCACGCTGATCGCGCCGTCGGTGCCGACCACCTGCTCGGGGATGGTCACGCTGCGCGAGCCGGCCGAGACCTGCTCGGTCGTCGCCGCGCTGAACAGACCCCCGCCTGCCGCCTCCCAGATCGACACGACGACGCTGTCGCCGATGCCGATCCGCTGATTCGGCGGCCGGCCGTATTTCTTGAAGCGGACGGCAAAGACGGGCCGCCGGAACGCGTGCAGCGCCGTGATCACGTTCTGGTTGACATCGACGAGATCGAATTGTGTCTGATTGTTCTGTACCTGTTGCTTCATGACGGCGCTGACGGTCGGGCCGGCCGTCGGCAACGCCGAGCAGGCCGCCAGGGCCAGGCTGGCGAGGGCGATGCCGCAAAGGGCGAGCGGTCTCATCGCGCTGGTCCGGCGGTGAGGCGCACCCGGCGGGTACGTCGGCAACAGCGGGTAGAGTCCGGCCCCGGATCCGGCGGCCGCCGCGCAGCGGTGCCTTTAAGCCGATGCATCGTTCGATGCCCCCCTGCATCCCAAGGTTCGATCACGCCAGATGCGTCACGCGGGCGGTATGCTCTCGGCTACTAACTTGCGCGATAAAATCGCCGAGGTCAAACAACCTGTATGGAGGTAGCGATAAGTCGCGAGGCGTAAATCCCCATCCACCCGGCTTGATCGAGCCAGCCTTTCTCATTACGAGGCGGCTGTATTGCCCGAATATGCGCGTCGGTGATCTCGGAGAGATGCTCGATTACCCGCGGCGGGTCGAATTCCGTTGACCAGAAAAACCGCGCGGCGCCGCCAACTTCATGCTTGGCGACCAGGCAGTTC
This sequence comes from Alphaproteobacteria bacterium, assembly GCA_030041385.1. Classification (GTDB taxonomy): domain Bacteria; phylum Pseudomonadota; class Alphaproteobacteria; order ATCC43930; family CGMCC-115725; genus DATARH01. Next base: position 14,896 of record JASHNY010000133.1, read on the forward strand.
GGCGCACGCCCTTCGGCGTTGTAAAGACCGACCGCGGAATAATTGTCTTGGTGGCTGACGATCATCACGCCTTCGGTTCCGGGAAAGGCGTATTTCATCGCCGAGAACCAGCGGCACAGCGCCGCCAGCTCGCCTTCGGTGAACTCGTACGGTGTTGGGGCCGAACGCAGCCCCGCCCCCGCGGCCGCAACCGCCGCCACCCGCATCGTCAGCGGAAAAGCTACGACGTTTGTTTTTTCCGACACTTCGCCCACTTCGCCCCCAACTAGTCGAGCCCTGTATCGCAGCCAGCGCGTTCGCGGTCCTTATCGACTGCCGGGACAACGCCCATCGCGATGCCGCGCCATGACGGCACCTTTCGACGAACCGACAAGTCGAGATTCTACCGACCACTTTTCTAATCCTGATCGATACAGTACCCAGACAACGTCCGCGTGTCCCGATACTATGGGGCAATGGTTACGAGTCAATTGAGGCCCGGGGCGCGCCCGGGTTTTTCAGACCCGTTGTGCCGTTTCGGCAACAGTGGCAAAAAGGCGACAAGTTGCGAAACCGGCAGTTTCGCAGGGAGAAGGCGGTCGCCCGTATCGCGTCGGCCCCACCTCGACGGCGAGGCGCTCCGCGCAGGGGTCGTGCCGTTACTTGCCCGGTTCTCGGATCAACGCCACCGGCTCGACGGCGACGGGGGCGACGCCGGAGTGGATCATGCGCAAGTCTCTGGCGGCTTTGGGCGACAGGTCGATCACGCGGCGGGGCGAGGCCGGCCCGCGATCGTTGACCCGGACGATGACCGAGCGCCCGTTGGCAAGGTTGGTCACGCGGGCCCACGACATCAGCGGCAACGAGCGGTGCGCGGCGGTGTCGTGGATCGCGTCGAGCCGCTCGCCGCTCGCCGTGCGGCGGCCCAGGCGCCAGCCGCCATACCACGTGGCGGTTCCGATTTCGCGGGCGCCGATCGGCCGCACCCTCTCGATGATTCGGTCCTCGGGCCGGTCCTGGGCGGCTGCGTGAGGCTGCTGCGCCCGGCGCCGCGATGCCGTGCGCAGAACGGCCCGGCCGTGCCGACGCGTCTCGGCGAGCCGCCTCTTCCGGTCTCTGGCCAGCTTCTCGGCCCGGCTCGCCATCCTCGCCGCTTTTGCCGGCTCAGCCTTGTGTGCGAGGGGTTTTTTGGCGTCGTGCGGGCGCTCGGTGGCGGGGGCGGATTTGGCCATGGCGCTACCCGACATCACCAACAGGGCAAGCGAAATGCCAATGGTTGGCCGCAACCTCATCGGCATGCGTCTCCATCGTTGCGGCAATTGCACGCCATCCCTGGCAGGCGGGTGCGGTCTCGCGCGAGGCGAATTGGGGATTGCCGGTGACTGTCACCCGGATCTTTGACGCGCCCGGGTTGACGGGGGAAAGTAACGGCCCACCCTAGTCGGGCGGACAACTGGTTGTCAACTTATTCACGCAGCAACGACACGATTCTGGACAGACCAAATTTGAGCTTGGGCCGAGTAGAGCGAATACTTTTACCTCTAGTCAAATCAAATAACGAATTCCTAGGAGCTTCACCTTGGCCATCAGAACCGCAATAATCGACTGCGGTAACGATTTCCCGCGGACATGGCGCCGGGTGCTCCGCTGGCGAGAACTGATTTCTTAAAATCCGGGTCGGGCCGGGCTCGGTTCGTGCTGGCGCACGATGTCGGTTTTGCGCGATAACGGCCGGTCCTCTACAGCGAAAGGGAGCGGACGATGGCGGCTACCGAGCGGGCTTTGATCGTGGGCGCGGGCGCGGGGCTCAGTGCCGCCTTGGCCCGGCGCTGCACCAGGGATGGGATGGCCGTCGTGCTGGCGGCGCGCGACATCCGCAAGCTCGAGGCGCTGGCCGGCGAGACCGGGGCGACGGCGATCGCCTGCGATGCCGGCAGCGCGCCGGATGTGGAGCGGCTGTTCGCGGCCGTCGATGCCGCCGGCGGCGGCCTCGACCTCGTCGTCTACAACGCCAGCGGGCGGGCACGCGGGCCGATCGGCGAGCTCGACCCGGCGGCGGTCGAGCAGGCGATCAGGGTCACCGCCTTCGGCGGGTTTCTCGTCGCCCAGCAGGCGGCGAAGCGGATGGCGGCGCAGGGGCACGGCACGATCCTGTTCACCGGCGCCAGCGCCAGCGTCAAGGGCTATGCCCGCTCATCCTCGTTCGCGATGGGGAAATTCGCGCTGCGCGGCCTCGCCCAGAGCCTGGCGCGCGAACTGCAGCCGCAGAACATCCATGTCGGGCACATCGTGATCGACGGCGGCATCGCCCGGACCGGCGACACGCGCGGCGCCGAGCGCGGACCGGATGCGCTGCTCGACCCGGCGGCGATCGCCGACACCTATTTGCACCTCCACCATCAGCCCCGCACCGCCTGGGCATGGGAGATCGAACTGCGCCCCTGGGTTGAACCGTTTTGAACGGCAACACGGCGGCCGGTAAGACATAGTTAAATATTGCTTGCGATCGTTGGCGCGGGTGGTCGGCATAAAGGAGAACCCGCTTTGGCTGGGCACAGCGCTAACGAGCTTTCGTCCGTATCGGTCGAACCTCAACGAGGCGGGACCACCTACCGGCCGCAATTCCTGTTCGTCGACGACAACGCGTTCATCGCCAGCGCAATCCAGCGCGTCGCCGGCGGCTGCGGCCTTGACGTCAGGGCGACGACCTCGGCGGCGGCGTTTCGCGAACGCTATCGTGAACGAGCCCCCGATCTGGTCGGGTTCGACCTGGCAATGCCCGGCGGCGACGGCATCGAACTGATTCGCTTTCTCGCCGCCGAGGGCTGCCGCGCCCCAATCCTGATCATCACCGGCTATGACCGGCGCGTGCTCGCCGCGGCGGCACGGCTCGGGCGCGAGCGCGGGCTCAACATCGTCGAGACGCTGAGCAAGCCGTTCTCGGTCGAAACCTTGCAGGCGGCGCTTCGCCGCATGAGCGAGGCCGCCTTCGCCGTCGGGCGGAGCGTACCGTGAGCAGCCTCGCCGGCGACCTGCGCCGCGCGCTCAAATCCGACGAGTTGTTTCTCGTCTACCAGCCCAAGGTGTCATTGACGACAAGCCGGTGGACCGGGGTCGAGGCGCTGCTCCGCTGGCGCCACCCCGAGCGCGGGCTGGTGCCGCCCAACCATTTCATCCCGATCGCCGAGGCGAGCGGGATGATGCGGCCGTTGACCGAACGCGTCATCGACATGGCGCTCGACCGCTGGGGCGAATGGAACCGGCGCTCGTGCGAGATCGGGATCGCGATCAACCTGTCGGCCAAGGACATCGAACCGGATTTTCCCGACCGCTTCGAACAGGCGTGCCTGGCGCGGGCGGTGTCGCCGGGCATGATCACCTTCGAACTGACCGAGACGGCCACGCACGATGTGACCGACCTGCTCGATATTGCCACGCGGCTTCGGCTCAAGGGCCCGCGCCTGTCGATCGACGATTTCGGCACCGGCTACTCGTCGGTCGTGCAGTTGCACCGGCTGCCGTTTTGCGAGTTGAAGATCGACCGGCTGTTCGTCTCCGAGGTCGAAACCTCGCCCGAGGCGCGCACGATCGTCCGCGCCATCGTCAACCTCGCCCACGCGCTCGACCTGACCGTCGTCGCCGAAGGGCCGGAAACGCCGGGCGAGGTGGAGTTCCTGACCGATATCGGCTGCGATCAGGCGCAAGGGTATTATTTCTCGCGGCCGGTCGAGGGCGCGGCGCTGCTCGATGTGTGGCGGACGCGCAGCCTGTTTCCGGACGCTCCCGCGGGCGAAATCGGGCACGCCGTCTCGGTTTCCGCGTGATTGACCGGCCGACCCGGTTCTGATAAAACCCCGGCCATGACCAAAGCGCGTGACGAGCTGCGACTTACCATCTTGGCGTCCTGAGGCGCCGGCTTCGCTCGTCCCGTTCCCGTTGGGAACCCCATCCGCGTTTTGGTAACACCATGATTTCGACGAATTGTTCAGTTAGCGCTTCGGCTCGCGTCACGGCAGGCGCGGCAGGGCGGCGGCGACTTAGCACCGGCCGGCGGGATTGAGCCTGCCGGTCCGTAGCCGATCGACGCCACCGGCGCAGCCGCCCGGAATTGTTTGCGGCCGCGCCTCGCCCGAGTGAGGAGTTTTTCGATGCCCGATACCGCCCATCAGATGCCGATCCACAAATACCGGCCGTTTGCCCCGATCGTCCTGCCCGACCGCACCTGGCCGTCGCGGGTCATCGACACTGCGCCGACCTGGTGCAGCGTCGATCTGCGCGACGGCAACCAGGCGCTGATCGAGCCGATGGGGCCCGACCGCAAGCGCCGCATGTTCGACCTGCTGTTGGAGCTTGGCTTCAAGGAGATCGAGGTCGGCTTTCCGGCCGCCTCAGACACCGACATGGCCTTTGTCCGCGAGATCATCGAGCAGAACCTGATCCCCGACGACGTGACGATCCAGGTGCTGACCCAGTCGCGCACCGAGTTGATCGACAAAACCTTCGCGGCGATCCGCGGCGCCAAGCGGGCGATCGTGCACCTGTACAATTCCACCTCGGAACTGCAGCGCCGCGTCGTCTTCGGCCTCGACCGTGCCGGCATCATCGACATCGCGGTGACCGGCGCGCGGCAGATCCGCGACCACGCCGCGGCGATGCCGGAAACCGAGATCGTCTACCAGTATTCGCCGGAAAGCTTCAGCGGCACCGAGCTCGACTTCGCGGTCGAAATCTGCGAGGCGGTCATGGATGTGTGGCAGCCGACGCCGCAGAAAAAAGTCATCATCAACCTGCCCGGCACGGTCGAGATGGCGACCGCCAACATCTATGCCGACCAGATCGAGTGGTTTGGCCGCAAGGTGCGCGATCGCGACTCGATCATCATGAGCCTGCACCCGCACAACGACCGCGGCTGCGCCGTGGCGGCGACCGAATTGGGGCTGATGGCCGGCGCCGAGCGGGTCGAAGGCACGCTGTTCGGCAACGGCGAACGCACCGGTAATGTCGATGTGATGACCCTGGCGCTCAACCTGTTCACCCAGGGGGTCGATCCCGGCCTTGTCGTCAAGGACATCGATGCCGTCGTGCGCACGGTCGAGTACTGCAACCAGTTGCCGGTGCACCCGCGCCACCCCTATGCCGGCGAACTGGTCTACACCGCGTTCTCCGGCTCGCACCAGGACGCGATCAAGAAGGGGTTCGACGCGCTGCAGAAGCGCAACGACGATCTGTGGGAGGTCCCCTACCTGCCGATCGACCCCAAGGATCTCGGGCGCAGCTACGAGGCGGTGATCCGGGTCAATTCGCAGTCGGGCAAGGGCGGGGTCGCCTATCTCTTGAAGGAAGACCACGGCCTCGACCTGCCGCGCAACCTGCAGATCGAGTTCTCCAAGGTGGTGCAGGAAGTCACCGACCGCACCGGCAAGGAGATGACCAGCGCCGACATCTGGGCATTGTTCCAGGACACCTATCTGAACGGCGGCATCGCCCTTTGCGACTACGCGCTATTGCCCGAACCGCGCCCATCGGAGCGGCGGGTTGCCGCCAGCGTGACGATCGACGGCGCCGAACGGCAGATCGAAGGCGTCGGCAACGGTCCGATCGCGGCCTTCGTCGATGCGCTGAACCGCGATTGCGGCATCGCGCTGACGGTGCTCGATTATCGCGAGCACGCCTTGAGCGGCGGCGCTGACGCCCAGGCGACGGCCTATGTGCAGGTGCGCACCGCCGGTGGCCAGGAGCTTTTCGGCGTCGGCATCGACGAGAACATCGTCACCGCCTCGCTGAAAGCCGTCGCCAGCGCCGCCAACCGGGCGCGCTGACACCCTGCCCGGCCCACGGTTTAAGTCCGGCGTCACCCCCTCCCGCAGTGCGGGAGAGGATGGCGCCGTGATTTTTGCAGCGGCGCGCCCTCAGCCGGACCCGTGGCCGATCAGGCTCAGGACGAACCGGGCCGAGACCAGCACCAGGAACAGCCCGAAGCCGATTTCGAGCCCACGCTTCGGCACGGCGTGGGCGAGCCGCGCGCCGAGCGGCGCGACGGTGGCCGAAATCGGCGCGATCATCACGACGCCGATCAGCGATACGAACCCGATCGAGAAGGGCGGCAACAGCGCCTGGCGGCCGAGCCCGGCGAGGATATAGCCGAGCGTGCCGGCAATCGTGATCGGCACGCCGAGCCCCGAAGCGGTGGCGACCGCGTTGTGGATCGGCTTTTTGTAGAGCGTCAGCACCATCGTCACCAGCGAGCCGCCGCTGATGCCCATCAATGACGAGCCGAGCCCGATCAGAAACCCGTAGCCGCGCATCGCCGCCGGCCCCGGCAGGTCGTCGGCCAAGACCCAGCTGTCGCCGCCGAACAGAAGCTTGGCGGCGATGATCCCGGCGATCCCGGCAAACGCGATCTTGAACAGGCCAGGCGGGGCGAAGGCCGCGGCGAGGGCGCCGACCGCGACCCCGGCGACCGACGGCCAGGTCCAGATCCGCAACACGCCGGGCAGCACAAAGCCGCGCGCGCGATGCGCCCGGTAGGAGCGCACCGCGGTCGGCACGATGATCGCCAGCGAGGTGCCGACACAAAGCTGCATCCGCACCACGTCGGGCACACCGAAGAGGCGGAAAACCTCGAACAGTACCGGCACGATCACCGCGCCGCCGCCGATGCCGAACAATCCGGCGAGCAGCCCGGTCACCACCCCGGCGCCGACGATGCCCACCGCCAGCCATGCCACTTCCGCGAAGCTCATCGCCGGCCGTTCCGGCGATGCCACCGTGGACAAGCCGAAGCGGCGGGAAGATGCTGCGCCCCGCGCAACCAAGCCGCGCCGCTATTGTGCCAGGAGTTCTCATGCCCGACGAACAGCACCCGTTCCTCCGTCCCGCGGCGCCGCCGCCCCGGACCGACTATACCGTCAACAAGGGCGGCGTCTCGCTCGCCGTCTACCGCAAATGTGCGGCAGCGCCGGGGCCGCGCCCGGTGCTGTTCCTGGTGCACGGCTCGTCGAACTCGGCCTTGTCGTCATTCGACCTCTTCGTCCCGGGCGGCGAGGAATATTCGACGATGAACGTCTTCGCCGGGCTCGGCTACGACGTGTGGACGATGGACCACGAGAATTACGGCCGCTCATCGCGCACCGACGGCAATTCCGACATTGCGAGCGGCGTCGAGGATTTGATCGCCGCCAGCGAATTGGTGGTGCGCGAGACCGGGCAGCAGCGGATGCACATGCTCGGCGAATCGTCGGGGGCGCTGCGCGCCGCCGCGTTTGCGATGGTGCGGCCGGAGCGGGTCGGCCGGCTGATCCTCAATGCCTTCACCTATACCGGGCGCAACTCGCCGACCCTCGCAAAGCGGGCCGAGCAGGTCGAGTATTTCCGCACCCACAACCGCCGGCTGCGCGACCGCGCGATGATCCGCAGCATCTTCACCCGCGACCATCCCGGCACCAGCGATCCCGCCGTCGCCGAGGCCTTGGCCGATTCCGAACTGCAGTTCGGCGACCAGGTGCCGACCGGGACCTATCTCGACATGACCGCGAATTTGCCGGTCGTCGACCCGCTCAAGGTATTGGCGCCGGTGATGATCGTGCGCGGCGAGCACGACGGCATCGCCAGCGAAGAGGATTTGCTGGACTTCTATCGCCTGTTACCCAACCCCGACCGCCAGTTCTGCGTGTTGCCTGGCGCCGCGCACGCCCTCGTCTTCGGCTACAACCGCCACCAGCTCTGGCACGCCGCCCATGCCTTCCTGTCGATGCCGGCGCGCCGCGATGGGTAATCGGCCGAGCGCGTAGCAACCGTCGTCCCGGCGCAGGGCGAGGCCACCTGGCCGACGCCGATACGGCGGGACGAATAGGGGTTCGGTAGCGGTGAATGAAGCGTCCTTCGAGACGCGGGCTTCGCCCGCTCCTCAGGATGAGGTAAGCCTGTGGAATAACTTTCCTCATCCTGGGGAGCGGTCCAGAGGGCTGCGTCTCGAAGGATGCATGAGACGATGGGCGCCTACCTCTATCTCCTCCGCTGTGCCGACGGGTCGTATTACACCGGCACGACCAGGGCCGATCTCGAGGGCCGGGTGGCACAGCATCAGGCCGGTGCCTTCGCACGGCTACACGGCGCTGCGCCGGCTGGTCGAGCTGGTGTTTCACCAAGAATTTCCCCGCACCGAGGACGCTATTTCCGCCGAGAGGCAGGTCAAGGGTTGGCGCCGCGAAAAGAAGGAAGCGCTGATCAGAGGGGATTTCGCCATGCTGCCCCGACTGGCAAAGCGCCGCCCGGGTTCTCGGGGCTGAATTGCCGGCAGTGCGTCCTTCGAGACGCGGGCTTCGCCCGCTCCTCAGGATGAGGCAGGTTTTTCAAGGCATTAAGACAAATCCTCATCGTGATCAGGATGAGGATATTTTCTCACGTTTATCGACGGCCTGCCTCATGGTGAGGAGCGGCGCATGGCGCCCCGTCTCGAACCGCGCACAGCGTCTCCGCGCTGACCTGTCTACCGCGCCGGGAACGACAGGAAGCATTTGTCGGAGGCGAGGATGTGCGTCTCCATGTAATCCTGGATCACCGGCTTCCGGTCGAGCGCTTCCATCGCGCCGATCAGGCACATCCAGTTCAGCATCTC